>NZ_JBHWUE010000134.1:0-22051 GCF_042738615.1 Rhodococcus sp. NPDC059968
CGACGACATCGGCGGAACCGTGTGCACAGCGCACAGCATGTCATCGCCGAGTCCGATCGTGTGGCCGAGTCCTCGCCGCCGAGCTTCGGGTACCGTCCGTCCGCCGTCCGCCGTCCGCCGTCCGCCGTCCGCCGTCCGCCGTCCGCCGTCCTGCAACCGGCGACCGGCGACCGTCGAGGAGATCCAGTCCATTCTCCGGATCGCCAACGAGACCTCGGTCCCGGTGTGGTTCAACTCCCAAGGCCGGAACAACGGCTATGGTGGAGCCGCGGCCGCCGACCGCGGTACCGTCGTCGTCGATCTCCGGCGCATGAACAAGGTGCTCGAGATCAACGACGAATTGGGTTACACCGTCGTCGAACCTGGAGTCTCCTTCGGTCATCTGATGCAATACCGGGCGGTCTTCCGGCTACGCCGCATGTTCAATTCCGCCGTATTGGGCCTGGGGGGCGACTGATCAGCGATCGCCGGCGCAGCGACGACGCTGATAGCGCACAGAGAGCTTGTTGCTGATCGTCATCTTCTGGGTATCACTCTCGTCCCACTCCTGCCCAGAAGTCATTGATGGTCGCGGCGCCCCGTTGTGGGTCTTGGGTGAACCACCAGTGGCCGAGTCCGTCGAGCTCTGCGCTCTCACCGGCGCGCGCGCTTGCGCGGCGACGCTGCTCGTCGGTGGCGTAGGAGTCCTCGGTGGCGATGATTGACAGGCCCGGCCGCGCGGCGGCTCGCTCGAGATTGCGGCCTAGCTCGGCCATGGTCGGCTGGGCGGCGTCGCGGTACAGGCGAAGGATGCACTCGCCCATGGCGGCGTTCTGCCCCTCCGCGACAGGTAAGGCAACGTCTTGGTGCATTCCCTTCTGCACCAGTGCCGCAGCACGTTCGGTGACCGGCGGGTCGATCATCGCCGCTACCGCCTCCTCGCCGGCTCCCGGCGTCGCCCACACCTGCACCCGATCGGGCCACCGGAAATCCTGGTCGAAGAGGCCGATGACGTCGCACACCCAACTGTGCACCAGTTCTGGCCGTGTCATCGCGACGTTCACCACGTGGGCACCGCCCCAGTCGTGACCCACCAGGTGGACCGGCTGCCCGAAGCGCTCCAACTCGGTGACCAGCCAACGGCGGTACTCCTCCACCGTGGCCGTAAACCGCGGGGGCACCGGGGCACCGAAACCCGGTGGGGACAGGCGTACGACGGGTCCGCGATCGAGGAGCGGAGCCAATCTGTTCCAGACGGCGGCGGTCTCGGGGTTGCCGTGGACGAGGCACACAGTCACGCGCTTCCCCTTTGCATCAAACTCGAACATCGGTGGCGGCCGACAGCTGCACGACGTGGTTTGAATGTCCTACCAACTCCATGGAGTAAGCACCTATCGGTGAGTCCAGGATAAGCTCTCGATCGTCGGTGACCGCTATGCACTGCTGGTGGCCCGCGAGATTCGCCACGGACACACCCGCTTTCAAGACATCGCCATGAGCACCGCGTGACGTGCTCACCGCACGGCTGCGCAAACTCGAACAAGCAGGTGTGATCGAGCGCCTGCAGTATTCGTAGCGTCCGCCACGCCATGAGTACCTGCTGACTGGCGCCGGGCAAGCCCTTTGGCCAATCCTGCTCGCGCTCAAGGAATGGGGCGACCGATACGTCAACCCCGGCGAGCCGGTCATCTTCCAACACGTCTGCGGCGCCGAGTTCCACCTGTTGACCGTCTGCGCCGCGTGCAACGAACCCGTCCGTGACGGCGAGCTCACCGTGACCGGGGACCCACTCGGTGGAAGCCACGATGTAGAGGGTGGAGTCGTGCGTGGTACCGGCATCGCTCACACCGTGGCGAGGAGAGCCAATGGTTGATTCGTACGGCCATCGCGCCTTCGCTGGCGGCGCGGGACCGGGGCAGCGGCGGAGCCCAATGGCGGGCATCGCCGTTTCGATGTATGTATTCCTTTTAGTCTCCGCCATGAGGTGGTCGTAGAACGGCCGCGCCGGCACCAGCCGCTGCGCAATGGTGGCGTTGGCCGGCCCCGGATCCGGAGTCGAGGGACACCCCGTTCGCGCCTCGGCGGATGGGCCGGTTGGTCAACTCCCGTACATAGACGCCGACATGCGCCCGGCTCGCCGTGAGCGGGTCGACTCCCTCCCGTTCGTACATCTCCAGGTACTCGGCAAGCCCCCGGGGGTAGGCGTCGATCGTCCGAGGCGTCCGCCCGAGATCGGTCCATACCCGCGGCCACCCGGCTGCCTGCACATGCCGGCCCAGCATCGGCCACGTCTCTTCCAACACCAGCGTGCCGCTCAAGCCATCTCCTCAGTTCCGTGGTCAACACCGAGGAGGCATGATCATCCCCACGGCCAGGTTCCACGTAACTTTTAGAATGCTCAACCGGCAGGTGTACGGGTGAGCCAACTTCGACCTGCTCCGCAAACGTGTCCGACACTCCGGATAGTCAAGCGCCCCATGGTAATCACGAATAGTGCGCCAGATCCAGGAACAGATGTCCCTTGACAGCGCAGAAATACGTGTGTTCTTCTGAGGAAAACTGGCGCTGTAGTCGCGACACGCCGCGTGCTCTACTTCTTCGTGGGGTCGACGCACCGGATTTCCGATGCGCCGGAGGTTGCGGGCTGAGGGGATCGCCTCTCCGGCAGTTCGGTGAAGCGTTTGGGCGGTGGCACCCGATGTCGACGGCGACGGGAACGGGCTTCCCTCGAGGTGGGCCACGATGCGGGCTGGACTGACGACGCGACTGCTGCTCGCTACCGGCGTTCTCGTGTTCGTCGTTGCAGCGGCATACGTGGCCCTGGGCGTCGCACTTACGGACTTGAGCCGGGCGAGGGCGGGTGCCACCCATTCGGTGCAGGAGGTCAACGTGGCCCGTGACGTGCGACGCCTGCTGATCGACATGGAGACAGGCCAGCGCGGGTTCATCATCACGGGCGAGCCCAGCTTCCTCGAACCGTGGGAAATCGGACGGCGGACGCTTCCGGAACGGGTCGCAACGCTGCGGAACATCGTGGACGATCCACAGCAGGCGAAGCGAGCCGAACAATTGGAGACGGACTCCCTTGCCTACATCAGGGACTACTCGGTACCGCTGGTGGATGCTGCACGCCGCGGAGAGGGCTGGGTGCGAGGAATCCCGGCCAGTGAGGATGGGAAACGTCGAATCGACTCGCTGCGGCGCCAGCTGGACGGCTATGTCACAACTGAGTTGGCGCTGAGTGCGGCGGAACAGGCCGACGCCGACAACGATTACCGGCGAGCGACCTTCATCGCGGCTGGCGGACTCGCGGCCTCGGTGCTCATGACCGTAGTGATATCGATTTACCTCACCACAAGGGTGGTTCGTCCGGTTCGCCGGACGGCCATGACGGCTGAGCGGATCGCCGCCGGGAAGTTGGACGCACGCGTGCCGGAGACAAGCAAGGCCGAGGTCGGTGTGCTGGAACGGGCGTTCAATTCGATGGCCGAGTCGCTGCAGCACCACGTGGGCGAGCTGGCCCGGCTCAGTGACGAACATGCCGCGCTTCGGCGCGTTGCCACGCTCGTCGCGCGCGGGAGGCCGTCGGATGAGGTGTTCGCCGCGGTCGCGCAAGAAGTCGGGCTGGTTCTGGGTGCCGAGATCACCAGGATCCTGCGCTTCGAGGCCGACGGCACTGCCACTGTCACGGCCACGTGGCTGCGCGCGGGCGAGCGCGTGCCAACCGGAACTCGCATCCCGATCACCAACACCGTTGCTGGGCCGGTGCGGGAGACTGGCAAGCCGGCAAGGATCACCGAGGAGTCGCCACCGGAATTACCTGGGTCTGCGTATTCGGCGGTGGGTGCCCCCATCATGGTCGGTGGGTCGGTTTGGGGGGCGATGACCGCCTTGTCACGAGCCGACCGCCCGTTGCCCGACGTGGCCGCGGCCCGCATCGCGGAATTCACCGATCTGGTCGGCACCGCCGTGGCCAATGCGCAAGCCCGAGCCGATCTCGTGGCGTCGCGCGCCAGGATCGTCGCCGCGTCCGACGAGGCGCGAAGGCGCATCGAGCGCAATCTTCACGACGGCGCCCAGCAACGGCTGGTCGCGCTGGGGCTGCAAATACGGCTGGCAGAGGCGTCGGTGCCGCCTGAACAGCCGCCGCTGAGGAAGCAGCTTGGTGACATCGTGTCCGGATTGAACGGTGTCTCAGCAGATCTGCAAGAGATATCCCGTGGAATTCATCCCGCGATCCTGTCCCAGGGGGGACTCGGTCCCGCGCTCAGGATATTGGCCCGGCGGTCGGCCGTCCCGGTCGACCTCGACCTTGGTGTGGACCGACGGTTGCCCGACTCGGTCGAAGTCGGCGCCTATTACGTCGTCTCCGAAGCACTGACCAACGCGGCCAAACACGCCCGAGCCTCCGTGGTGAAGGTAGGCGTCGAGGCCGAGGGCGCTGACCTCCACCTCTCGATTCGCGACGACGGCATCGGGGGAGCCGACGCCGCTAAGGGGTCCGGCCTGATCGGCCTGACCGACCGGGTGGAGGCACTCGGCGGCACGATGGCGATGTCGAGTCCCCCTGGAAGTGGGACCTCACTGCTCGTCAAGATCCCGCTCGAAGTCCAGTGATCGATGGCCGTTGAAGGACGCGATGCCTGAGTGTGGTCTGAAGACAAAACCGATTCGACACCCTCTTCGAGGCCGCACCGGCGGGTCATCGGGTATCCGTCGCGAGCGAACGAAGAAGGGGTCGCTGGCCGATCAGGGTTCCTTCAGCCTCGCTGTGTACCGCTGGGTAATATCGGCCGCGTCGTCGGCCATTGCTAGGGCACGCTCCAGATCGGCCAGAACCTCGCGGGCTGTGCTGAGTGCCTCCGCGGCGGTGATCAGGTGACCGAGCGCGTTGGTGTCCAACGTGGAAGTGTCGGTGTTCTCGGAAGGTGCAGTCCCGGCGGATCAGCCGTGCACCATCGGCGAGGCGGCTGCGCTGATGGGCCAGGAAGCAACTGGTGCAGGTGAATTCGTCTGATTGTTTCGGGACGACGCGACGGTGAATTCTTCGCCGGACAGGTCGGCATCGGGTACCTCGAAGGACTCGGCGGTGTCGGTGTCCTCGATGTCCAGGACCGGTGACTGGCGATGTAGAGGTAGGCGTGGCTGGGCCGAGGAAGCTTCCGACGGACACCGGCGCCGACACTGCCCGCGCGACGCTCGAGGATCTTCGGAAGCAGGAACTGATCAAGGTGCACGACGGAGCGATCGTGTCGTGGCCCGAGGGTGCACGGAAACCCAAGACGCGACAGTTCACCAATCGGATTGGGGTGGGTGCGCTCGGTGGCGTGTTCTGGGGTTGCTGTTCGGTGTCCTATTCTTCCCACCCCTGCTCGGAGCGGCTGTGGGTGCGGGCGTCGGGGCCGTTGCCGGGGCCCTCTCCGATATCGGGATCGGCGACGATTTCATCGCCGATGTACGCGAGAAGGTGACACCCGGGACGTCGGCGATGTTCGTGCTTACCTCCGACGCGGTTCTCGACCGGGTCCACGACGAGTTCGTCGGGCAGTCCGGCGAACTGCTCTCCACCAATCTCAACCACGAGCAGGAACGGAAGCTTCGGGACCTCGTTGGCGTGTAGCCGTCAGTCCGTTCGGAGCGCGACGGGCGGCGTGACGATCGGCTCCACTGTGCGGGTGATGAACACACCGACCATCGATCCGGACACGCTGTTCGTAGTCCTGGCGAACGGCGGGACTACGAGGGTCACCAGGCTGGGCACCGCGGACGACCGGTTCTTGGCGTTCGATCGGGCGGTGGTGGAGAAAGGCCACGATCGACCTTGCCGCAGTCGTTGCGGACACCTGTCCCGGAAGTGAGCACACCGGGCAGCTGGATCTGTCCGGGTGTGCTCGCCCGGCGGCGCCAACCGGTACCGAACGAATGCGGCAGTCCGCTCTTCGCCGGGCGCGAACGACGCGGCGAGCTGCGGATTCCAGTTTCGGGGATGCAGGCCTCGTGTCGGAGTGTCAGGCGAGCAATGTGCCACCGTCGATGACGCTGACGACGCCGGTGGCGTAGTCCTGATCCATGAGTTGGATATACGCTTTGGCGGCGTCCTGTACCTCCCCGACCCGTCCGAGGGGGAGCGAGGCGCCGGTGTCGGCGTACATCTGCTGCTGTTCAGCTTCGGTCATGCCGGACCACAGTGGGCTTCGGATCACGCCGGGGGCTACGGCGTTGACCCGCAGCGGCGCCAGCTCGACGGCTAAGGACCGCGCACCGGAGGCGATAGCGCCGGCGGCAGCGCATCCGAGCAACCAGCCTGGTCCGCCTTTGAAGGCGGCGGTGCCGCTCGTCAGGGTGACCGATCCGCCGGGGCGCAGATGTGGCACGGCCAGCCGGACGGCCTCGAACGCGTAGACGACCCTCAGGTTGAGGAAGGTTTGGGCTTTCTGTGGGGTGTAGTCCTCGAGCGGTGTACTGGTGAGGGTGTCTGCTGCGGTGTATGCGAGGTGGTCGAACTGGTCGATCTTGTCGAAGAAGGCGCGCATGGACTCGGTGGACGATGCATCCGCAGCGTGCCCGACCGCGTTGTCGGGCAATTTCTTCAGTGCGGCGGTGACCGAGTCGGGGTTGCGTGAAGCGACGACGACGGCCGCCCCGGCTTCCGAAGCCGCTTGGGCGACTGCGAGTCCGATGCCGCTGGTGCCGCCGAGGACAACGACACGGCTCGCGGAGTTGAGTGACATAGGGGGTCCCTTCTCTCGATCGCTCGATACTGCGTGGATTTGTTCACCCCCGGCTGAACCTGCTGCTATTCGGCTTGTTCGAGGGCGTCGATGATGCGGTCGTGGATCGGAGGTTTCGAGGCGCAGGCCGGCTGTGCGGGCGGCGTCGGCGGCGAGGACGACCACTTGGCGGGCTTGGTCGGAGAATCTCTCGAACACCACGGACTTCCTCCCCGGGCGTCGCCGCACGACGCGAACCGCTGCAGCTGAAGTCCCTAGTGTTCATTCGGGGGTCCTGTGCCGGTGCGTAAATGGTTATGGGTAGTGGGGCAACTCGATGTCGGTTCTTGGGGATGTGATGGCGTTGTGACCTGGGGTGATGGCATGTACCCGGGTTGGATCTTCCAGTCTGGGTGTTGTGAGGTGGGTGGGGTGCTGGCGACGTGGTGCGGGGGTGGGGCGGGTGTCTGAGGGTGCCCGGGCGGGAGGTCAGTGTGGTGGCCAGCCCAGGGCGTCGAAGACGGCGATGGGGTCGAGGTAGTCCCGCCAATGCGTGATTTCACCGTCGCGGAGTGTGAGTACGGAGATGTATCGGTTGGCGTATCGATGTCCGGTGCCGACCGCGTGGCCCTCGGAGGCGTACTCGAGCACCACGACGTCGGTGGTGGTGTCGTGGTGGACGGCCAGATCGAAGCAGCGGTCGAGAACAATGGTGGTGCCGTAGGGGCGGTATAGCTCGGCGACTGCGGAACGGCCCTCGATTGTTGCCCGTCATTGAAGGTGCCGATGATGCCGTCACTGTGGTTGCCGATGATCGGGGTGTGAGAAAGGCCCCGCCTTGTGGTGTGGGCGGGGCCTTGGTCGGCAATGTGACGGCGTCGTCGTCACATTGACGGCGATGCTCTGTGGTCAGTCGTGACCGGTTTCGGTGACGGCGATGCGTGCTGCCTTCTCGTCGACGATGGCGTGATTCGAGGCGAACGCGGCCGTCAGGGCGTGGACGGCGAGGTTGTTCACCGCCCGCGGGTATCCGCGGGCCGCATTGTGGATGAGGGTGACCGCGTCATCGGAGAACAGCGGGTCCGAGCGGCCCGCAATCTTGCAGTGGTGGGTGATGTAGTCGGCGGTATCGGCGGTACTCATCCCGGGCAGGGCGTAGCGCACCGCGATCCTCTGATCCAACGCCGCCAAGACGCCGAGTCGGAGGCGTTGCCGCAGCGTGGGTTGCCCGACCAGCAGTGCCGCGAACGGGGATCCGGAATCCATGTCGTGGTTGGTGAGCATCCGGATCGCTTCGAGTTGCTGGTTGTCGAGAAGGTGCGATTCGTCGATCACGACTACGGGAACACGACCCCGCTCAGCGTGCTCGGCCGCCAACGCCTCGGCGGCCTGCGGGGCCAACGTCGCGGTGTAGAAGCTCGGGACGTGGCCCAACGCGGTGACGATGTGGTGGAGCATCCCGCGGACCCCGACCGACGGGTTGGGCAGGTAGATCACCACGTGCCGGGCGGGGTCCAACGCGGCGGCCGCGGCCCGGATCGCGACGGTCTTGCCGGCCCCGACTTCCCCGGTGATCACCCCGAGCGCGTGCTGATCCACGCACCAGGAGATCCGGGCCACCGCCTCGGCGTGCCCGGGATGCCGATGCAGCATCCCCGGGGCCAGGGCCCGACCGAAAGGCATCCGGGTGAATCCGTAATGTTCCTGCAGCCGTTGGATACTCACCCGAATCTCTCCTCGTCACCCTCGTTGTTGATGTCGTCGATGCTGAGTTGGCCGGGGATCTGACCGTCAGCGACTGTGGACGGTTCGCTGCCGGGTTCGGTGTGTCGGTTGCCGTAGAGGGCGTCGAAGCCGATCCGCCGCTCGCGGCTGACCTGTTCGTGGTGCGTGTCGGCGGTCAGGGTCAGGTAGTCGATCCCGGTCACCGGTGGTGATACCGGCTCGCTGGTTTCGGGGCGGGCTTTCGGATGCACGTGTCGGGTGATGTGGTGCGGCACCGCTTTGCCGTGGCTCTTGTCGTGGTAGCGGACGTCGATGGTTTCCAGGTCGAACGGGGAGAACACCAATTCGACCTTCCGTCCGACCAGGGCGACGTCGACCTGGTAGGTGTTGCCGTGCAGCGATATCGTCGCCGTCTTGGTGACGGTGCGGTACTCGGACCACAGGAACGCCTCGGTCAGATTGCTACCGGTCACCCTCGACGGGGTACGACCGAGTCGGGACCACCCGGTATCCCACCGCTCGAGGGGTGTTTGCCCGGTTTCGGAGTGGATCCTGCGGTGGTATTCGGTTTCGATCCACGCGGTGAGCAGTCGGTTGAGCTCGAGCAGGGCGGTGACATGATCGGTGCCCGCGGCGGTGAGTTCCTCGGCGGTGGTGTCGGATACTTCGACGAGGAACTGTTCGCGGACGGTGCGGAAGAAGCGTTCGATCTTGCCCCGGCCCTGCGGTCGGTGCGGGGTCGAATGCACTAGCCGGATACCGAGTTTCGCGCAGGCCCGCAGCAGCCAGGCGTCGACGAAGGCAGAACCGTTGTCGACGTAGACGCTGGCCGGGACCCCACGGGAGGACAATGCCGGCTCCAGCGCGGCGGCGAGGCGGACCGTGTCCTCGGCGTAGCCGAACCGGTAGCCGGTGACCAGCCGGGAGTGATCGTCGAGGAACGCGAACAGATACACCTTGCGGCCCCCGATTTTCGGGCCATGCAACGCGTCCCCGGTCCACCGGTCGTTTGGGTTCTCCGCCTCGAACCGGCCGAACACCTCCGTGGTCGGACCGGCGGTGGGTCCGATCAGCTCCAACCGGTGGAACAGGCGCAGCAGTGTCGATTCCGACGGGGCCCACCCCGACGAGGCGCGCAGGATCCGCTGCACCTGGGCGGCGGTGCGGGCCGGGTTCTCCCGCTTGAGCGCGGCCGCCAGCTCCAGTGTCGCCGAGTCGGTGCGTGCGGCCGGCTTGCGCGGCGAGGCGATCAACTCGTCGAAGCCCCCGGCCTTGTAGCGGCGGATCCACCGATCGAGCGTGTGCCGCGAGTAGCGGACCTGATTACCGAATGGGTCGGTGTGTTCGCGTCCGGCGATCTCCCGGACCAGGCGGCCCCGGGCCTTGGTGGACAGCCCGGTATCGAGGGCCGGGCAGATCAACTGGTAGCGGAACAACCCGATCGCCTGGCCCCGTTCACGTCGTTTCTCCTCGGTCACCGATTCGCCTCCTGCACGTGTTCACGCCGCCCGAATCCGGTGTCGGGCAGTCACGTCCGTGAGGATTGCCGATCGGATCCCGGATCGTCAGGGCCGACTGGTGTGGGGAGTGCACCGGTCCGGATCCGGGGGCCAGCCCGGCGCGAGAAGCCGACCGGAGCTACCGGCGGCCGCCACCCCCGCCGCCGTCACCGTGCCGAAGAAGCCCACCGGACCGAAGCGGGTGGTGATCGACTTCGTGGCCGCGCCGATCGCCGCGAGCGCGTCGGCCCACCCCGAACCCGACGCCTTCGGGATCCGCACATCCACCCCCGCCGTGACCGCGATACCCAGGAACCAGGCCCGCACCGCCTCGAACCGCCCGCCGAACCTGCGCAGCCAACCCCGCACCGTCGAGGTCGGCACCCCCAACCACGATGCGATCGGGCGGTGTCCGGCACCGCGGGCCTTGGCCAGCAACGCCGAGAAGACCCACTCCGCCAAATACGCCCTGCGCAGCAACAACGACACCGGCAACAACACATGCGTAACCGAACAACTGCGGCAGCGGGCCCGTCGAGGACGCACCTGTTCCGCCACCCCGGCGACCGGACGGGACCGGGCGTGTCCCCACCCGCCGAGGACACCACCCGGGCAGCACGGGCACCCGATCTCACCCGCCGACAGGCGGGACTCGACGCGGACCGGATCGACCTCTACCGTCACCATCAGTGCCCTTCGCACTAGGCGCGGCACCCCCGGCAGAATCTTCCCGGATACAGCGGGGGTGTCGTGCATCCATCAGTTCCTCGTCACACTGACGGTGCAGACGAACACAAGCAACCCCCACGCTGACGCCGACCACCCCATCGGCAACCCCACTGACGATTCCCTACCCCGTCGTCGTCACCCCCAGAGACGCCCAACACTCGATGTGCCGCGGGTACCCGGGGACGGTGATCACGTAGTCGACGGTGATGTCTTCTGCGAGGAGGTCGAAGAAGTGACCGGGCGGGGCCAGTCCGTGCAGACCCTGTTCGATGATCCGAAAGAACGGTTCTAATGCGGCGAAGTCCGCGAGGTCGGCAATGGGCGCCTTCACGATGCCAGTCTACTTTCACACCGGAGCGGTCGTAGACGCGAATTCGGTGAAGCTGACTGGTGCAACGCCGGTATCCCGTATCGCCAAAGTGGCGTCAGCGGCTCTGGGGGGAAACAGGCGGATCGGGCATCGTTCCGGGCGGTCCGAGGGTCTCGAGCCCATGCGTGCGAAGCGTGTCCGCAGGTGGAATGGCCTTCGCTCCGCGGTGGGGCCGCGGGGGATTTCGCCGCGTTCGGCCGGTTCGGACCTGCTCGTGACGAGTTCGTCGAAACCGCCCGGCGCCATCACGAGGCGCCAGCGTGCCGTATCCGAGACCCCTGATACATCTGGGGGACCCCGCGCGGTGTGCAGAAGGCCTCCCCCGGGGTGCAGTTCGACGCTACGGCCCGGGATGTGTATCCGCATGATGCCGTCGAGGACGTAGTGCGTCTCGCTCTCGCGATGGTGCACGTGCAACGGCGAGTCGTAGCGTCGCCCCGACATCTCGATCAAGGAGAACTCTTCGGGGTCAGCTCACTCGGTTTGATCGGCGAACCGCAGCGAGAACAGATCCGAGAGCAAGCAGCGGTCGTAACGGAGGTCGTCGAGGGCGTTCCAGGTGTCGATCCGCATCCCCGCGGTGTCACGGCACCATGACTCGGCCGGTGTCGTGCCTCGACTAGATCCGTGAATGGTCCTTCGGTTTGCCGGCGCGGGCGGGATCGATCAGCAGCCCGTAGAACGCGGTGAGTTCGGCGTAGGCGCGGCCTGACTGCGGGTAGTACAGGTCCGGCCGGGCGACCCCGGTCCCCAAGGTTGTCGCACAGCATCCGGGCGTGGACGCCGAAGAACTCGAACGCCGCGACGCGCGAGGCGCACCACTAGGCCTGGTCCATCCGCAGCACCGGCCCGGCGAACAGCATCCGCGAGCAGGTCAGGATCATCGCGAACGCCCACACCGCCACCCGACGGTCGGTGGCCGGGTCACGCCACATCCCGAGCTTGCCGTAACCCACCTGAGCCTCAACGCCGGGCGGGAGGCCATGTTGACGACTGATCGGGCATAGCGACGACGGATGCCGGTGAGTTGCCGGCATGGGCGTCTGGGACTTCGGCGGTGGTATGCACCGAGAACCGGGCATACCCGGTCACGACACCCACCACTACGCCATTCGTATATCGCTCTCAGCGCCCGGATGGGCCTCGAATCGACAGCGAAGCTGTCATTTGACATCGCTGGCGCGTGCTGTCGCGGGCACGGCTCGACGGAACATTCACCCAGTCCTGATCTTTCGGGTCGGGAATGCGCGCCACATTCCCGGTCGTCCAGGACGCTGACGCGGAACCTCATCGACATCGCCGCGCTCGCTCGGCTGCTGATCGTCCACCACTCCTGGACGCCGAGTGGGGTACTTGCAGGTAGCAGGTACACGCAGGGTGGGGCTGACAGGGAGGGCAGATGGGGGTCAGCGCTGACGACATTGGCCCGCTGGTTGAGGATTCTGGAAGTACCAGAAGAGATTTCAGGTGGAAGCATGGCGACATCCGAGAAGTGCCCAGGTGGTCACCGCATCACAGGAAGGTGTGACGGAGTGTGCTCGAGTGATCGGGACGTTCATTCTGGTGTTCACGGTCGGTCCCCGCCAGACCGTTCGCGTGCCAGGTCATTCGCGCGAACTGCGTCACGGAGCCGTTGCCTGGGCGATCAGGTCCGGTCCGGGCACTCAACGCCCGCCGTCACAGGGCCCGAGTGGAAGTCGGTCGTCGTCAACCGTCGCGTCGCCATGACGCACTTCCACGGCCGGTGGGCCGTTGTCCACCAGACTCCATCAGAACCGACCCCCACGTCACCGCACCGACTCAACCCCTACGTCGGAGGTCCGAGGCAGAGCCTCGATAGTGAACAAGGATGGCGACAATGACGATCGAACGGATAATCGGTACACGATCTCACGTAGAATTTGTGAATGTATTCGAGCGAACCTCGTTCGCAACGACGAGCGAGACTATCGAACTTCTTCGAAATTGGGCACACCAATATCTGAATGAGCCCCACCGAAATTTGGGACGGGCGGGCCCCGTATGCCCCTTCGCCGGGCCGTCTGTCGAGCGAAGACTTTTTTGGGCGGGCATCGTTGAAAGCGACAACGTCGATTTTACGTCGATGTCGGCAATTGTCGAAGACATGGCAGACATATTTCCCGAACTGTCTCCCCGTGACGGGAAGGACGCAATACTGAAGGCGATTGTAGCGGTCTTCCCTAATATGGCCGACTTCGATATTATCGACACAGTTCAGGCTCACGGGAAATCGAAGTTCATCAAAAATGGTCTGATGCTGGGGCAATTCTATCCCGGGTGTCTCGAGCCTGGTCTGTGGAACGACGATTTCAGGCCGCTGGACGCCCCGTTGCCGATGCTGGCAGTGCGACAGATGGTCAGCACGGACTACCCGTTCTTGACCGCTCGATCTGAATGGATGGCTGCGTACTTGAAGCGGTTTGCACCCACTGTGCCCTCGCCTGCTCGCGCGTTCATCGTCGCGAAGATGGGGTCGTAGCGCAAAGTGCAAAGTGACCCCGAATGACATGGAGAACAATAGTGAATGGCTTACATAGTCGAGTTGGTGCGGCCTTGGAAAACTTAGGGATTACGGTGAGGGTTCATGACCACTCCGCCTTTGATTCGCCTGTCGCATCTCCGAATGACCTTTCCAAGGTGCTGGGGGTCCCGTTGGAACGAATTACAAAGTCAGTTCTATTGCAGCAACAGTCGGGCGCGCAGTTCGTGCTTGCGGTCTGCCCCATCAACCGGAAGATTGACATGAAGTCGATATCTCGTCATCTGGCACTAGGAAGGCTGGAGCTGGCGAGTGCGGACGGTTTGGCGAAGAAGTTGGGTTATCCGCGTCTCGGAGTTTCTCCGCTCGGGTTACCACGCAACATCGTGGTTGTCATTGACAAATCGCTACTTACTCACCGCACCGTAATCGTAGGAGGCGGGAATGCAGGTATCGAGGTTGAGCTGGGTCCATGGGATCTTGCCCAAGCCTGTGACGGAGAGATTCTGGTGATAACTGATGGAAGAGATTCGACCTAGAACTGGGCGGCCGCCCGGGAGAATTCGGCTGGCCAAACTGCACCGAGATCGATGTGAGCTGGCGCCATGACGCAGAACGATCACAGCGGCCAGGCTTGCAGTCCACCATCCCGGGTGCGACCTCCGCACGCCGTGCTCCAACGCGGGAGTAGGACGCCGCCGATGCGTGAACGCCGTTTGTCGCTGCTGCTGCTCTCGACGTCTCCGCCCCTCGCACTCGGGCTGGTGTTCGCCGCGTCGCTGATTGTCGTGGAGACTCTTCTGGGTTCTCTGCTCAAGCAGATCGCCCCCGAGAACGCCCAAGGTATCGTCTATCTGCTCGGCACATAGTGATCTCGATCGATATCCGTATCACCGGTGTCGGCGTGGGGGTCGGTCCCGGAAGACGCCTGATGATCTGGGCCCCAGTGCCTACGAACGGCGTCCTCCGAGGTGGGGCCGGTGGCTTCGCGGGGGCAGTGCTCGGACGGCTCACGCGCATCCTACGGATATCGGCTGGCCCGTCGACCGGAGGCAAGGGAGAGTCGTCAGATCGCTGAAACATCACGCCATGACCGATGGACGGTGCGATGCAGGAACCTCCCGATCTGACCAGCCGGAGCATGAGCACCGACGGCAAAGGGCGAGACAAGCGCCTCCTCACCGAGCAGGTTCGCCCGCCAACGGTTGCGTGTCGTCGCGGCCAGCGCCCATCGCGGCTTTCGGGTGGGTGGAATTCGGGAGGGCCGGCTAGTAGGCACGCGCAGATTGGCGCTAGCCATAACGACATCGGGTCCCTGGATGAGGAAACTAGGGGCGGAGGGAAACGGACCCCCGCTCTGGAACCCCGACGGTTTGGTGACGAATCCCGGACTCCTCGTGCGGTCAGATCCGATCGAGGGCGGTGTCGGCGTCGCAGTCAATTCCGACGTCGGCCGATTCCGTAAGGGGGCCGCCGAGCAGTTCGGTGAGGTCATGTCGGACTGTCGTCCATCATCCACGACCTGCCTGGTCGGTAGTTTCGTCCCTCTGCACGAGATCGGAAGGTATTTCAGCGATGCGAACTGATGGAGATAGTTGGGACATTGTCAGTAGTGTGGGCCTGACCGCGTTGGGGGTAGCGGCGTTTCGGGCGTTGGAAACGGTCCGTCCAGATGCGTTGATCCAGGACGACTACGCGCCATGGTTCGTCGAGGCGGCGGGTAAACCGCATTTCGCCGGGTTGTTGGCGGACCCGTCCTCACTGGGGAACGTGCCCTTCTTCCCTGGCTTCATGGGTATTAGGACGAAATTCTTTGATGAGTTCTTCTTGTCGGCCGCCGCGGCAGGGGTGCCGCAGGCAGTAATCCTGGCCGCCGGGTTGGACGCGAGGGCGTATCGCCTCGATTGGCCGTTGGGCACGACGGTATTCGAGGTGGACCAACCGAAGGTGTTGGAATTTAAGGGTGAGGTACTCGCCGAGCATGCTGCCCGAGCGAAGACCGAGCGGCGCCCGGTGGCTGTCGATCTGCGAGGCGACTGGTCTGCCGCCCTCGGGACCGCGGGCTTCGAAGCCGGCACGCCCACCGCTTGGTCGGTGGAAGGGCTGCTGCCGTATCTCCCGGGTGCGGCGCACGACATGTTGTTCGAGCGGATCAACGAACTCTCCGCGACGGGCAGCCACGTTGCCGTGGACAACATTGGCGCGGGAATCGATATGCGACGCTTCGCGGCCATCAGGGCGAGGCAGATCGACGAGGACCCGTTCGGTGATATCGACGTGTCCGAGCTGTTCTACGGCGACGAGCGGGCCGATCCGGCGCAGTGGTTGACCGAGCACGGCTGGTCGGTGCGGTGTTCCAATCCCCTTGAGCTGGCGGCTTCCTATGGCCGACCCGTTCCGGAGCTCCCGGATGAGCTTGCCGACCTGTCGGAGCGGGCGACGTATGTGACGGCGGTGAAGTAGGTCGTGGCGCATTGTGAATGGGGTAGCGAACCGCCCCTCCGGAATGGCCGTGACGCGGCGGGTGACGCAACGTTGGCCCCACGGGTTCTCAGGCCCCCAGTATCCCACCGCGACACCTCCGGTCGCGACGACAGGATCAGGTTGTAACGTGATGGTTGAGCGAGCGGCGTCGGCCGCATACGGAATTCAGGACAGCGTCCTCGACGCAACAAGCGGATGCGCAGCTCCGGCATCTCCCGTCGGCGTGGCGGTCGATATCGCCGGTGTCGGGGCATTTTCCCCGGAACTTCCTCCCTCGGAGCCATTTCCGTTGTCGTCGGCACAATACGGAGTGTGGTTTGCGCAGCAGCTTGCCCCACAGGTGCCCCTCTGCATCGCCCAGTACGTGGAGTTCCATGGAGATCTCGATCTCGAACTGTTCCGCTGGGCGGCTCTGGCCGCCGGGCGCGAGGTTCAGTGGGCATTCCTACGACTGATCGAGGTCGATGGGGAGCCCTACCAAATAATTGACCCATCCTTGGATAACTCATTGGGATTCATTGATTTTCGTGGCGAGTCTGATCCGATGGCAGCCGCGGATGCGTGGATGCGCGAGGACTACACGAGTGCGGTAGACCCGATGCGCGACCGCTTGGTTGTGTCTTCGGTATTGCAGGTCGGCGAAGCGCACTACTTGTGGTACGGCCGAGCTCACCACGTCGCGCTGGACGGCTATGCGGCGATGACGATGGTCAACCGCATGGCTGCGCTGTACACGGCGGCGGCGGAGGGTCGTGAACCGGAACCCAACCCGTCGGCCGATCTGCGCGCGTTGTATGAGCTCGACTGTCGGTACCGGGCCTCGAGCCGGTTCGAGGCGGACCGCACGTACTGGGCCGAGCGCCTCGAGGGTCTTGCGGAGTGCTCGAGTCTGGCCGACCGACACGCGCCTCCGGTCGCCTGCGACACATTGGTGACCGCATCACTTGCCGAGGACACGGTTGTGCGGCTCATGGACTCCGGCAGCCGGGTGAGCGGAACTCCGGCGGCCGTGATCATCGCCGGATTCGCCTTCTACCTCGCGCGGATGACGGGTCGACAGGACGTCCGCGTGGACGTCCCTGTGTCCGCACGGACCACCGCGGTGCTCCGCCGTTCTGGCGGCATGTTGGTCAACGTCGCTCCGTTGCGGATCGCTGTCCGTCCCGGCGACACGGTAGGCGAGCTGGTCGAGCGGGTGCACCTCGAACTGATGGGCGCATTGCGGCACCAGCGCGGCAATCTCGACGAAATCCTTCGTGATGCGGGGGTCGGTGCCGAGTCTCGCAGGATGGCAGGACCGATGGTTAACGTGATGCTCTTCCACCAGGAGATCACTTTCGGTTCAGTGACCGGCGAGTTTCATGTTCTCACCTCAGGACCGGTCGAGGACCTATTGGTCAACGTCTACCAAAGCGGTACACCGGCAAAGACGTTCGTTGAGTTCCGGGGAAATCCGGACCGCTACAGGGAAGACGAGCTGCGGTCGCACCAAGGAGGATTCGTCGGTGTGATCGAAGAATTCGTCGCTGCAGGACCAGACACTCCGGTAGTCACGATCCACCGTGACAGTGCGCGGGACGGTGAGCGCCGGCTGGAGGCAGCGCGCCACCTCGACTATTGGCGACGCACGCTGTCGGGTATGCCGGGTCTGCTGGAGCTGCCGACGGATCGTCGGCGGCCGAAGCAGCGGTCTCCGCGGTCGGACAGCCTACATTTCGCCCTCGGGGCGGGGTTGCATCGTCGGCTGCAGAAAAGTGCCCGCGAGCACGATTCGACGATCTTCACGACGATGCATGCCGGGTTGGCGGTGCTGCTGGCCAAGTTGAGCGGGACCGAGGACATAGCGGTGGGTGCACCGGTTTCCCGGCTCGGTGAGACTGCGCTCGACGACGGGGCGGGCAACGTCGTCGATGCCGTGGTGTTGCGGACCGACGTAGATCCGACAGATTCGTTCGCGAACCTGGTGGAGCAGGCGAAGCAGTGTGAGCTGGGCGCGTTTACTCACGCGCAGGTGCCGTTCGAGCGTGTTGTGGAGGCACTCGCTCCTGCCCGCTCGACGGCGTATCCGCCGCTGTTCCAGGTGGTCCTCGGTCTCCACGGCACCCAGCAGTTCGCAGTGCCAGGAGTGTCAGTCACGGCACCTAGCTCCTGCTGTCCGGCGCACTGCGACCTGCAGTTGAGCGTGAGCGAAAGCTTCACCGATTCCGGTCGGCCATCGGGTCTGTCGGTCGATCTCACGTTCGCCACCGATCTGTTCGATCCGCCGACGATGAAGGCATTCGCGGATCGTCTCGTCCGCGTTCTCGAACACGGTGCAGCCGATCCTTCGGTTCGGATCGGCGATATCGATGTGCTCTCGCCCGTGGAGCGCGCGCAGTTGGCTCCGGTATCTGGTGTGGCGGCGCTGCCCGCGGCCACGTTGCCGGAGCTGTTGGCGGCGGGGGCGGCGGATCCGAATGCGATCGCGGTGGTCTGCGGGGATCGGAGATGCACGTACGGTGAGCTCGACAGTTGGTCGAACCGTGTGGCACGCTGGCTGATCGGTCGTGGTGTGGGGCCGGATTCGTGCGTGGCGCTGGGACTGCCGCGGTCTATCGAGTCGGTCTTGGCAGTGTGGGCCGTCACCAAGACCGGCGCGGCGTTCGTGCCCGTGGATCCGGGGTTTCCGTCGGCCCGGCTCGAGCACATGCTCAGCGACTCGGGTGCCGTCCTCGGGCTGACGATCGCGGACGTGTCAGGTGCGCTGCCGGGGACTGTGCCATGGCTGGTGCTCGACGACGAAGCTGTCGAAGCGGAGGCGGCGGGATCTCCCGCGGCACCGGTGACCGACGAGGATCGGACAGCGCCCCTGGAAATCGATCATCCGGCGTATGTTGTCTACACGTCGGGGTCGACGGGGGTCCCGAAGGGTGTGGTGGTCCCGCACCGGGGGCTGGTCGATCTGGTAGCGGAGCAGCGTGAACGGTTCGAGACGGATCCCGATGCGCGAATATTGCATTTCGCCTCCCCGAGTTTCGATGCGTCGGTATTCGAGCTGGTGTGGGCGTTCGGGTCGGGCGGGCAGTTGGTGATCACGCCACCGACGGTGTACGGCGGTGACGAACTGGCGGCGCTGCTCGATCGTGACGGGGTGACACACGCGGTTCTGACACCGTCGGCATTGGCGTCGGTCGATCCCGGGGGCCGCGAATCGCTGCGGTGTCTCGTGGTGGCGGGTGAGGCGTGTTCTCCGGAGTTGGTGGCGCGATGGGCGCCGGGGCGGACGATGTTCAATGCTTACGGGCCGACGGAGTCGACAATCATGGCGAATGTCGGAGCAGTCACGGTGGCGGGGGAGCCGGTAACGATCGGCGGCCCGATCCGGGGTTTCGAGGAGCTGGTGCTCGACGGGCGGTTGCGGCCGGTACCGATGGGTGTGGCCGGGGAGTTGTACCTGGCGGGTCCAGGTCTGGCGCGCGGGTACGCGAATCGGGCGGGACTGTCGGCATCTCGATTCGTGGCCGATCCGTTCGGTACACCGGGGCAACGCATGTACCGCACCGGGGATGTGGTGAGGTGGCGGCGCGATGAGGATGGGAGTCTGGAGCTCGAGTATATGGGCCGCAGCGATTTCCAGGTCAAGGTTCGTGGCTTCCGAATCGAGCTCGGCGAGATCGATGCGGCATTGACAGCCCATCCGTGTGTGGGATTTGCCGTGACAGTCGGTCGTACCGGCCCGTCCGGGAGCACAATCCTGGTGTCTTATGTGCTCCCGTCCGGCGACGAAAAACCCGACGGTGCCGAGCTGACGGCCCAGATCCGCGCGTTTTTGCCCGAATACATGGTGCCAGCAGCAATTATGGTCCTGAACGAGGTTCCACTGACCCCGGTGGGAAAGCTCGATCGTGCGGCTTTGCCCGAACCGCACTTCGGGCTGGCGAGCACCGGGTTCCGGCCGCCGCGAACGTCGACGGAGAAGGCTGTCGCGCGAGTCTTCTCCGAGGTGCTCGCGGTCGATCACGTCGGTATCGACGCCAACTTCTTCGATCTCGGCGGAAACTCCCTGATCGCGACCAGAGTGGTGGCGCGAATCAACTCGGCTCTGGATGCGAGTATCGGTGTCCGGGACCTGTTCGAGGTACCCACCGCTGACGCGCTGGCGGCCCGGATCGACAGCATGGACGCACGACCGTCGGCCCGACCCGCATTGACTGCGGGTACGCGACCCGACAGGGTTCCGGTGTCCCTCTCTCAGCAGCGCATGTGGCTCGTCAACCAGCTGGACACCTCGTCGCCCGCCTACAACATTCCCATCGCGCTCCGGTTGTCGGGCGAGCTGAATACCGATGCCTTGGGGGCAGCACTTGCCGACGTCGTGGATCGCCACGAAACGCTCCGGACGGTATACCCCGGGTCCGCAGACGGACCACACCAGGTGTTGGTGCCGACAGAGCAGGTGCTTCCCGACCTCTCTCCGGTGGCCGTGTCCGACGGGACGGCGCTGCGCGCGCACATTGCGCAGCTTGCCACGGCCGGATTCGACGTGACCGAAGAGGTCCCGATGCGGACAGGAATGTTTCGGATAGGCCCGGATCAGCACCTGCTGGTGATCGTGGTACACCACATCGCGGCGGACGGTTCGTCAATGGCGCCGCTCGCCCGAGACGTGATGGTCGCATATTCCGCGCGCGTGGACGGGCGAGCGCCGGGCTGGGCGCCGCCCGCAGTGCACTACGCCGATTACACGATGTGGCAGCGCCGAGTGCTGGGCGACGAGTCCGACCCCGATTCGCCGGCTGCAACAGAGCTGGCCTTCTGGCGGCGGACGCTGTCGGGGATGCCGGCATCGGTGGAGTTGCCGACGGATCGACCACGGCCGGTGCGGCGGTCGCTGCGGGGAAAGAACGTCGGGTTCGAGATCGAGGCGGGTTTGCATCGTCGGCTGCGAAACCTTGCTCGTGAACATGATTCGACGATGTTCATGATCATGCATGCGGCACTGGCGGTGTTGCTGAGCCGGTTGAGCGGAAGCGCAGACATTGCGGTGGGTACACCGGTGGCCGGGCGCGGCGAGGCTGCGCTCGACGACCTGGTGGGCATGTTCGTCAATACCGTGGTGCTGCGGACGCCGGTGGAGCCCGGGTGCTCATTCGCGGATCTGCTGGGACAGGTGCGGGAGTGCGATCTCGGCGCCTTCGCCCACGCCCAGATCCCGTTCGAGCGTGTGGTGGAGGCCGTCGATCCTGTGCGATCCACGGCATATTCGCCGCTGTTTCAAATACTGCTGGAGTTCCAGAACACCGAGTCACCCAGCCTGATGTTGCCGGGACTGACGGTCGAGCCTTTCGGCTTCGACCTCGACGTCGCCCGGTACGACCTGCATCTGAGTCTCGCCGAGGAGTTCGATACCGGCGACGGCGCTCCTATCGGGATGTCGGCTTCCTTCGGCTTCGCCGCCGATATCTTCGACCCGGACACGGCGCAGAGTTTCGCCCACCGATTGATCCGCATTCTCGAGGAGGTCACGGCGACACCTTCGATTCGGGTCGGGGATGTCGGAGTCCTCCCTCCTGCGCAGTACCGCGAGTTGGCGCCGGTGTCGGGCGGCCCAGCCGTGCCGGGGCGGGTGTTGCCGGAGTTGTTGGCGGCTGCGGTGGAGATGGATCCGGGGGCGGTCGCGGTGGTGTGTGCGGATCGGCAGCTGACGTATGGCGAGCTCGACGAACAGTCGAACAGGTTGGCACGGGTGTTGATCGGTCGGGGGGCCGGCCCGGAGTCGTGTGTGGCGGTGGGATTGCCGCGGTCGGTCGAGTCGGTTGTGGCCGTGTGGGCGGTCGCGAAGTCGGGGGCGGCGTTCGTGCCGGTGGATCCGGGGTATCCGGCCGGCCGGGTCGAGCACATGCTCACCGATTCGGGTGTTGCGGTGGGAATCACCCTGTCGGAGTGGCGGGATCGGTTGCCTGGGTCGGTGCGGTGGCTGGTGCTCGATGATCCGGCGGTCGGTGCGGAGGTGGCGGGATCGTCTCCGGCACCGGTGACCGATGCGGAGCGAATGCTCCCGGTCCGGGAGCAGCAT
>NZ_JBHWUE010000135.1:0-21945 GCF_042738615.1 Rhodococcus sp. NPDC059968
GCGGGGGGGGTGTTTTCCGGGCCCGCGGGGCCCGAACCCTCCCCCGCCCCCCCCCGGCGGGCCTGGGGGGGCCTGCCGTTGCCCTGCGGGCCACACCTTTTGGGCGGGGGCGCCCGGTTTCCGGGCCCCCACCTTCGGCATTCGCAGGATCGGTCGGTAACGATCGTTATCGCGTGTGCCTATGATCGCTACATGACGAACAATGGTGATACAGCGGATTTCGTGTCCTGGACGGCAGTCGGTGAGTTCGAGGACATCCGATACGAGCACAGCGGCGACGGGATCGCGAAGATCACGATCTGCCGTCCGGAGGTGCGCAACGCGTTCCGGCCGCAGACGCTGATGGAGATCTCCGAGGCGTTGGTCGACGCCCGCGAGGACTCCTCGATCGGCGTCATCGTGCTGACGGGCGAGGGACCCGACGCGTTCTGCTCCGGTGGCGACCAGCGGGTGCGCGGCGACACCGGTTACCTCACCGAGCCGGGCAAGGCGGGCGGTGTCGGCCGGTTCCACGTCACCGATCTGCAGATCCAGATCCGGCGCCTGCCGAAGCCGGTGGTGGCCATGGTCGCCGGCTACGCGATCGGCGGCGGGCACATCCTGCACCTGGTCTGCGACCTCTCCATCGCTGCGGACAACGCCCGGTTCGGTCAGGTCGGCCCGAAGGTCGGGTCGTTCGACGGCGGCTACGGCGCGGGGTTGCTCGCCGAACTGGTCGGGGTGAAGAAGGCCAAGGAGATCTGGTTCCTGTGCCGGCAGTACGACGCACAGCAGGCGCGTGAGATGGGCTTGGTCAATACCGTTGTCCCGCTTGCCGACCTCGAACGGGAAACGGTGCAGTGGTGCCGCGAGATGCTCGAGCTCTCCCCGTTCGCGCTCCGGCTCATGAAGGCGAGTTTCAATGCGGCCGAGGACGGCATGGCGGGCATTCAGCAGCTCGCCCACGATGCGAACCTGCTCTTCTACTCGACGGACGAGGCGAAGGAAGGCCGGGAGGCGTACAAGGCCAAGCGGCGCCCGGAGTTCGAGAAGTTCCCGCGCCGTCCCTGACCTTCCATTTCGGTCCGACAATTAGTATGGTTAGTTCAATACCTCATGTGAGTGGCAAAGTGTGCCGGCGCGCACTTTGCCACTCACATGGGACTGGACCGAGAAGGATGGTGTGCATGTCGGAAACCGCAACGCCCGCAGTCGCGTGGAGCGACGTCGATGCCGGCGTCATGACGATCACGCTGCAGCGCAGGCCGGCGAACGCGCTCGGGGTGCCGATCATCGACGGGCTGAACGCCGCGCTCGACGCGGCGGACGCCGACGGCTCGGTGAAGGTGATCGTCGTCCGCTCCGACATTCCGGGCTTCTTCGCGGCCGGCGCCGACATCAAGCACATGTCGTCCGTGGACGCGGACTCCTTCACCGCGTACGGCGATCGACTCCGTGGGGCGCTCGACCGGCTCGCATCGGCCGACCGCATCACGATCGCCGCGGTGGACGGCCTCGCGCTCGGGGGCGGACTCGAACTCGCCATGGCCTGCACGCTGCGGGTCGGCGGAGCGGACGCGAAGTTCGGGCTGCCGGAGGTGAAGCTGGGCCTGATTCCCGGAGCCGGTGGAACACAGCGTCTTCCGCGCCTCGTGGGCCGCGGCCGCGCCCTGGACATCATGCTCAGCGCCCGTCAGGTCCTTGCCGCCGAGGCACATGCGATCGGCCTGATCGACCGGCTCGTCGACGCCGGCGCCGCAACGGACGCCGCGCTGACGCTCGCCGCCGAGTTGTGCACGATGTCCCTGCCCGCGCAGCGCGCCGTCATCCGTACGGTCGACGCGTCGTTCGACACGCCGCTCGAGGAGGGCTTCCGGTTCGAGGTGGCCCAGGAACAAGATCTGTTCGAGAACGGAGAGGCGAAGGAGGGCATCACCGCCTTCCTGGAGAAGCGCGCCCCGCGCTTCTCCTGAACGCCATGTCGTCCGGGCGTGCCGGAAGGGGCGCGATCGCGTTCGCCCTGTTCCTCGTCTATGTGATCTGGGGATCGATCTACCTCTCGATCCGCCTGGTGATCGAAGAAGTTCCGCCCCTCGGCTCGATGGGTGCGCGGTTCCTCCTTGCCGGCGCGCTGATGGCCGCCTTCCTGGCCTGTCGCGGCGGCTGGCGGCGGCTGCGCCTCACCCGGCGGGAAGCGTCGGGTGCGGCGTTCCTGGGGGTGCTGCTGCTCGCGTGCGGCAACGGCCTGACCTCGGTCGGCCAACTGCATGGAGTTCCCTCCGGGGTGACGGCGCTCCTCGTCGCCATGGTGCCGCTGTGGATCTGCCTCTACCGCACGCTGGCCGGTGACCGCCCGCGGATGCTCGAGTTGGCGGGTGTCGGCGTGGGGCTGATCGGTCTCGCAGTCCTGGTCTTGCCGCACGGCGGCGAGCGGTCCGGGCTCCCCGTCGTCGGTGTGGCCGTCATCGTGCTGTCCAGTCTGTCCTGGTCGTTCGGCTCGTGGATCAAGCCGAGGGTCCGGTTGCCCCGAGACGTGTATGTCGGTGCGGCGTACCAGCTTCTGGCTGCCGGCGCGGCCATGTCGCTCGCCTCGGTGGCGACGGGTGAACGGCTGGACGGGGAGATTGGGCCCCGCGCGTGGGGCGCGTTCGGCTACCTCGTCGTCTTCGGCTCGATCATCGGATTCACCGCGTACGCGTGGCTGCTGCACCACGCCCCGCTGTCGCTGGTGGCCACACATACGTATGTGAATCCGGTGGTGGCCGTGGCGCTCGGGTCCGTCGTTCTCTCCGAACCCGTCACTCCCGCCCTCATGATCGGGGGAGCCGTCGTACTGATGTCTGTCGTCCTGGTCGTCAGTGCGCACGCCCGGCCGCGGAGTCGGGGGGATTCCTCCGTGAACGATTTCAAGGTATTATTATCAGACCAAAGATCGGCAGGAGGTGGGTAGATGGTGCGGGACGACTCGAAACGCTCGTTCACCGGGCCGCTGTCGGGCCTGAAGGTGATCGAAATCGGTTCGATCGGGCCGGGTCCGTTCTACGCCATGCTCCTTGCCGATCTCGGCGCGGACGTGATTCGCGTGGATCGCGCCACGGGTTCGGGGCTGGTGGGGCCGAACGGTGACTTCCGCACGGAACTGCTGCACCGCGGACGTCGCTCCCTCGCCGTCGACCTCAAGCATCCCGACGGCGCCGCGGTGGTGCTCTCGCTCGTCGCGGACGCCGACGTCCTGATCGAGGGTTTCCGTCCCGGGGTCGCCGAGCGACTCGGTATCGGACCCGACGACTGCGCGCAACGCAACGCCGGGCTGATCTACGGCCGCATGACCGGTTTCGGGCAGGACGGCCCACTCGCTCAGCACGTCGGCCACGACATCAACTACGTGGCGCTGAGCGGTGCCTTGTCGCTGATCGGGCGCCAGGGGCAACCGCCCACCCCGCCGCTCAGCCTGATCGGTGACTTCGGCGGCGGAGGAATGCTTCTCGCGCTGGGCGTCCTGTCGGCGCTGTTCGAGAGGCAACGCTCGGGGCTCGGGCAGGTGGTCGACGCGTCGATGGTGGAGGGCGCCGCACTCCTCGCGACGCCATTCTTCGGGTTCGCGCAGACCGGGGTGTGGGGCGAACGCGGCACGAACATCGTCGACAGCGGTGCCCCCTACTACGACGCCTACGAGACCGCGGACGGCAAGTGGCTGGCCGTCGGCGCGATGGAACCGCACTTCTACGCCGACCTCGTGACATTGCTGGAACTGCCCGACGACCTGCCGGACCAGAACGACCGCTCGCAGTGGCCGCAGATGAAGAAGGTCTTCGCCGACGCCGTGCGCGGCCGCACACTCACGGAATGGCTCGACGCCGCCGAGGGGCTGACGCCGTGTATCGCGCCCGTCCTCGACGTCGACGAGGCGCCGTCGCACCCCCACCACGTTGCCCGCGGCGCGTTCGTCGACGTCGACGGTCTCGTCCAACCGGCACCGGCGCCCCGGTTCAGCCGGACGGCGGCCACGGTGGACCGCCGTCCGCCGATGCCGGGGGAACACACCACCGAGATCCTGACCGACTGGGGAATCGACCCGGACCGCAGCGCCGAGTGGCTGCGTTCGGGCGCGGTGCGCGAGGCCGCAGAGACCTGACCCGCCGGGCCATTGACGTCCGGACCACAACGAAACGTGTGGCGACCACCTGGGATCGCCGAACTGAGAAGGAGTGCACTCGTGACCGAGCCCACGACATGGGAAACGTTCACGCTCGAGCGGCCGGAACCCGGCATCGCCGTCGTGACGTTGAATCGCCCCGAACGGATGAACTCGATGACGAACACCATGTTCGTCGAACTGGAGAAGGTCGCACTGCAACTGGACCACGAGCACGACCTCCGCGTCGTGATCCTCACCGGCGCCGGTAAGGCGTTCTGCGGTGGCTTCGACCTCGACGATGCCGAAGGGCTGTCGTCGATGACGCCGATGGGCATGCTCGACCAGCAGGAACTGGCCGCGCGGGCACTCACGGCGATCCGCAGTATCCGGGTCCCGGTGATCGCGGCGGTCAACGGTGCGGCCGCCGGTGGCGGGCTGTCCCTGTCTCTCGCCGCCGATATCCGGATCGGTTCGCCTGCCGCGCGGTTCAACGCGGCGTTCGTGCGGATCGGACTGTCGGCCGGCGACCTGGGAGCCTCCTGGCACCTGCCCAGGCTCATCGGTCCCGCGCGGGCAGCGGAGTTCGCCTACACCGGCCGCTTCATCGAAGCCGTCGAGGCGGAGTCCCTCGGGCTGCTGAACGCGGTCGTGCCCGCCGAGTCGCTGCTCGACGAGGCTCTCGCGATGGCCCGCCTGATCAGCGCGAATTCGCCCGCCGGAGTTCAGCTGTCGAAGCGTGCGCTCCACGCGAACATGGAAGTGTCGTCGTACGCGGCGGCGCTCGAACTCGAGAACCGTGGGCAGGCACTGCTTACTCGTGGCGACGACATGCCCGAGGCGCTGGCCGCGTTCAAAGAGAAGCGCAGCCCGAAGTTCACGGGAAGGTGAGCCAGATGACGCAGACCGATGTGCGGGAGAATACGGCGGTGCTGAGCAATTACGAGCCGCCCCAGTTGGAAACCCTCACCCTCGAGGTGCTCGACGGCAAGATCGTCGTCCTCACGATCAACCGGCCCGACCGGATGAACTCGATGGTCGTGAAGATGTTCGAGGAGTTCAACACCGTCGCGTACGCATTGCGCGACACCGACGCGCGGGCCCTGATCATCCGGGGTGCGGGGGATCGGGTGTTCTGCGCGGGCTTCGACCTGGACGAGATCGACGTGATCACCCGGATGGGTGTGCGTGAGTTCCTCCGGTTCCAGGAGACGGCGACCGGCGGGCTGGCGGCGCTGCACCACCTGCCGTTCCCGGTGATCGCCGCGATTCACGGTGCCGCATCCGGCGGTGGGCTGTCGCTCGCGCTCGCCGCCGACATCCGCCTCGTTGCACCCACCGCGAAGTTCAACGCGGCGTTCGTCAAGGTCGGACTGTCCGTCGGAGAACTCGGCACGTCGTGGCAGCTCACCCGGCTCGTCGGGCCGGGCCGGGCGGCGGAGATCGCCTACACCGCGCGCTTCGTCGACGCGGAGGAAGCCGCCCGAATCGGGCTGGCGAATCGGGTCGTGCCGAGCGAGGACCTGTTCGACGAGGCCGTCGCGGTGGCCGAGGCGATCGCGTCGAATTCCCCGGGCGGCGTCCGGATGTCGAAGCGTGCTCTGCAACGGAACCAGGAAGTGACGTCGTACGCGGCGGCGCTCGAGTTGGAGAACCGGGGACAGGCGCTGCTCACCCGGTGCGCCGACATGCCGGAGGCGCTCGCCGCGTTCAAGGAGAAGCGGGCGCCGCGCTTCACAGGGCAGTAGGAATCAACGAATGACGACACGGATGGAGGCGAGCGCATGACCTGGGAATGGACGCCCGACACGCTCGGTGCGCTGGAGACGTTCCTGCGCGAGCGCGGGATCACCGAGGGCCCGCTCACGACCGCCCGGATCGGCGACGGACATTCCAACCTGACGTTCCTCGTGTCCGACGGGGTCCGTCAGGTGATCGTCCGCCGGCCGCCGCCTCCGCCGGTTCCGCCGGGCGCCCACGACATGTTGCGGGAGGCGCGTCTCGTCGGCGGCCTCGCGGGCAGTGGCGTGCCGGTTGCGGACGTCCTCGCCGTCGGCCAGACCGGCGACGTGCTCGACGTGCCGTTCTACGTAATGGACTACGTCGCCGGTCCGGTGGTCACCATCGAGACACCGCCGGCGTTGAGCGCCCCCGCGGATCGTCGCCGGATCGGTGAGGCACTCATCGACACCCTCGCAGCGCTGCACGCGGTGGACTGGCAGGCTGCGGGACTGGGTGATCTCGGCCGCCCGGAAGGATTCAACGAACGTCACCTGCGCCGCATGGGCAGGTTGGTGGCAGGCGAGGACGGGACACCGCCGCCCGAGTTCGCGGACATCGACGCGTGGCTCGGCGCCAACGTGCCCGCCGAATCCGGTGCGGCGATCATTCACAACGATTACCGCATCGGCAACGTCATCCTCGCCCCCGATTCCCCGGGACGTATTGCCGCAGTGCTGGACTGGGAGCTCGCGACGATCGGCGACCCCCTGTTCGATCTCGGCTACTTCCTCACGTCGTATCCCGTCACTGGGGAACAGCGCACACCGACCGAGGACCTCGGTGTGGCCGTGCTCGAAGAGGGGTACCCGACGCGCGACGAACTGGCTCAGCGGTACGCGGCCGCCACCGGCGCCGACCTGTCGAACCTGAACTGGTACACGGCTCTGGCCCTGTGGAAACTGGCGGTGCTGTACGAGTACGGACGTCGTCGGGCCGTCGCCGGAGTCGGCGACGAGTACTACCGCGACGGCGCACTCGTGCGTTCATTCCTCGACGCCGCCCACCGCGCCGCAGGGCTGGCGCAGTCGGTGGTCTGACCTTCATTTCCGGAGCTGTCTCGGAAGGGATGTACGCATGAGCCCGAGCGGCTTCCTCGGCGACAGCGCCCCTGCACACAGGAATTGCGGACCTCGGGCCGCTCACCTCCGACGAGGAGGTCAGCCTGTCAACACTGGCCAGCGATGTTATAGCTTCTCACGGTTCTCTGGCACGTTTGATGGGACTCTCGGAGCAGACCGCCGCGACTGCGGATCGCCGCGCTCCGCAGTCGCGGCCGGATGGTGCTTCGCGCGGTAGTGGAGCCGCACTTGATAGGTCTGCCTATCGAGGCGATGCTGCGGATCAAAGTGGCTCCGAAGGATGTCGATGCGACGGCGCCGCTCTCGCGACTCGGCGAACGTACGCTATGCAGCGGCGTCATCCCGAAGGTGGACAGGACTTCCTCGTCGGCAGGGGCGCCAAACAATTGCCACCGAGCTGCGAACGCGGCTAGATCACGGCCCAGCCGTAGGGACGTATCAACTGCCGGCGCGCGACGGATCTCGTTCATAGAGACAGATTTTCGTAGGAAGAGGTGGTGGATGCCGCTTCTACCATGCCGTTGACATCCACGATCTTGACCCTGGGGCGTCCCGCGGGCTGCCCTGCGGTCTGTTCGACCCTGTCGATTCTCTGCCAGCCTTCGTAGTCGATCGCTTCGGGACTTCGTATTCGCACGAGATCGAGCAGCGATCGGCTGTCGCCCGTTGGAGGTGTGAGTCGTCCGTTCGCGTGGTCGTCGAGAATACGTTCGACGGTCTCGATCGAGCATTGCTTGTTCGTGCCGATCACGCCGGAGGGGCCACGCTTGATCCACCCGGCCACGTACACGCCGACCTGAACTTCCCCTGTACCCGGCTCAACAACCTGTCCGTTGCGGTTCGGGATGATTCCGCGCTCGATGTCGAAGGGAAGTCTTGGCACCGGGCGGCCTCGGTAGCCGACTGATCGCACAACGAGCCCGCACTCGAGCACATCTGTGACCTTCGTCGACCTGATCGCGGAACGATCGTTACCTTCAGCGTGCATCTCATTGCGCTGCAACCGTATGCCTCGAACGCGATCGTCACCGAGGATTTCCGCTGGGGAAGACAGATACCGCAGCGCTATCCGCCGCATCGCACCGCTTGCGGGTTGTAAAGCGAGCTCATCCGCAATCTGCGCTTTCAGGGTCGTCGGCGAGTTAGATGTCTGATCGAACTCGTTCGGCGGGTGATTCACTTCCATCGTGCTGGGACAATCGACGGCTAGCTCGACCCCGGTTGTCAACCCGGCAAGCCCGAGCAGCTCGGGTGTCGTGTATGCGGCGTGCGCCGGGTCGCGGCGGCCGACCACGACGACCTCTCGGATGCCGCTGCCGGCCAGCGCTGACAGGGCGTGGTCGGCGATATCCGTTCGTGCCAACTCCTTGACGTCGCGTGTGAGGATCCGTGCGATATCGAGCGCCACATTCCCGTTGCCCAGTATCACGGCCCGCTCGGCGGACAGGTCGAAGACGTGGTCGGCGTGATCGGGATGGCCGTTGTACCACCCGACCAGATCGGTTGCGGACACGCTGCCCGGTAGGTCTTCCCCGGGAATGCCCAGTCGCTTGTCGGCGGGGGCACCTACCGCGTAGATCACCGCATGATGGTGGGCACGGAGTTCGTCGTGGGTGAGGTGCGTGCCAATCTCGACCCCGAGGTGGAAGAACACCCCCGGGCGATCTGCCATTCGCTCGAATGTTCGCGTCGCAGACTTGGTGTGCTGATGGTCCGGCGCGACTCCATAGCGAACCAGGCCCCAGGGCGTGGGCAGCCGGTCGAAGATGTGGACCTCGACGTCGAGACCCGGTGTGGTGGTCAGCTCCTCCGCCGCGTAGCAGGCGCTCGGCCCGGACCCCACAATCGCCACCCGCAGCGGGCCGACCGACGACCCGCTGTGGTCGGGCCGTGTGCGCACGACTCGGTCGTGCTCGTACCGCGTTCGTGTCGAGTCGCTGAAATAGTGGGCGTTGAGTTCCGCGTACCGGGCGGTCGCGGGTGTGAGGGCAAAGTCCGGGACGATCGCGTCGACGGGGCAGACGTCGACGTCCGTGCATGCTCCGCAGTCGATGCAGGTGGCGGGGTCGATGTAGAGCATTTCTGCGCGGGCATATCCGGGTTCGTCGGGGGTGGGGTGGATGCAGTTGACTGGGCAGACGCTGACACAGGTCGCATCGTTACAGCACTGTTGGGTGATCACGTGCGGCATGGGCGTCGGCCCTTTCGATCGAGACGGGGATGTTGGTCATTCTCGGCTGCCCGGTGAACCGGTCGAACTTTTCGGAGATGGACACGAGGCGGCTGGGGCTGCTGCCGACCGCCCGTACTTCCTCGTCGTCATTTGTCGGTCCGTAACCGAACGCCATCGAAACCAATCCGGTTCGTAGTGCTGGATCTTTCGTTGCCACTGCGGTGATGGAGGATAGGTCCGAGCTGATTCGGATGAGTGTGCCGTCGGATAGTCCCAGCTCAGTCATATCGTCGGGGTGCAGGTACGCCGGGTTGTAGGGGACGCCGCGGTGGGTTCGGTCGATGTTGCAGGAGGAGTTGTAGACGTGAAGGTGCCGTCGACACAGGAGCCGGTAACGCCGGTCCGGCTGGGACAACTCGACAACACCGGCATGTCCTGCCAACTGTGTCAGCATCAGGCCGTTGCCGATGTCGAGGCGGTCGAGTACGTCGGGGTCGCCTGGTTGCACCTCCAGGAGGCGGGACGTCCGGGTCATGCCGTCAGGATGAGTTTTTACCTCCGACAGGGGGATTGCCGAGTCCTGTGACAGGATTTCGATGAGTTCGTCGGTTGTCCGGACGCCGTCGATCGGCCGGCGTGGAGAAGACGGACATCCGAAGGGCGATACCTCGACCGGATACCCGAGTCGTTTCATGAGCCCGTAGAAGAATCGCCATTCCTCGAGGAGGTCGGAGCCTTCGGGGCGGTTGACAACGGCGGGCGAATGCTGTGCGTAGGCCTGTCCGATTCCGTAGCCCGTTCCCCGCGCCGCGAGCGCGTCGAGAAACACGGTCGTCGACGGCGCCTCCAATGGCATCGTCGGTGCGATCACGTAATCGGCCAAACGGGCGGAAGCGGAATACCATGGGTCGATCTGGACGAACAATTCCAGGGACTCGAGCGCCTCGACCGTCTGCCGCTGATCGGGGAACGCGACGGCAGGGTTCCCTCCCCAGCTGATCAGCGCACGTACCTGCCCCTCTCCCGGAGTGAGGATCTCTTCCGGCAGCGTTGCCGTGGGCATCCCGGCTTTGGTCTTACGCAAACCACGGACACGGACACGGCCCTGCAACGCCCAATCCGCGTCCGGAGACTTGGCCTGGGCGACAGGAACGTAGGACGGGAGCAAAGTGGGTGAGGCTGAAACGGTTTCGCCCGCGCGTAGCCAGCGTCCGCACAGGGTCTCGAGAACCAGCACCAGGTACTCGACGAGTGTGCCCTCGCCGGCCATATTGGGCCCGGTACCTGCCATGGTGTAACCACGCTTCGCACCGGCGTAACAGCGGGCGGCGCAGACGAGGTCCGCACCGGCTATTCCCGCACGCCGCGCCACGTCGTCGGGGTCGAACCGGTGCACCGCGGCCGTCAACTCCGGAAGGCCGCGCACGTGCCGGGCGACGAAGTCCCGGTCGAACAAGTCCTCGTCGATGACGATCCTGATCATGGCCGCCAGAATCGCGATGTCATGCCCCGGAGCCGCTTGCAGATACCAATCGGCGTGCCGTGCCACATCGGTCCGACGCGGATCGACGACGATCAGTTTGCATCCACCGGCAAGCGTATCGAGGAGCCATTTCTTGGGTGAGCCCGCCGGAAAACCGGTGCAGGTGACGATCGGGTTGATCCCGATCAGCAGTATGGCCTCCGGTGCGTCGAAACCTTGCGATGGAGCTGCCCAGTACCCGAGGAGGGACTGCGCGACCTGCTTTCCGCCCTTGTCGATGGTATTCGGATCGAACCTCATTTCGGATCCGAGGGCATCGAATAGGGCGTTGTGCAGTGGGGCCGCGGTTGGCGCGGTGGTGATGTGGGCCATGGTCCCGGCGTAGCTGGCGATCGAGCGAGGCCCGTGGCGGTCGCGGATGTCCGCGAGTTTGGCGGCGATCTCGTCCATTGCCTTTTCGGCCGGGAGGCGAACGTGGCCGTCGGGTGTCCGCACCAACGAGTGCACGAGACGATCGGAGTGGCGGAGGTATTCGTGCTGTGATCGTCCTTTGACACAGGTGTAGCCGCCGTACACCTGATTGCGGCTATTCCCGTGGATCGCGGTCGCGACCCCGTCGTCGACGTCGACGAGTATCGAACAGTGATTGATGCAGATCCTGCAGAAAGAGTTTCGCGTATGCTTCACAAGTCTCCCTACATCGGGGGACAGAACTCGATCGTCGAGGTGTCCTGGAGCAGCGATGGTCTGTTCAGCGGGCTGATTGTGGCCGCGTCATGACATCCGTACGGTCGGCATGTGCAGTTCGGTCGAGCCATCACAGTTTCCGCACGAGTGCGCAGTCTGTCCGGTGGGCGAGAGCTCGACGTCCGGTCGTGAAACCACGGTGCCGGACGTCTCGAGCGCGAGAAGCGCTGCACCGTAGGCCCCGGTGATCTGCGGGTCCGGCGGCACGTCGACGCGGACACCCAGTGCCGAGCTCAAGAAGTGAACAGCCGCAGCATTCTTCGCGACCCCACCTGTCATCACAACCGGTGTCTTCTTGCCTACCTGAGCAACCAAACCAAGTGTCCGAGCCGACACCGCTCGGTGGACGGAAGCGGCAATGTCTGTCCGCTCGGACCCGCTTGCGAGCAACGACACGATCTCGGTTTCGGCGAAGGTTGCGCACATGCTGCTGACCTCCAGGTTCTTTTCACCCGCCATGGCGAGGCCGGCCAGTTCGTCGACCTCGCATTCGATCGCCCTCGCGAGTACCTCGAAGAATCGCCCAGTGCCGCTGGCGCATCGGTCGTTCATCGCGAAGTCGTCGACGAGACCATCTTCGTCCACGGCGATGACCTTGCTGTCCTGCCCACCGATGTCGACGATCAATCGGACACCCGGGCACAGTGCTGCCACACCGCGCGCATGACAGGTGATCTCGGTGAACGTGCGCCCGATGTCCGGGACGAGTCTGCGACCGTAGCCGGTGCTGATGGTGGCCGTGAGCTGCGACAGCGTCACAGAGGCTCGATCGAGTGCGTCGTCGATGGCCCGACGCATTCCAGCTCGGCTCACGGCCCCCATCTGGATGGCGCTCGCGCCCAGGAATGCTCCGGACTCGTCGAGGATGACGGCTTTGGCAGACGTCGATCCCAGGTCGACGCCCATGAAGTATTCCGTCACGTCGATCAGACCCGGCTTCGGCGGACGTCGATGCCCTCAAGCATGGCGGCCAGGCGGCTTTCGAGGATCTCGTCCTTGTAGAACGACGCGTCGGCGACGTCACCTTCGAAGAACATCGAAGGGATGCCGAGTTCTTTCTGCGCCGACTTCGCGAGCAGATGCTGTGGGTTGGTGAACGCGCGGCAGGTACGGGAGGCGTGGAAGACGATTCCATCGATTCCGTAGTCGACGCAGTCGCGGTTGGTGAGGTGCTTGAGCGTCTTCACGCCGTGGTTCGTCGGGCACAGCAGATAATGCTGAGCCATTCCGAGAATCGGATCCTCAGTGTCGATGAGGTGCGGTTCTTGCCAGAACGCATTGTGTGTGTACCTTCCGCAGACCACGGCGACATCGGCGTCGGCGAACTTGCGCGACAGCCAGCCGAGCTTGTTCCAGTTCATGATGCCGTCGAAGTACATGCGGTAGCGCTCGTTGCGGACGCCGGGGATGGCGTGGTCGAGACGGTACTGCACTTCGGCTTTGACGTCGGCGAAGTACTGGACCAGTTCCGGCCCGGCGGGCATGAAGTTGATGTGCGCGATGCTAGCGATCCAGTCCCAGTAGGTGGCTGGTGTCGGGGCGGCGCGGCACAGCGCCATTGCTTCGCGCCGCAGTTCCGAGGCGCGCTTGATGTAGGACATATTCTGCCGTAGGGCATCCCAGTCGAATGGTCGGCCTGTCATTGTCTCCAGGAAAGCGATGAGCTTGTGCAGTTGATCGGCCACATAACGCGATGCCTGCTCCCACTCCTCACCGCGAAGGTAGCCGGCGTCGGGCTTGTTGCTCGGCAGGAAGGGGAGGGAGACATTGAAGATCGGCACCTGTTTACCGAAGACTCGATACGAAATTTCGTCCCACTGCTGGCCGGTGCTGCATCCTGCATACGCATTGACGAAGAAGTCAGGTGCAGGCAGGCGTGAGGCGAGCTGCTGTTGGTCCACAAGACCGACGATGCCGTTCTCGTCCTCGGACCTTGCCTGTTTGGTGAGTACTGCACAGCCGAGGTGCGTTCTCGCGTATGAACACAACTCACCGATGTACCCGTACTCCTCCCCAGCGAGCTGAGCCGGCTTCTCGAGCTGTTGTGCGGCCAGGCGTGCCGAGAACGCTTCTCCGTGGCACCACTCGAGGCCGGCGGCCTGGAAGATCGGGTTCACGGCTGAGCCGTTGTACCAGACCACCTGCTTACCGCGTTCCTTCGCCGTGAACAGGTTCTCCCAGTAGTCGCCCACCATGTTGGTAGCGGTCGGGATGACTATCTTGTTGGAATTGCCGAGCGTGGGTGCTGACACAGTAGTTTCCTCCGAAGGTAGATGGGTGCTAGACGGTGGACAGTTGCTTGCGTCTGATTCGCTCCACCAGCGCTTCCACTCGGGTTCGGATGGATTCCATCGGCAGACCCTCGTGTTCTGTTTCGATCAGCAATAGTGGAATCGATTTGGCTTCCAATGCTTTCCGTAGCTCGGGATAGAAGAGCATGTGGGGTTCGCAAAATTTCGCCATCAGCACGATGACGCCCTGCGCGCCGCTCGCGTAGACGGAATCGACGAGGAAGCGATCCCAGTCGGCTTCGTGTTGAACCCGCGTCGGGCAGGGTACGGCGGTGTTGCGCCGGAGGTACACCGATGCGAGGGCTTCGAGTGGGTCGCCTATGGCTCCTATATCCGTTGATACGTACCGAGTTCCGTGGAAGAGGTCGTCATCGACAACGATGGCTCCGCAGTCCTCGATGAGGTCCAGCAGTTCCGGTTTCGGGGCGTGGCAGAAGTGTCCGGACAGGTGGACGCGGATGCGATCGTTGCGGGGCACGAAGTTGAAGCTTGCTGTCACCTGGCGCAGCAATTCCGAGTGCTCCTCCTTGTCCATGATCATGCTGGACTTGACGAGAACCTGGAGCTGGGCGGATGTCAGCGCTGCATCGCCGGAGCGCCTGTTCTCGAAGATTGTCCGCATCAAGCGACGATTGGTATCGAAGATGTCGATGCTTCGCGCGAGATCCGCGTCGGAGATCGTACGATGCGCGAACCTCTCGAGCTCGCTGCGAAAATCTTCCATTTTGCCCAATACCTGCGGAAATGCCCATTCATCGCTCATCGATGACATCAATTGGCCGAAGTAGACCGGCTTGTCCGACTCGTCCTCGCGCACCACATCGATTGCACCCAGCAACTGGATGCAGTGGTCCGCGTGGAAGAAGCCGTCGTAGACATTCAATCGTCCGAGTGCTGCCTGATCGGCGACGTTGCGGGTGTAACCGCAGTTGAACTCGCCCAACAGATTTCGGCCGACCGTGATTGGCTCACGGTCTTCCTGGATGATCACGGGAAGTACGCCTGCGGCGTGCGCCAGTTCGGAAGGGAAGTTCATCGGAAACACTCCGAGTGCTTTTCGCCCGGTAGTTCTTTTCCATTGTGCGACATAGTCGGTCGGACTATCGGCTACGGCACTCATGGTGAGCATGGCCTGTGTGAACGTCGACGGCATGGTTTCTCGCCCGTCCTTCTCTCGTGTAGCTCATGGCGCTGGACCCAGGTACGTGTGTTCGGCTGTGACGTACCCGACAGAAGTGATCATGCATCCAATTTGCACAACTTGCAACTAAATGTGTCGGAAAATGTACAACGTTGCAGCTAGATGGGGTACTGTAGCGAGAGTGGGGCGGTCGAAGTCAGGGTGGGCGACTGGGGTCGTGAAAGGTGGGTGCGGTGTGCGGTCACTGGGTCCGCGGGTGGAGATTCGTGGAAGATGCTGGCGCCCAACGGACCTCGTCGAAATTTCTCTGAAATGCCTCTTGACGAGATCCATATCACACTCTATGGTCGTACCATTCACAGCCCGGCCCACAAGCGATGCCGCGGTCGATTGCGCCGCGACCCGTCCTCTTCCAAGAGTTCCAGGAGAAGAAATGTCTTCGTCCCCGCCTCTCGACATAGTCACGCCACCATCGAAAACCACATCGCGACGCGCGTCTCTCGCTGCCTTCTCGGGATCGGCGATCGAGTACTACGACCTTGTCGCCTATGGAACTGCCGCGGCCCTTGTCTTCGGCGACCTCTTCTTCCGCGACGTCAGCACCCACGTCGCACTGTTGCTGTCCTTCGCCACCTTCGCCGCAGGATATGTGGCTCGCCCACTCGGTGGGTTGCTGTTCGGCTACATCGGTGACAAGTACGGTCGCCGGACCGCAGTGCTACTCACGATTTCAGTGATGGGCACCGCGACCGTGTGCATCGGTCTGCTGCCGACATACGACTCGATCGGTTCGTTCGCTCCGGTCCTGCTGGTCGTCCTACGTGTCCTGCAGGGACTCGCAGTCGGCGGTGAACTGGGCGGGGCGGTCCTGATCTCGGTCGAACACGCCCCGAAGAACAAGCGTGGTTTCTATGGCAGTTTTTCCACCGCAGGCGCGCAGGGCGGCACCCTTCTCGCGACGATCGTATTCGCGATCGTTACTCTGATGCCGGATGATCGGTTCAGTTCGTGGGGTTGGCGGATTCCATTCCTGCTCAGTGCCGTCATCGTTCTCGTCGGCATGCTGATTCGCCGCGGTCTGGACGAGACACCCGACTTCAAGCAGAGTCAGGCCGACCGCGCTACCGCGTCCGCTGGTGCGTCTGCGGTCAAGCACAATCCGATTCGTGACGCGCTGTCCAAGCATCCGATGACGATCCTCGGTATCACGTTCATCATGGCAGGGATGATGTCCATCTGGTACGTCATTACCGTGTACAGCCTCAGTTACGCCGTCAACCAGTCGGGTATCCCGCGAACGAGCATGCTGTGGGTCGTCTCCGCGGCGACGCTGGTCGTAGTCCTCATGAACCCGGTGTGGGGAGCGCTCTCCGATCGAGTCGGTCGAAGTCGCCTCATCGTCTTCGGTCTGCTCAGCGAGGCCGTACTTCTGTTCTTCTACTTCGCAATGCTCGGCGTCGGCAACCTCGCTCTGGTGTTCGTCTCGCTGATCCTCGTTGCCGGTCTGGGGCACGCAGTGGTCAACGGAATCTTCCCGGCCTTCGTCGTCGAGAGCCTGCCTGCCGCTGTGCGATACACCGCAGGATCATTCGGAATGCAGCTGGCTGCACTGGTTGCCGGCTTCGCACCGCTTGTGGCCACGGCTCTCGAGCCTACCGCCGGCGGCGTCTGGACGGTCTGTGCGCTGTGCCTCGCACTGTGCACGCTGGGCGCGTTCAGTGCAATCTACATCGTCAAGATCTATGCTCCGCGACAAAATTCGGCCATCACGGAGACAACTCAGCCATCTTCAAAGGAAACGAGCAGCGTTAAATGACTCACTCATCCGACACACCGCAGCCGTCCGCACAGGGCGGATACGACTTCTCCGGCTCAGGCATCCTCATTGCGGGTGGGACGTCCGGCGTGGGTCTCGCCACTGCGCGATACTTCGCCGACGCCGGAGCGGCGAAGCAGGTACTGGTCGGCCGCAACGAACTTCGCGGTAAGGACGCACTCGCTCGACTTGGAGAGACCAATCCAGAATGCGACGTATTGTTCGTCGCCGCGGATATCAACGAGGCCGGTGCAGCGGACGATGTCGTCCGGCAGGCGCAGGAGCATCTGGGCGCGGTCGACATTCTCGTCAATTCGACTGTCGCGCAGTACCAACCCACGTTGCTCCACGACATTGAACCTGAGAAGTTGATCGATATTTTGGTACAGCAGGCAATCGGGCCGATTCTGATGAGCAGGGCCGTCGTGCCCGTGATGCGTTCTCTCGGACACGGCTCCATCATCTCGATCGCCTCCGATGCAGCGAAGGTCCCGACACCCGGCGAGACCGGAATCGGTGCCGCGATGGCAGCGATCGTGACGTTCTCGCAAACGCTCGCCGTCGAAGCCAAGAGGTACGGCGTTCGCGTCAACGTTCTGACGCCGTCGCTCATCGTCAACACTGGATCGTACGACCGGGCCATGAATGCCGAGTTCAGCAAGAAGATCTTCGACAAGATCGTCTCGCAGGCTCAGCTGGGTCTCACCGAACCCGAGGATCTGGCCAATGCGATTCTGTTCCTCGCGTCTCCGCTCTCGCGCAGAATCACAGGACAGGTGATCAGTGTGAACGGAGGTATCTCCGTTGTCTGAGGTCAGCGAGCGTGGGCCATTGGTGCGCCATCGGGTCCGGTCGCGCGAGGACATTCTCGACGTGGAACAGCAGCGGCACGAGCACCTGCTACCCGGCTCGACGATCCACGCGTGTATTGCAGAATCGGCTCGTCGGCACCCGAGCAAGAGCGCGATCCTGCACCTCGAGGCCCCGGACTTCATGACGCCCACCCGAGAGGTCACCTACCGCGAGCTGCTCGTAGCAGTGAATGCGTCGGCATCGGTGTTCCTCGAGCGTGCTGCGGGTGCGCCGAGTGTGGTCGCAGTGATGGTGCCGATGGTACCCGAGGGATTGTTCGCCACCTGGGGTGCTCAACGGGTGGGCAGGGCCGTGCCGTTGAATCCATTCTTGGAACTGGCTTCGCTTGTCAATATATTGAATCGCACTGCCGCGACCGTTCTGGTCACGACCGGCGAAATCCTTCGGGAACGCGGGGTAGATGCGGCTGTGGTACTGGCGAGTGTTCCGACGCTGAACGATGTCCTTCTCGTCGACGGTGACAACAGTACGTTCAACGCAGCATTGGCAGAACATCGCGGCCGCATCGTGGATGTCGAGGACGATCCTCAGCGGGATGCAATGGTCATGCCCACCGGCGGTACGACGGGCGCGCCGAAGTTGGTGCGCATGTCGCAGTGGGGCCAACTCGTCGTTGCGTGGAACGTCGGAGCGCTGATGGGCTCCGAGGAAGACACCGTCATCGGCCACGGAATGCCGAACTTTCACTGTGGCGGAAGCATCGCACTCGCCCTGAGATCGGTCGTCTACGGACAGACCCTGCTGACATTGACGTCCGGAGGCTTCCGGTCGCGGGACGTTGTCGAGAACTTCTGGGCCATCGTCGAGCGATACCGCATGACGTCGACGATGGCCACACCGACGACGGCATTCGCGATTTTGAACGCGGAGACCGCACCCAACGGCCCGCCGACGTTGACGGACTTCAACGTCGGCGGTAGCACGGTTTCGACTGCTCTGATCCGGGCGTTTCACGCTCGGTTCGGAGTATGGTTGCGCGAATGTTGGGGAGGCACAGAGTTTCACGGCACGATCACGGGCCATCCGAACGATGGTGTGGAACCGCGCGTGGGTTCGGCCGGTCGGCCCTTGCCGCATTCCCAGGTGCGCGCTGTCGTCCTCGACATCGACGGTCGGTGGAGCCGTGACTGCGAACCGGGGGAGCACGGAGAATTGCTGATCGGTGGCCCGACTGTAAGTCCTGGATACCGTGATGCCCATCTCGATGCCGGATTCTTCGTGGCCGATGTGCCCGGCGGGAGTGTGTGGGGACGGACGGGCGACCTCGGCACCGTGGACGACGATGGATTCGTGTGGGTGTCCGGGCGCAGCAAGGATCTGATCATTCGTGGGGGTCACAACATCGATCCCCGTGATATCGAGGAGGCGCTGGGCTCGCATCCGGCTGTCGAAATGGTGGCTGCGGTGGGTCGGCCCGACCAGGCGAAGGGGGAGATGCCGGTCGCTTATGTTCAGCTCAAGGCGGGGTCTGTCGCCGAATCCACCGAACTGTTGCAGTTCTGCCGAGAACATGTACAGGAGAAAGCGGCTACTCCGGTCCATGTCACGGTGCTCGATCGGCTGCCGTTGACCCCGGTCGGTAAAATATCGAAGCCCGCGTTACGTGCACTTGCTCTGAAAGAGGAAGTGCACAAGGTCGTCTCGAGCTCGAGCCGGGTGCCAGTAGTCTGTGATATCGCGCTCGATGACACCGGTTTGCGCCGAGAAGTCACCGTGACGCTGACGCCCGAGTCGGCGTGGAGCGTCGACATCGAGTCGTTGGAGGACAAGTTGGGGGCCTACGAGTTCTTCTCGCGGGTCGAAGTGAGTACATTTGTTGCGAGACAGTAGGAGGATTCGTTGATAGTGTCCAATCGACTCGCTCTGCAGCCACTGCCGCCGCCGAGTGCGCGGTCGATGCTGTTGACGGTCATTGGTGAATTTCTGTACGACTCCGAAGAAGGCGCCTGGACGGCCGCGCTGATGAAGGTGCTCGGCGGCATGGGAATCGAGGATCACGCCGCACGGCAATTACTCTCGCGTGCCGCGTCCGCCAAGTGGATCGTACGTGAGCGTATCGGTCGCGGGGTGCGCTGGCATCTCGCAGACCACGGTCGCGCGTTGGCGGCCGACGGCATCAAACGGTCGCATGCGTTCCTTGACGGTCCGACGCCATGGGACGGCGAATGGCTCGTGCTGACGATCACGGTGCCGCAACGCAAGAACTCAGTTCGTAACCGTCTCAACGGAGGTCTGGCCTGGCTGGGAATGGGCAATCCCACTCCAGGAGTGTGGGTTACACCGCACGTCGACAGGGCGCGAGAACTGAGCGAATTGGTTTCGACGCTCGGTCTGTCCGAATCGGCACTCATTCTCACCGGCAATCTTAGCCCGGGAGGGCTGGGCAACCACGAGATCGTTGAGCGAGCGTGGGATCTGACCGACCTGGCCGACAGTTACCGAACACTGCTCACACAGGACGGCGCATCCGAGCCGCGCGACGACGATGAACTGCTACTTTCCTACATCGAACTGGTTAGTCTGCAACAGAGGTTTATGAGGCTTGATCCACAACTGCCCAAGGAACTGTTGCCAGAATGGATCGGTCGTGATGGCGCTGTGCTGTTTCAGCGTCGCCGCGAACAGTGGTCAGCGAAGACCCACGCGCACTGGCTCAGGGTCGTCGAGGCATCCGCACCGAAATAGCCGCAGTAGTGTTCACTAGGCCGAAGTTGCGGTAGCTCTCGGCGGAGATTGCATGATCGACCTGAGCTTGTTTTTTAACCTGGGCAGGCGGCCCCGACGGGTTTTCTCGCTTTGGTTTCGGCGCGTTTGCCCACGTGGTGATGCGGTGCGCGGTGGGTGTTTTTCGATCCGGGTGGGCGTCCGGGTCCGGGTCGACTGGGTTTCGGTGCACTGGCCGGAACGGGCATCGTCGCGCGGGTGCGCGAAAACCCTCGACGAACCCGTGCCGGCGTCAATCGTGTTGGTGGGACGGGCCGTTCCCACGGGCGGCGTAGGTCCTCGGCCAGAGGACGGGCGAGCCGGAGTTGGGCATAGGCCACCAGCACGATCCAGGTCCAGCGGTCGGCCGCCTCGGGACTGCGGAGCCGAGGTGCGGTCCACCCCAACGTCTGCTTGAAGAATCGGAAGGTGTGCTCGAGATCGAAGCGCCGCAGAAACAGCTGCCACAACCGGTCGAGATCGTCGGCACTGACGCCCGGGTCCGAGCACCACAGCCACACCGGGGTGGGATGCCGGTCCCCAGGAAGGTGGTCGACGGTCAAACGGATCACCGTGCCTTCCACGATCGGTGGCGGCCCCGGATGCTGAGCCCACGAGCCACGATGAACGAGTCGCGGGTGCAACCGATTCCACGCCGAAGCGGAGGCTGTGCCGTATCGGTCCGTCTCGGTGCACGAGGTGGTCTCGGGTGCAGGCCACGTAATCGGGTCGGCGAATCGAAACTCGGGGCCGTGCCGGGGTGGGCGCCCAGTACGGCCCGGTGGCGGCGCCGGGAAGCACAGCACCCGGTCCGAACGCATCCGACCCAGCACCTGCACCGGGAGATCGGCGAGCACGAACGCCAACCGCGCCAACTCGTATCCGGCGTCGAACACCAGCAGAATGTCCGGGTCGCCGTCGCGGTGGTGCCCGGCCTCGCGCAACCGCGTGATCACTTCACGCACCTGGGTCGCCGTCACAGCGGTTTCGTCATCGTCGGGGCGCAAGCGGACCGCGTCGAGCACCGACGTCCACGAGGTACGCCCGGTCTCGAGTGCGGCGACGAACGAGTACGGCCACCCCGGGATCAGCTGCGCCTGATTCTTCCCGCGCCCGTAGACGTGGCAGAACCCGCGCTGCGGACTCGTCGGCGCATCCGGGCGCAACCAGGCACTGACATCGACGGCCAGAACGATCCGGCCGCCACGATCACACGGGATCGTCAGCCCGCCAAGGGCGCGGCGCAGCCGAGTGAAATCTACTCTGCCGCAGTTAATTGCGTCGTACAAGGCGCCGTGACCGCGCCGATGCTCGGCGGCCAGTGACAACTCGACCAGGGTGCGAACCGCGGTGCCGGAACACAGCAGCGCATCGGTCAACTCGAACAATGCATCACCTCGGGTCGGAAGACACCGGTAGAACTCTTCGCGGAACGACACCAGGTCGACACGCGGATCGGGGACCGATTCTTCCCCGACCGCCCACCGATCGGGCACACTGATACTCACGGCCACCGCCTGTTTTCGTCTCGAAAGTTCTGTGGAAGGAACCTCAAGATGATCAGGCGGTGGTCGCCTCATGCCGCGACGACACGCCGAACAACACAAGCACCAACTGCCCCACGCGATGGCCGAGGTTAAACGACAAGCTGAGAAGACGACGGAAATCGATTCGGAAATGTAGCCACTAATACTGCGTGTCGTTGCGGTGTCTCAACCGATAATCGATCTAACATGAAGACAT
>NZ_JBHWUE010000136.1:0-21013 GCF_042738615.1 Rhodococcus sp. NPDC059968
ACCGGCCATGTCCGAGACGCTGGGGGTGGCGACCTGCCCGGTGACGAGTTTGGTGACCGCCAGGTTGATGCCGGTGAGCATCAGAAACGAGCTCAACGTGATCAGGAAGCTGGGGATCTTCGTCTTCATCACCAGGTACCCGTTGAAGAACCCGACCGCCAGCGACACCACCAGTGCCAGGGCGGCGCCGGCCCACAGGTTCAGGTGCAGGTTGTAGGCGATCATCGACGCGGCGAGGGAGCTGGTGGTGACGGCGACACCGGCGGAGAGGTCGAATTCCCCGCCGATCATCAACAGCGCCACCGCACACGCCATGATCCCGATCGTGGAGGAGGCGTAGAGCACCGTGGCCAGGGCCTCGGGGCTGCGGAACGGGGGTGCGACGACCATGAAGAAGACGAAGATGGCGATCGCACCGAACAGGGAACCGATCTCCGGGCGGACCAGCAGACGCTGCAGGCGTCTCTGCTCCTTCACCCGCTCGTCGTGGACGACCTTGTGACTGGCAAGGTCCAGATCTTGCTGTGTGGACATGACTTTCCTTCCGGGGCCGTCGGGACGCCCGGCACACGCAGTGGTGTGCCGGGCACCGCGCTCAGCGGCTTCCGCTCTTCGCGTACTCGGCGATCGAGTCGATGTTGGACTGGTCGATGAAGGCGGGACCGGTCAGGGTCGGCGTACCGCCACCGATGGTGTTGCGGTTGTTCAGGTACAGCCACAGCGAGTCCACGGCAAGGTAGCCCTGCAGGAATGGCTGCTGGTCGACTGCCCACTGGACGTCTCCGGCCTTGATCGCGTCGACGAGGGCTGCGTTGGTGTCGAAGGTGACGATCTTCGCGGAGCTGGCAGCATTGGCGACGGACTGGATGGCCGTCAACGCGATCGGTGCTCCCAGTGCGACGACGTGATCGATCGAGGGATCCTGCTGCAGTTTCGCGGTAATCGTCGCCTCGACCGACGGGAGATCCTTGCTGTTGACGTTGAGGATCTCGGTTTGCCCTTTGAACCCTTCGACTACGCCGGCACAGCGTGCTTCGAGCGCGACCTGGCCTTGCTCCTGGATGACACACAGCGCCTTCTTGGCGCCGTCAGCGGTGAGGCGCTGCCCGGCCGAGATGCCGGCGAGCTTCTCGTCCTGGCCGAAGTACTGGGACACGCCCTGGGCCTGGTACTGGTCGAAACCCGAGTTGAAGGCGACGATCGGGGTGCCTGCGTCGACAGCGGCCCGCACGGCCGGCGCCATGGCGTCGGGCTTGGCGAGTGTGAGGGCGATGCCGTCGACCTGGCTGTCGAGGGCGCTCTGGACCAGGTTGGCCTGATTCGGCGCCTCGTGGTCCGAGGAGTAGCGCAGTTCGATGTTGTCCTTCGCCGCCGCGGTTTCGGCGCCCTTGCGGATCAGGTCCCAGAAGGTGTCGCCCGGAACCTCGTGTGTGATCATGGCGATGGTGGCGTGAGGCGTGTCCGCGGTACCGGCGCCCATGCCGGAACCCGCCGATTCCGGTTTGCCGCCGGTGCCCGAGCATCCGGCGAGCAGTACCGTTGCGGCGACACCGACCGCCAGGGTGGTCACCCGGCGAGATGTGGTCCGTTCGGCCGGTGTGAGCCGGCGCTTGTTCGTGTCCATCGTGATTGACCTTTCGGGATGCCGCGACCATCCAGCTGTGGGGTGGCAGCTGGGAGGAGAGGAGGGGGAAGCGAAGAGGGGGAGTAATTACCGCGGGGGAAGACCCGCGGCGGTGTACGCGGCGTCGACGAACCGCATGTTCGTCACGGCGTCGTCGGCATCGATCGGAAAGGGAGTCCCGCCCAGCAGGTGGTTGGCGAAGACCTCGAGCTGGTACGTGTAGGTCGAGCGGGTGCCGAGGTGCAGGGTCGTCGTTCCGGCGTCGGTGGTGACGGTGATCCGGTCGTCGCCGTACTGGAGCATGTAGTCGTGCGCGAGTGCCTCACCTCGATCGCCGACGAGCCGTAGCGTCATCTCGAACCGATCCCAGTTCATCGAGTTGATGCTCGAACCCATTGCACCATTGGGGAATACGAGGTCGATGTCCATGGATTCGTCGACTCCCGTGGTGCGTTCGACCGCGCGGGCCGCCACCACGGACGGGGCGCCGCCGGCGAACCGACCCAGCCGGCGGTGCACGTGCAGGCCGTAGCAGCCGAGGTCCATGACTGCCCCGCCGGCGAGTTCGAGGCTCCAGCGCGGGTCGTCCGGCTTGGGTTCGGGCATCCGCATGATGACCTCGACCCGCTGAAGCTCGCCGAGCGTGCCGTCACCGAGCAGATCGAACATCCGACCGATGATCGGATGGAACAGGTAGTGGAACCCTTCCATGATCGGCGCACCCCGTTCACGCGCCGCCCGCCGCACCGTGTCGGCTTCGGCGGCGTTGCGCGCGAACGGCTTCTCGGTCAGGACCGCCTTACCGGCCTCGATCGCCTTCAGATTCCATTCGGCGTGGAAGGCGTTGGCCAGGGGGTTGTAGACGACGTCGACCTCGGGGTCGGTGATCAGATCGGCGTACGAGTCGACGACCCGCTCGACGCCGTGTGTCTGCGCGAACATCTCGGCACGACCACGGTCGCGGGCGGCGACCGCGACCAGCCGGTGCCCGAGGGCCCGCGCAGGCTCCACGATCGCCAGCTCCGCTATCCGCGAGGCCCCGAGGATGCCGATCCGCAGCTCGGTCACAGCTGCAGACTCCGCAGGAACGCGGCGCTGGTCTTGACGTCCGCAACCGGTCCCTCGCCGTTCGGCTCGCCGGCAAGAATGGTGTCCTGCTCGAGGGTGAACCAACCGTCGAAACCGGATTCCACGAGGGTTCGGACCACGCCTGCGACATCGACGTCACCGGTGCCGAGCGGGGTGTACATACCCTGGGCGACGGCCTGCGTGTAGCTCAGCTCACCGGCCTGCACGCGGGCGGCGAACTCGGCGTCGACGTCCTTCAGATGCGTGTGGGTGATCCGGTCCGCGGCGGCGCGGGCCAGTTCGAGCGGATCGGTACCGCCGATGAGCAGATGCCCGGTGTCCAGGCACAGCGGAATCGAGGAGCCGTCGAGGACCCGCTGGACCTCGGTGTTCTTCTCGATCATGGTGCCCACGTGCGGGTGCAGGACGGCACGGATGCCCTGCTCGGCGGCGACGTCGTGCAGCCGGTCCAGGTTCGACAGCAGGGTCTTCCAGCCGGTGTCGTCGAGGTCGGGTCGCGAGTCGTAGCCGTCGGTGCCGGTTATCGCGGCCAGCACCAGTACCTCGGCGCCGGCGGCCGTGAACGCGGCCAGGGTGCCGGTGATATCGGGGACCGGGTCGTGGCCGGGGTCGTGCAGCAGCACCGGGGTGAAGCCGCCGACCGCCTTCAGGTCGTACGAGGCCAGCGTGGCCGCCAGTTCCTGCGGGTCGGCGGGCAGGAATCCGACGGGGCCGATCTCGGCGGCTTCCAGGCCGGCGTCGCGCATCTCCGTCAGCACCCGCTCGGGGCCGAGCTGGTGACCCCAGCCCGGGACTTCGCACACACCCCACGAAATAGGTGCTCCTGCAATACGAATCATCGTCGAACCTCATTCATCCGGACGGGCCGGTGTTGGGAGAGGGAAAGAGTGGCCGCCTCGGCGATCCAGGCCACCTCGAGGGCGTCGGCGGCGGTGCACGGCGAGGGTGCGGTGCCGGCGATCACCTCGAGGAATGCGCCGAGTTCGGCGCGATAGGCGGAGGTGAAGCGGTCCATGAAGAACTGGTGCGGTGGGCCGTCGGGAAACGCGACGTCGGGTTCGAGGTTGCGGACGGGCGCGCTTCCATCCCAGCCGGCGACGACGCTGTCCTGGGAGCCGTGGACCTCGAGGCGGCAGTCGTAGCCGCGGGCGTTGTAGCGCGTGTTCGATACCACGCCGAGGGTTCCGCTCTCGAACGTCAGTGTGGTGGTGGCGGTGTCGACGTCGCCGCAGTCGGCGAAGATCGAGTCACCCTGGTTGGTGCCGGCGGCATAGACCTCGACGACTTCCTGGCCGACGACCCAGCGGACGATATCGAAGTCGTGGACGCTGCAGTCGCGGAAGATCCCGCCGGATGCGGCCACGTACTCCGCCGGCGGCGGCGCGGGGTCGAGGGTGGTCGAGCGCACAGTGTGCAGCCAGCCGAGTTCCCCGCCGATGACGGCGTTGCGTGCAGCGGCGAATGCGGGATCGAATCGGCGGTTGTAGCCGATCTGCACCGGCACCGTCGACGACTTCAGGCGCTCGACGACCTCGTAGCTCTCGTCGGCGGTGAACGCGACGGGCTTCTCGCAGAAGACCGGAATCCCGGCGTCGACGGCAGCGAGGATCAAGGGGGCGTGCGCTGGGGTGGCAGCCGCGATCACTACTCCGTCCACTCCGGAGGCGAAAACGGCAGCGGCGTCGTCGACCGCGCGTGCGCCGAACTTGGTGGCGACGGCCGCGGTAACGTCCGGTCGTTCGTCGGTGACCACCAGTCCGTCGACCCCCGGCAGCTGCGCGAGGGTGTCAGCATGGAATGCGCCGATCCGGCCGAGGCCGATCACGCCGATTGTCGATCCCATCAGTCCTGTCCTCCGATGACGGTCTGGTCCCAGTCGATCACCGAACCGGTGACGACGCCGCTGCGCTCGGACAGCAAAAAGACCACCATGTCGGCGATCTCGTCGACCTGCCCGAGCTTGCCCATCGGCACCTTCGCCGCGGCTTCGGTTGCCCAGTTGTCGTCGGCGCCATGGAAGCGTTGCTGGATCGCGGTCTCGCCTTCGGTCTCGGTCCACCCGATGTTGAGACCGTTGATCCGGATCCGGTCGAAGCGGTGCGCGTAGGCCGCGTTGCGGGTCAGCCCCGCGAGCCCGGCCTTTGCCGCCACGTACGGGGCCAAGTAGGACTGTCCGCCGTGCTCGGCGATGGAGATGATGTTGACGATCGTCCCCGGTGCCTTACGTTCGACCATGTCCGCCGCGGCGGCTTGCATGGTGAAGAACGGCGCGCGCAGGTTGATCGCCATGTGCTGGTCGAACAGCTCGGGTGTCGTATCCAGGAGGGTGCCTCGGGTGGTCAGACCCGCTGCGTTGCACAATGCGTCGATCCGGCCGAACTCCTCGATCGTCCGGGTCACCGAGTCCTTTGCCTCAGTGGGATCGGCGAGGTCGGCCTGGATGAAGCGGACCTGCGCCCCCGTCGCTTCGAGTTCGGCGGCAAGGGTTTTGCCGGCTTCGGCTCGGCGGCCGGTGAAGACCACCGTGGCGCCCTCCCGGGCGGCGGCGCGGACGACGCCGGCGCCGACACCTTGCGTCCCTCCACTGATCAGAACGACTTTCCCGTTCAACAAGGTGGCCACTGCATTCCTTTCGTTCTGTTTCTTCCGGCATCAGTGCCGGTGGGTCGGTAATGCACGCGTCCGGTCCGCGTAGTTGCTGGATAATCCAGAAAGCGGCGTGAGTGGGTCGGCGGGTCCTGTCCGTGTGCTCTGTTCAGTCTTGCTGTGACGTACGCCTCAATCAATATGATGTTTCCATCATTTTCACCTCATGGCGGCTTCGCTGTAGGTGGTCGGCCTCGGTGGCCGAGGCTGGATGGCGAACGGAGGTCTGTCGATCAGATGTTGTCCCGTTTCGCAGCGAACTGGTCGGCGATCTCGAAGCACTGCAGGGCCGCGTCCCGTGCCCGGGTGAGTGCGTCGGCGACGGGCAGCTGCCGGAATTCCTCCGACATGTGCTCGATACCCCACGGTCCGTCGAAACCGATGCGGCGTAGCGCATTGATGAACTTCGGGACGTCGAATACGCCCTCACCGCAAGGAACTCGGTTGTCGAAGGTGTCCTCCAGATCGGTTCCGCGCACGGCGGCCCAACCGTCGTCGAGTTCGACTCCGAACACGAAGCGCGACGGAATGAGCTCCGGTAGAAGGTCGTAGTCTGTCCCGCCCCGGAAGGCATGCCAGATGTCGAGGATGAGCCCGCCGTTGGGGTTGTCGACATCCTTGACGAACTGCGCAGCCTGTTCAGTGGTCTTGACGTGGTGCGAGAACGGTGTGTTCTCGAACGCGATCTTCACGCCCGCAGCGGCGCCGTCGGTCGCGAGGGCGTCGAACTGCTCGCAGAGCCGGTCGCGGGAGACGGCGACACCGTCGTCGTCGGCGCCGACCTTGATGTTGTCGACTCCGAGGACGGGGGCGGCCTCGAACAGGTCCCGGCGGACCTGGTCCGATAGTCCGCGGGCTTCGCCCGTGGTCCACCAGTTCGTGATCCACTCGAGTTGGACGTGGGTGATGCCGTTGTCGGCGAGTATTTTCGCGACTTCGCCGAGGCCGATCGTCTCGCGCGTGGCGACGAGGTCGGGGCGGGTCAATCCGAATCCGGTGTAGCCGGCTCGTGCGACGGCTTCGATTCGATCCCGGATCGGGACCGGACTACAGTCCGGACCTCGGGCCGGCATCACATCGCCGGCGGAGGTCCAACATGCGGCCAGCAGTTCCGGCTTCGTGGTGGTTGTCATCTCTATCCCCTCGACTTCAGGTATGTAGTCAGTGTGCACTTGGGATCGGACCAGCGATCAGTGGAAGTCGACCTTGGTTGTGGCACCCTCGTTGTTCATCGAGTCGATCAGGGCGGCGGCCACCTGGGTGGCCCGCAGCCCGTCGCGGGCCGACGCCAGCGGGGACGCCACCTGTGCGTCGAGGGCGTCGACCCACGCCTGCAGCTGGCGTCGGTAGGCATCGGCGAACAGCGGTCGCCAGTCCTCCGGGTAGGTTGCCGCCGAACGCAGCGACGAGTCGACCGTCAGGGCGTGGCTCGGCGCCAGACTCACCGCACCGGTTTCGCCGACTACCTCGCAGCGCACGTCGTAGCCGTATCGGGCATTGACGAACACATCGACCACCGTCAGCACACCGTTGGCGGTGCGTAGCATCAGTATCTGCGGGTCGTGACGTGAGGTGTCCAACGAGGTGGACTTCGGTGCATGCCAGCTGACTTCGACGATCTCGGACCCGAGGAGCCAACGGGTGATGTCGATTTCATGGATCGCAGAATTGGTGATGGTGCTTGCCGAGTCGCCACCTGGGTACGACGTCACATTGCGGTGGGACGCACGCACCAGCAGCGGGGCCCCGACGGAACCGGACCGGATCTCCTGCACCAGGGCCTGGTACGGGGCGTGGAACCGTCGCATGAAGCCCACCGACACGAGCGGATTCTCCAGTGCCAGAGACTCTTCGCGGGTAACCAGGTCGACGCATTCGGCAAGCGTCGGGGCCAGCGGCTTCTCACACAGCACCGGCTTGCGGTGTTCGAGGCACAGCGCCACCTGCTCGGCATGGGCGGAGTCGTGGGAGGCGATCAGCACCGCGTCGACGTCCGGGGCGGTGATCAATTCTGCCGCGGTTGCGACGGTACGCACCGATACCTCCTGCGCGACCGCGTCCGCACGGGCTGCGTCGTAATCGGTTACCACCGTCACCTGCGCACCCGACACCGACCGAGCGAGGGTCCGGGCGTGATCGGCGCCCATCACACCGACGCCGATCACCCCCACCCGCACGCTCACGGTGCCGCCACCGCGGCAGGAGCCCGCCCGTCGAGGACCGCGGCCGCGCCCTCGACCGCGGCGCGGATGGTCAGTGCCATCGCCCGATCGGTGAAGCCCATCAAGTGCGGGCTGAGGATCGTGTTCGCGTGATCGAAAACCGGATGATGTTGCGGTGGTTCGGGATCGAAGACGTCCAGGCCGAGGCCGGCGAGCCGCCCGGACTGCAGCGCCGCGTGTGCGGCGTCGAGGTCGATCAGCGCGCCGCGGCTGCAGTTGACCAGGATCGACCCCGGTCGCATAGTGGCCAGCCGGGACTCGTCGATCAGGTGGTGATTCTCGGCGGTCAGCGGCGCGTGCAGGGTGACGAAGTCGCTGGAGCCGAGGACCTCGTCTACGGTGGCACACCGGTACGCATCGGGGATCTCGGCGTAGGGGTCGTAGGCGCGGACGGTCAGATCGAACGCTTCGGCGATCTGCGCGACCTTGCGGCCGATCCGGCCGAACCCCACGATGCCCAACGTTGCCCCCTCGAGGTCACCGACTGAAACTCGACCGCGCTCGCCCCAGCGCCCGCCCCGCACCATATCGGTGAGGGTCGGCAGTCGCTTCACCAACGCGAGAAGGTGCGCGAAAACGCCCTCGGCGACCGACACCGTGTTACTTCCCGGCGTGATCACCACCGGAATGCCGCGTCGCTGTGCCTCGGCGACGTCGACGAGGTCGGTACCGACACCGGTGCGGGCGAGCACCTTCAGCGCCGGCATGCGGTCGAGCATCGCGGCGTCGACGGTGAACGCCGCCCGCACGATCGCCGCTTCGGCGATCGCCAGCTGCTCCTCGGTGGGGTCGAGGACCAGCTGTTGATTCTCGGCCAGATACGGGTCGACGAGCTGCCGGTCGAGCGGGCCCAAGCCGACGAACAGTTGAGTTGAGATCGTTGTTGACATCAGCGTCCTTGCAGGTGTCGAGAGGGTACGGGGCGGGCCGGGTGTCAGGCGGTACGGGCGGCGGTGGTGCCGGCGACGTCCTCGAGCTTCTGCCACAGGCCGGTGGCGGCGGACTCTTCGGCGGCAGTGACGATCGCGGCTGCCGATGCGGCGTCGTGCACGTTCGAGTTCTCCTGCGGCCCTCCGGTGACGGCGAGGAGGAACTTCTTGGCCTCGATGGTCTTGAGGTCGTCGAAGCCGAGGGCGTTGCCCGGGCCGGGCTGGAAGCGGGAGTAGTCCCCGTGCTTCGGGCTGGCGTTGACCGTCGTGTAGCCCTGTTCGGCGTTCGTGCGGCCGAGGCACACCTTCAGCTCGTTCATCCGCTCGAAGTCCCACTTCAGCGAGCCGTCGGTGCCGTAGACCTCGATCTGGTAGCCGCACTCGGGTCCCACGATCACCCGGGACGCCTCGATTGTGCCCACCGCACCCGATCCCGGTCCCTCGGATCCGAATCGCACCAGCGCCCCGGCGTAGTCCTCGTTCTCCACCGAGCCCATCTCACCGTTCTCGATGACCGCGAAGTGGGTGCGCGACCCCATCTCCAGCTTCGGGCGTTCGGTGTAGACGGTGCTGGTGAGCGCGTTGATCTCCGCAATCGGGCCCACCACGTACTGGCACAGGTCGCTTGCGTGGCTGAACAGGTCCGCCAGCACGCCGGAGCCGGCGAGTTCACGGTCGAACCGCCACGACAGCGCACCATTGGGCTCGTTGGCGTAACCGGAGAAGAAGGAGGCGCGCACGTTGGTGATGCGGCCGAGCTCGCCGTCGGCGATCAACTTCCGGGCGTGCTCGACGGCGGGGGCGTGCCGGTAGTTGTAACCGATGGAGGTAATCACCCGGGCTTCGGTGGCGGCGGCCTCGATCGCGGCGGTCTCGGTATGGCTGCGCCCGACCGGCTTTTCGATCCAGAAGTGCTTGCCCGCTTTCGCCGCGGCAATACCGATTTCGGCGTGCAGGAAGTTGGGTGCGCAGATGGACACGACCTCGACGTCGGGGTGCGCGAGGACGTCACGGTAGTCGGTGGTGCCCTCGGCGAAACCGAGGACGTTCTGGGCGAATTCCACGCGGCTGGGTGCGGTGTCGGCGGCGATCACCAGCTTCGGGGTGATCCCGAGTTCGGGGTAGACGATCGGGACGTCGCGGTAGGCGCGCGAATGCAGCTGTCCCATCCAACCGACGCTGATCAGTCCGACTCCGACGGTGCGAGTTTCGGTCACGGTGATGTTCCTTTAGTTGTTCTATTCGGGGCGGGCTGTGGCGAAGGCCTCGGTCAGGGCAGCGGCGAGCAGGGTCGAGTCGGAGCCGATCGCCACGAATCGGAAGCCGAGTTCGACGTAGCCGGCGGCCAGGGCGGCGTTCGCGGCGAGGATGCCCGCGATCTTGCCGTGCTGGTGAGCGGCCTCGAGCACCCGCCCGAGTGCGGCGGTGAAGACCGGGCTGTCGAACTGAAGCGGCACACCGAGCGCGAAGGACAGGTCCAACGGTCCGACGAAGAGCACGTCGACCCCGTCCTGTGCGGCGATCTCGTCGACGGCGTCGAGGGCGGCGAGGGTTTCGATCTGGATGACCCCCAGTGCGGACTGCTCGTCCGCCAGCAGCGCGGAGCGGTCCATACCCCACCGGCAGGAGCGGTTGTAGGTGGCTACCCCGCGGTCTCCGTGCGGCGGATACGCCAGATGCGTGACCGCGTCGGCGACCTGGTCGGGCTTGTCCAGCCGCGGGACCATGATCCCGGCCGCGCCCTGGTCGAGGGCCCGGCCGATCCGGATCCGTTCACCGGATTCGATCCGCACGACGGTCGGAACGCCGTAGCTGCCGGCGGCGAGGATGCCGTCGCGCAACACGTCCTCGGATCCGGACCCGTGTTCGAGATCGATGAGGATCCAGTCGGCGCCGGCGGCGGCACACACCTCGGCTGCAGTCGAGGACGCCATGCCGACGAAGGTGCCGACCGTGGTCTCCCCGTCGGCCAATCGCTGACGGAGCGTGCCCTTGTCGAGTGGAGTGTTGCTCATCCGAACCACCTCTGCCGTCCCACGGCGTTGTCATAGTCTGCGCGCAGGGTCTGAACCCATTCCTGATCGGACACCTCGGCGGGTGCGACATCCCACCACACGTCCCCACCGGGCAGGTCCACGTGCGGCACCGTCGGCACCACGATCACGACCGGACCGGACGCGGTCCGGGTCTCGTCGAGGGCGGTGCGCAACTCGTCGGCGGTGGTGGCGCGGATGGCTCGCGCGCCCAGTCCTTCGGCGATCTGCCGCAGGTCGACCTTCAGGTAGTCGCCCTCGAGGCGCGCCTTCTCGCCGGTCTCGGCGATGATGTCACCGTCGGTGCGGTAGCGGAACTCGTTGCCGAATTCGCGGCCGTTGCGGTTCATCTGCAACCGGTGGATGACCTGGTAGCCGTGGTTCTCGGATACCACGACGGTCACGTCCAGGCCCTCCTGGGCGGCGGTGACGAGCTCGGTGGGTGCCATCAGGAACGTGCCGTCGCCGATGAAGGTGACGATCCGTTGGCCTTGGTTGCCCTCGGCGAGGCGCACACCCATCGCGGCGGGGATCTCGTATCCCATGCAGGAGAACCCGAATTCGAGGTGGCAGTGCCGGTTCCCGGTCGCGTCCCACACCTTCTGCAGGTCGCCGGGCGGGCCGCCGGCGGCGGCGATGATCGTGTCGCCGCCGCGGGCGTGTTCCTGCAGCAGCCCGATCAGCTGCGGCTGGGTGAGCAGGGCGCCGGTGACCGGGGCGTGTGGGTGCGCGGCCGGGTCGAAGGCGGTGTCGGGGTCGAGGGCACGGGCCCGGATCGGGGCCCAGTCCGCCTTCGCGGTCCGCGCGATGTCCTGCCAGGCCGCGCTGGTGGTGTGTCCGGCGAGCGCGGCGGTCAGCGCCTCGAGTCCGAGGTGGGCGTCGGCGAGGATCCCGGTGGCACCCTGTTTACGGGTGTCGCCGTCGACGACGTTGAGGGACGCGAACCGCACGTTCTCGTCCTCGAAGATCGACTGCGATCCGGTGACGAAGTCGGTCAGCCGGGTCCCGACGCTGAGGACGAGGTCGGCTTGCTTGACGACGATGTTGGAGGCGAAGTTGCCCTCGAGGCCGACGCCGCCGAGCTGCCACCATTCGTCGCGGCTGACCGCGCCCTTGCCGCCGAACGACTCGACCACCGGGATGCCGGCCTGCTCGGCGAGTTGCTCGAGGGCCGCGGTGGCGTCCGAGTAGTGCACGCCGCCGCCGGCGATGATCACCGGACGCTGCGCCTCCCGGATCTGGGCGGCGACCGCGTCGACCTCGGCCGGATCGGGCAGCGGGCGGCGGATCTTCCAGTCGCGGGGTTCGAAGAACTCGACCGGAAAGTCGAAGGCGTGGGACTGGATGTCCTGCGGCAGCGAGAGCACGACGGCACCGGTGTCGCTCGGGCTGGTCAGCACCCGCATGGCCTGGGGGAGTGCGGTCAGCAGTTGCTCGGGGCGGGTGATGCGGTCGAAGAACTTCGCGACGGGACGGAAGGTGTCGTTGACGGTGGCGTCCGCTTCGCTGGCGTGCTCGAGTTGCTGGAGTACCGGTCCCTGATGGCGGGTGGCGTAGGTGTCGCCGGGTAGCAGTAGCAGCGGCAGCCTGTTGATCGTCGCCAGGCCTGCGGCAGTGACCAGGTTCAGCGCACCCGGACCGATGGACGCGGTCACCGCGAGGGTGGCGCGGCGGCGGCTGGCCTTCGCGTAAGCGGTGGCGATGTGCGCGAGGTACTGCTCGTGCCGACCCTGGATGAACGGCAGGTCATCGGACAGTTCGTCGAGGGCCTGTCCGAGGCCGGCGACGTTGCCGTGGCCGAAGATGCCGAGTGCGGCGGGGATCAGGCGCCGCCGGTCGCCGTCGGCGACCGAGTATTGCGCGGCGAGGTATTTCACGACCGCCTGGGCCGTGGTCAGCCGGACTGTCTTGTGTGTGCTCAGTGGTGTCATGTCGTCGTTTCTGTGAGTGCCACGAATGTGTGTGAGCGGGAGACGGTTACCAGGGGCGGCCGTGCAGGATGATGGTCTTTTCGTCGGTCATTTCCTCGACCGCGGACCGGACACCTTCCTTGCCGATACCGCTGCCTTTGAGACCGCCGTACGGCATCAGGTCGGCGCGCCAGAGCGGCGTCCAGTTGATGTGGATGTTGCCGGCGTCGATCTGGCGCATCGCCCTGGTCGTCGCCGAGACATCGGAGGTGAACAGTCCTGCGCCGAGGCCGTACTCGTTGTCGTTCGCGAGGGCGATCGCGGATTCGATGTCGGGGGCGGAGGAGACGGCGACTGCGGGGCCGAACAATTCGTCGCGGCTGAACGGGGAGGCCGGATCGACGCCGGCGACGACGGTGGGGGAGACGACGGCGCCGTCGCGGTCACCGCCGGTGAGGACCTTCGCTCCTGCCAGGACTGCCTCGGCGATAGCCGAATGCACGCGTGTCGCTTCGGTTTCCGAGATCAACGAGCCGAGCTTGGTGTCGGCGTTCGCGGGATCGCCGACGACGATGTCTTCGACCTTCGGGACCAGGGCGTCGAGGAAGTCCGCCTCCACGCGTTCGTCGACGATCACCCGTTGCACGCTGATGCACACCTGTCCGGCATTGATGTATCCGCCGGCAGCGACCGCCGAGGCGGCGAGTTCGATGTCGGCGTCGGGCAGCACGATCACCGGGCAGGACGCGCCCAACTCCAAGGACAGCTTCTTGATTCCGGCGATGGAGGCCAAACGGGTGCCGGTCTGGGTGGAACCTGTGAAGGACACCTTGCGCACCCGGGGGTCGGTGACCAGGATGTCACCGAGCACGGAACCCGGTCCGGTCAGCACCGACAACGCCTCGGGCGCGAGGCCGGCGTCGACGAAGCACTCGGCGAGCTTCAGTGCGGTCAGCGGGGTGGTGCGGGCCGGCTTGAGTACCACCGCATTACCCGCGGCCAGTGCGGGAGCGATCTTGTGCAACACCAGCAGTGCCGGGTAGTTGAACGGGGTGATCGCCACGACTATGCCGCAGGGCTGGCGCAGGGTGAAGCCGATCTTCTCGAGCCCGGTTCCGGGGTTGGCGTCGAGCGGCAACGTCGAGCCGTAGAGCTGGCTGCCTTCGAAGGCTGCCAGTCGGATGATGCTGCCCGACCGGCTCGCCTCACCACGCGCTTCGCTGATCGGCTTGCCGGTCTCCGCACTAATGGTCTGCGCGATGTCCTCGGCGCGCTGTTCTGCCAGATCGGCGGCCCGCATCAAAATGGCGGCCCGTTCGTGCGCGGGCATCGACCGCAGTACCCGCGCACCGACCTCGGCGCGATCGAGGGCAGCGGTGGCGTCGGAGACCGTCGCGACGGGCACCGTGTCGACCGCGCGGCCGTCGAACGGTGACCGGACGGTCTCCGTGCGGCCGTCTGCGGCGGTTCGCCATTCACCAGCGAGCAACATATCCATGTCGGGACTCCATACGTCGAGTTCGTGGTCACCCCGCATTTGCAGCGGGTGACATTGATTGCAAGCGAAATGTTTGTCGCCGGACCTGAAAGCGGGCGATTCGGTTGGAAATCGAAAGATCATGTGCCTGCGACAGTTCCGGACCTGACGCGGGATGCAGAGGGGCGTCGGTGACGCCCGGGCAACCGGTCAGCGCGGGTGCTGACACCGATCGTGGTGGGCCCTTGGGCGCTCGCCCGTCGGGAGGGCCGAAGCGGGGCGCGCATGTGAAGTGCCGCTCTTTCTCATGCAGCCAGTCTTGCTGTGATACGCGCCTCAATCAAGACGAAATATCCATCAAATATCCCTCATTCCGAGGGGACTCCATCATGGGTCGAGGTCGCCTGGGGTGAACGTCGGACGCGTTGTTCACGCAGATGGAGGGACTGGGAGGGCACCGGTGTTGTAGCGCTACAACACTCGGATCCCGCAGTGACGGAACTGATTGTGCTCGCCGTTCCGGCGGTGACTTGTTCGTGCTGCTGACGGAATGTTCGAGCGACACCGAGGAGTCCTCGGGCACGTCGATGTGGCAAACCACGACGACGTCGTCGGCATCGACTACTGATCTTCTCCACAACGTCGGGTGAGATGGACTTGTGGTCGACGAATATTCTCGTGTGGGATCCACAGGCGGAAGATCGACACCACCGGTGGCTCGCCACCGCCGCTGTCCCGACAACCCGAGTAGGAAAGCATGAACTACTTCGTTCCGCGAGGCGGCCTGCCGCCGCAAACCGACCTGACCACCGATCGCGCGGTCTTCACGGAGTCCTACGCGGTCCTGCCGCGTCGCACGATGAGCGATATCACCGCCAGTCTGCTGCCGCACTGGAACGGGACCAGGGCGTGGGTGCTGGCGCGGCCGTTGACCGGATTCGCGGAGACATTCTCGCAGTACATCGTCGAGGTGTCGTCTGGCGGCGGTAGTGACCATCCCGATGCCGATCCGAGCGCCGAGGCGGTCGTGTTCGTCGTCGACGGTTCGCTGACTCTCACACTCGGCGGGGTCGAGCATGTGCTGGACGCTGGCGGCTACGCCTTCCTCGCTCCCGGCGCCCGGTGGACCCTGAACAACCACGGTCCGGCCACCGCGACGTTCCACTGGATCCGCAAGACCTATCAGCAGGTCGACGGCATCGAGGTGCCCGAGTCTTTCGTGACCCGGGAGCAGGATATCGGGGGCATCGAGATGCCCGACACGAACGGGGCATGGAAGACCCAGCGGTTCGTCGATCCGACCGACATCCGCCACGACATGCACGTCAATATCGTGTCCTTCGAACCGGGCGGTGCGATCCCGTTCCCCGAGACGCACGTCATGGAACACGGCCTGTACATCCTCGAGGGCAAGGCGGTGTATCTGCTCAACAAGGATTGGGTCGAAGTGCAAGCGGGCGACTTCCTATGGTTGCGTGCCTTCTGCCCCCAGGCTTGCTACGCGGGCGGGCCGAGTCGCTTCCGCTATCTGCTCTACAAAGACACCAACCGGCACGCCGGCCTCCAACTCGGACTCTCGTGAAACTTGGTCATACTCCTGTGTGTCCCTGCTGATTCGCAGGGTGGCGGCCCACCGATCCGCTGTGCGCAGGGTCAATGCGGTCGGCTGGGAGCATGGTGTTCGGTGCCGAGTTGTTCCTGGCTGGCGGCCCAGGAGGCGAGGAGCTTGAGTGCGTCGGCGGTGGGTGTGCCGGCGGCTGCGGTATAGATGTTGAGCTGAAGGCCGGGTTCGGAGGGCAGTTCGAGTGCCTCGAAGTCGAGGTCGAGTTGGCCGACGGCGGGATGGCGCAGGCGTTTTCGACCGCTGCGGTGGAATCGAACGTCCTGTGATGCCCAGCGTTGGCGGAAGAGTTCGCTTCGGGTGGACAGTTCCCCGACCAGCGCGATGAGTGCTTTGTCGTGGGGGTTGCGGCCTGCTTCGAGTCGCAGCATGGCGGCGGCGTCCCTGGCGATGGTGTCGTAGTCGACGAAGAATTCTTCGGCGGCCTGGGGGTGGAGGTAGACGAATCGGGTGGTGTTGGCGGGGCGGCGGGGGTCGGCGAGCACGGGGGAGTAGAGGGCGCGGGCGAGGTCGTTCATCGCGATGATGTCGTGGCGGCCGTTGCGGATCCAGGCCGGTGCGTCGGTGATGGCATCGAGTACTTGCTGGATTGCCGGGCGGACGGTCACCGCCGGAGTGCGGGGGCGGCGGGTCGTGCTTGCTTGTGCTTGCCGGGCGAGCGCCAAGAGGTGATCGCGTTCGGCGTCGTCGAGTTGAAGGGCGACGACGAGGGAGTCCAGAACGCTGTCGGAGGCGCCGGCGAGGTTGCCGCGTTCCATACGGACGTAGTAGTCGACCGAGACACCGGCGAGCATGGCGACCTCTTCGCGGCGCAGGCCCTTGACACGGCGGTTGCCGCCGTACACGGGTAGTCCGCTCTGCTCCGGGGTGATGCGTGCGCGCCGCGTGCTGAGGAACTCGCGGATTTCGGTGCGCAGGTCGGTCGAACTCATGAGTCCACGGTAGGCAGTGACCGCCGGATGTGGGAGGTACTGGCAGTACCCGGAACGTCCGTGACTCCCGGGGCGGCCGGAATGGAGGTCAACTGGGTGGCATGAAAGCGACGTACATGTTCGGCGCGGGCGATGTCCGCGTCATCGATGTTCCTGATCACACCATCCAGTCGTCCACCGACGCTCTCGTCCGGATCGTGCGGGCCTGCGTGTGTGGCAGCGACCTGCATCCCTATCACTCCATGGACGTCGATCCTGCGGGCAGGTCGATGGGGCACGAGTTCATCGGTGTCGTCGAAGCGATCGGTTCGGATGTGAGGACATTGCGGGTCGGTGACTTCGTCATTGCGCCGTTCGCGGTGTCGTGTGGGACGTGCGTGTTCTGCGCTGCGGGTCTGCAGACCTCATGTGTGCGCGGCGGGTTCTGGAATGACGCCTCGTTGGGTACGGCGGGTGGTCAGGCCGAGGCGGTCCGGGTGCCGCTGGCCGATGGCACGCTGGTGAAGGTGCCGGTGCGCGAGGACGCCGACGATGCGCTGCTCGATTCCTTGTTGACGTTGTCTGATGTGTACGGCACCGGCTGGCATGCTGCGGTCCGGGGCGGCGTCGGCGAGGGCAGTGTCGTGACTGTGATCGGTGACGGGGCGGTGGGATTGTTGGCGGTGCTGTCGGCTCGCCGGCTCGGTGCCGAGCAGATCGTGTTGATGGGGCGGCACCAGGCGCGGACCGATCTCGGTCGCGAGTTCGGTGCGACCGATGTGGTGGCCGAGCGCGGCGAGGAAGGGATCGCGGAGGTCCGCGAGCTGACCGGCGGACTGGGCAGCGCGGTCGTCCTCGAGGCGGTCGGCCACCGGCCCGCCTACGATCAGGCTGTCGGCGTCGTCCGCGCGGGCGGAGTGATCAGCCGTGTGGGGGTGCCCCAGTACGAGGACGCGCCCGTCGGATTCGGGAGCCTGTTCGGGCCGAACGTCACCCTGACCGGTGGTCCGGCGCCGGTGCGCGCCTACATCGAGCAGCTGCTTCCGGCGGTCCTGGACGGCACTGTCCAGCCGGGGAAGGTGTTCGACCGGACCGTCGGCCTCGGTCAGACGCCGCAGGGCTACGCCGCGATGGATGCCCGTGACGCGCTCAAGGTCGCGGTCCGGCCGTGACCACCGCCGTTTCCGGTCGGGCCACAGCCACCCCGCCCGCGATTCTGGGAATCATCCTGGCAAGCTATTTCATGGTGCTGCTGGACAACTCGGTGATCTTCACCGGGTTGCCGAGCATCCGATCCGGGCTCCAACTGTCACCGGCGGCGCTCTCGTGGGTTCAAGACGCTTACACTCTGGTCTTCGGTGGGCTGCTCCTGTTGGCCGCCCGCGCGGGAGACATCGTGGGGCGGCGCCGACTGTTCAGGATCGGTCTCGCGATCTTCGGTGCCGCCTCCTTGCTCATCGGGCTCGCACCGGCGGGATGGTGGATGATCGCCGCCCGCGCGGTGCAGGGAATCGGTGCGGCGATCGTCGCACCGACCTCCTTGGCGTTGATCACGACCTACTTCGACGGCGAGGCCCGCAACAAGGCCATTGCCTGGTACGCCGCAACGGCCGGTATCGGCGCCAGCCTCGGCCTCCTGGTCGGTGGTGCGCTCACCGAGTGGATCTCCTGGCGAGCGGCGTTCCTGGTCAACGTTCCGATCGCGGTCGCCTTGATCGTCTGGTCCAGCACAGTGCTCGTGGAAACACCACGGCGAACCGGACGGTTCGACGTGATCGGTGCACTCGGTGCGACGCTCGGCATGGGTGCCGTGATCTTCGGAATCATCGAATCCGCCGAGGCTGGGTGGGGATCGGCACGGGTACAGGCCGCTCTGGCACTCGGGGCCGTCCTGCTGGTCGGGTTGGTCGTCCACGAGGGTCGGGTGCAGCAGCCGATCCTGCCGCTACGATTGTTCCGCAGTCGCGAACGCAGTGGCGCCTATGCCGCTCGACTGCTGTACCTCGGGGCGATGATCGGGTTCTTCTACTTCACGACCCAACTCCTCCAGGACGGGTTCGGCTTCTCCCCACTGCAAGCCGGACTCGGCTTCCTGCCGATGACCCTCGTCAACTTCGTCGTCGCACTCATGGTGCCCCGGCTGAATGCCCGGCTGTCGAACGGGACTCTGCTCGCTACCGGGACGGCGCTGACCCTGGTCGGCATGGCTTGGCTGAGCCGCATCGGCCCACTCGATACGTATCTCATGGACGTTGCACTACCGATGATCCTGGTGGGCGCCGGGCAAGGCCTGGCGTTCGGGCCGCTGACGAACGCAGGAATCGCCGGCGTAGATTCGGCGGACGCCGGCGCGGCATCCGGACTGGTCAACACGGCCCACCAACTCGGAATGGCACTCGGGTTGGGCGTCCTCGTCGCACTCTCGGCAAACACAGGCAGCAACCTCGACGGACCAGCAGCGGTGACCGACCACGTCGGCACCGCGCTCACCGGCGGCACCATGCTGCTCGTCCTCGCGCTGGTCGTCGTCCTCACGGTGATCGTGCCCGCCGCGCGACACCGCAGTTCGGGTTCGGCCCCGCACCGGCCCGCCGCATGAAATCCGCTGGTCGGGCCAGGTACTGCCGGTACCTGGTCCGACAGGCACTCCCAGCACGCGCTGACCGATCCTAAGGTTTGAAACATGACGATCCCCGGTTTGACATTGAACAACGACATCACGATGCCGGCACTGGGTTTCGGTGTGTACCAGACACCGCCCGATGACACCGTCGCTGCGGTCGAGGCGGCACTGGAGACCGGATACCGGCACATCGACACCGCCGCTGCGTATCAGAACGAACGCGAGGTCGGCGAAGCGATCCGCCGTTCGGGCATCGATCGCTCGGACATCTTCATCGAGACCAAGATCTGGATCACCGACTACGGCTACGACAACACGCTGCACGCCTTCGACAAGAGCGCCCGCAAACTCGGAATCGATCAGATCGACCTGCTGATACTGCACCAGGCTCTGGCCGGCGAGTTCACCCTCACCGTCGAGGCCTACAAGGCGCTCGAGACGCTGCTCGCGGACGGCCGCGTCCGCGCCATCGGTGTCAGCAACTTCATGTCCGACCACCTCACGCGACTGCAGGACGAAACATCGGTGGTGCCGGCGGTCAACCAAATCGAGGTACACCCGTACTTCCGTCAATCCGACGTGCTCACGGCCAACGCCGAACACGGGATCCTGTCCCAAGCGTGGTCCCCTATCGGTGGGATCACCTTCTACCGCGACGGCTCCCACGGCTCCACACTCGACGATCCCACCATCGGCAACATCGCAGCGGCACACGGCAAGACGCCGGCCCAGACGATGCTGCGATGGCATCTGCAACAGGGCCGCCAGGTGATCCCGAAATCGGTCACCCCGTCGCGTATCACCGAGAACTTCGACGTCTTCGACTTCGACCTCACCGCCGATCAACTCGCCGCGATCGACGCTCTCGACACCGGTGTGCGCGGCGGCCCGGAACCCGACGACATCACCCGCGAGACGTTCGGCCTCGAAATCGCCGAAGCCTGAGGAGTACTGCAATGCAGATCGACCCCCACACCCCGACCACCAGGAACCCGCCCGAGCAATTCACCGGTGACGTCTGGCTCGACCGCATCGCCTATCCCCGTGAATCCGGTCAGCGAATGATTGTGGCGAAGGTGCGTTTTGCACCCGGCGCCCGCACCGCGTGGCACTCACACGCCCACGGTCAGACCCTGCACATCACCCAGGGAACTGCCTGGGTACGGTCCCGCGGCGGCCAGAAGGTCGAAGCACACGCCGGCCAAACCCTCTACTGCCCACCGAACGAAGAACATTGGCACGGAGCGAGCGCCGACTCGTTCATGGAACACCTGGCCATGCTCGACAACGCCGACGATCCGGCCACCACCACGACCTGGCTCGAACACGTCACCGACGACGAATACCTGGCCGGATAGTGTTCCCTCGCCACCCGCCGCACCTCACCGAGCCCACATATTGTCCAAGATCTGTGCGACGTCCCGGGCGCTCATCGGAGCCGCATCGAGATCGTCCGCGCCTGGCCGCAATCCCGCGATCATGACCGCCATGATCCGACGCCAACCTGTGTCGGTGACGCCGCGAGTTGTCGCGATGACGCCGCGGATGGACCAGAAGATGAGATCCAGGTCGGCGTCGGTGGCATCCTCGCGGATGCGACCGTGCCGCTTGGCTCGCGCCAACAGCTCGAACAGGATCCGTCGAAACTCGTCCCTCGAGATCGTTGTCTCATCGTCGTTCCACATCCGAGACAAACATCCACGGTTCGACGCCAGGATGGCACCGCTGCCGTAGAGGACCTGCTCCAGACCTTCGCCATCGGGCGCGGAAAGGGCCTCATGGGCCAGGGCCACGAAGTCCTCGAGTACCTGTCGAACGAGCTCACTGATCAGGGCATCCTTGGTGGGGAACCGGCGGTAGAGAGTGCCGATGCCCACGCCGGCGACCCGGGCGATCTCGTCGACACCCACGTCCAGGCCACGCGCACT
>NZ_JBHWUE010000137.1:0-20691 GCF_042738615.1 Rhodococcus sp. NPDC059968
GAACATGCCCACGCTGACGGGCAGCAGCATCAGACCCGACTCGGTAAGCGAAGCACCAAAGCCGTATCCCGCGGACGCGGGTGTCTGCAGAAACTGCGGCAGGAAGCCGAATGCGGCGTACATGCCGACCCCCATCAGCAGCGCCAACAGGTTGGCGGCCCAGACGCTGCGGATTCGCATCATCTTCATGTCGATCAGCGGGTTGGCGGATCGCGATTCAACCGCCACCCAGGTCACCACGATGACCGCGGCAGCCACGAGTAGCCCGACGACGATCGGAGAACCCCACCCCCACGCGGGCGCCTGACTCACCCCGAGCAACAACGCGACCAGCCACCCGGACAGCAGCAGCGCGGTGAGCCAATTGATCTTCCCGGCAGTGCGAACGGGGGACTCGGGGACCAGAATCTGCGCGGCCGACCCGGCCAGCACGACCATGATCAGCGGAATCCAGAAGAGCCAGTGGTAACTCAGCACGGCCACGATAGGACCGGCGAGGACGATGCCGAGACCGGCGCCGACCGCGGTGAGCGCGGCGATGACGCCAACCGCTCCCACCACCTTCTCCTCCGGGAACTCGTCGCGGATGATGCCGAACGCCAAGGGCAGTACACCGCCGCCGATTCCCTGGATCACCCGCGCGGCGATCATCACCGGCAGCGACGTGGCCAGGGCCGCGAGCAGAGATCCCGCCGCCAGCGCGACGAGGGCAACCACGAACACACGCTTCTTGCCGTGCATGTCACCGAGGCGTCCCATGACCGGGGTGAAAATCGACGCCGACAACAGGTAGGCAGTCAACACCCACGTCACATTTGCCTGTGTCGTGCCCAGCGCCGACTCGAGGGTGGGCAGCACCGGCATCACCAGTGACTGCAGAAGCGCAAAGGCCCCGACACCGATGGTGAGGACAGCAAAAGTCAGCTGATAGTGCGTCCGCATCGAAGCGGTTTTCATGAATACTCCCAACAAAGCGGAGCGTTCACTCCGCATGCAGGGGAACTTAGCAGTCCTAATCGAAATACGCCTGGTCCGAGATCAGCATCACATGACGATCGCCTCGCACATGAGAGCTTCATCGACTGCGACCCAACCACTTCCGCGGAATTGCACGTTCAAGCCCGAGTGGCCACGGATGCTCAGGGGTGGTGGTCACGGGGCCCATCGAGTGATGACAAACCTACCGAGTGGTAGGCGGCGACCAACGCCCGATCGGCTCGCCGCTGCCCTTGCTGCTCACGGTCACCGACGGTACTGATATTGCGAGGCACCCACGCCCCGAAGACCACGCTGACCGGAATCGGCGCCCCGCTCGCCGCACCTACTTCGCCTGATCGGTCCGAACGCCGGACACGACGCCGATCACCGGATTTACCGGCGGCGGCTCGGGTCGATGAGAGTGAGCACGAGCAATCAACACCGCACCCGCCGTGAGGAATCCGGCAGTGGTCACCGCGACCACGACCGTCGCCGGCGCAGTCATGACACCGACCCCGACCCCGACCCCGACCCCGAATGCGACACCGGATACCCCACCCAACACCAGGCAGACCACCCCGCCGACACCAGCACAACCCTGACCACCATCACCCCTCCCGCCGCCACGCACAACACTCCTTCGACCCCCACACCACCAATCGAACGCTACGGCGCCGGACGGCACCGGTCTGCCCACCAGAATCGTCCTCGGCACCTACCGTGGGCCGATGGGACCGCGCCGACTGGTGCTCGACCTATACCCACCGCATCCACCCCGTGACCTACTCGACATCGCGGCCACCGAACTCACCGAACGCGGCACCCGCGGCCGCACAACCCTCGAACTACGGACCACCGGGCCGACCGGAACCGCCGACCGACGTCCGTGATGTGATTTTCGTCGACGGTGCCGGCGATGTACGACCCCCGCAGGCGCGGAATGGAGGACCGAGATGACCGAAGTCGACTACATCGACGTGGTCGGGGCGGAGTCCGTGCTCGAGGTGGCCGAAGCGGTCGCCACGCTGCTCGGGGGCCGGATGGAGATGGGCGGCGAACCCGGCCGCATCGTGGTCACCGGTGCCCCCGATCCCGACCTTCGGGTCGTCATCGGGCTGGCGATCAACGACCGCGGGATCCCCGAAAGGTGGACCCGGCGAATCACGATCACCCACGATCGCACGAGCGACGAACGCCGCCGCTGGACACAGCACCTACACCGCGCCCTCACCGAACGCCGCGACTGGACACTCACCCAAATCCCCGGCGACCCACCACGACCCCACCCACCCCACCCTCATCGAACGCCCCGGGAACATGACCCACCCCGCGGAAAGACACACCCAGGAACCCCGACACCGCCACCTCGTGCACGCGGGGAAATCAAGGCCGGGCAGGCGCACCGACCGGCGGGGCAGCGGGCGCTTTCGGCCATCGGTCCGCTCCGGCGACCACCGGCCCGCACCCGCGCAGGCAGGCCAGGTGGTTCGACAGGATCTGCCCAGACACCCCGATCGGCTCCGCCAGCTCGGACGGGTGCCCGGGTTTCTGCCTCACGCTCACCACACCTCGGGTGCGCGTCGAATCGGACAGCGCATACTCGACCTTCGACAACGCATCTGCGTGCGTCTCGGTGAACCGCCTGGACGGTCGAAGCAGAACTGGCCGCAGGAGCAGCTTGTGCAGGCGCGCCCCGGGTTGTGATGGCGGATCGCGCCGACGGGTCGGCGGCCGGGACCGCGCCGGGGCGCCCGGGCAGGGCGGGGTGGGCACGTCGAACTCTGCCGGCGTGCCGAGGGAGCTATCGGCCGGACTCGTCGTCGTCGACCGGCTCGTCGTCGATCCGGTCGTTGTCGATCCGCTCGACGTCGTCCGCGGTGACGGGGATCTGTGCGGTCGCCTCCGGGGTGGTCGGCACCGGCGGGGTCAGCACCGAGGCATAGTCGTGCTCACTGGAGTAACGGAGGAACCCGAGGTGGGCCTCGTAGCGGTCCAGAACGTCATTGATGACCTGCTGTGGGGTCAACCCCATCAGGTCGTAGCCCTCCGAACCGGTCTGGGTGAACACCTCCAGCCGGTAGTAGACGTCGATCTCCCGGGGCACACTGCGCCCACCGAACATCGGCACCGGTGCCTCGACGGCGGCAACCTGGTAGTGGAAGTTGCGGTGCTCGGCCATGTTGACGACGAGCGTGTGCTGCGCGATGCCGGTGTCCGCGTTCGGGGTGGTGGTCAGTCTTGCCTCGTACCCGAGTTCGGTGAACTCGTCGGCCACATCGCGCAACGCCGGATGGACCACTCGGTCCGCGAACTGGGCCACCGCCTTCTTCGACGGGTAGGACCTCAGGCTGCCCAGTCGCTGCCGCCACGTCTTCTCCGGGGCCAGCCCACCGTGCACGGCCACCGAACGGCGACGCAGCATCTGACCTTCCCGCTCGGCCCGTTCCATCCTCAGGGCCTTGGAGAAGGAGGCCATCACGAGGTAGGCGATGATCGTCACCGGCAGCGCGAAGATGAGGGTGGCGTACTCCATCGTCGTCACGCCGCCCGCGACGAGCATCGCGACCGTGAGTACCGCGGTGACCAGGGCCCAGAAGATCCGCAGCCACTTCGCGCCGTCCACCGCCGGGTCGGGGATCGACGAGGAGAAGTTCGACATCACCAGGGCACCGGAGTTGGCGCTGGTGAGGTAGAACAACAGACCGGACAGGGTGGCCAGACCGATGAGGAACGGTGCGCCCGGAAACATCTCCAGCAGGGCGTACCAGCCGTGTTCGGGGCTGTCGATGGCCAGCTGCGCAAATTCCCGGTTGCCGTCGAGGACCTCGCGCATGGCACTGTTGCCGAAGATCGACACGATGAAGAAATCGCACAGCACCGGCGCGGTAATGGCGGCGATGACGAATTCGCGCAGGGTGCGCCCACGGGAGATCCGGGCCAGGAACAGTCCCACGAAGGGTCCCCACGCCAGCCAGAAGGCCCAGAAGAACAGGGTCCAACTGGCCATCCACGCGGAACCGTCGCCCTCGTAGGCGAAGGTCTGCAGGGTCCGCTCGGGCAGGGAGAAGGCGAAGCGGCCGATGTTCTCGACCATGGAGTTGAGCAGGAACGCGGTCTTGCCGGTGACGAGGATGTACAGCATCATCGCGGCGGCGGCCCACAGATTGAGCTCGGAAATCACACGGATGCCCTTGTCCACACCCGAGGTGCACGCGGCCACGGTCATGACGACGGCAACCAGCACCAGCGCGATCTGCAGCGCGAGCCCCTCCGGTAACCCGAAAAGCGAGGCGAATCCCACGTTGAGCAGGATCACGCCGATCCCCATCGAGGTGGCAACACCGAAGACCGTGCCGACGAGGGCGAAGATGTCGATCACATCACCGGTCACTCCGCGGACCCGCTTGCCCAGCAGCGGGTAGAGAGCGGCCCGGATCGATAACGGCATGCCCCAGCGGTAGGCGAAATACCCCATCGCCATGCCCAACAGCGCGTAGATGGACCAGCCGGCGACACCGTAATGGAACATCGTCCAGACCACCGCGTCCTGGGCCGCTTCCGCGGACTCCGGAGTTACCGACGGCGGGCTGATGTACTGGGTGATCGGCCCGGTGACCGAATAGAACAGCATGTCGATACCCACGCCGGCAGCAAAGAGCATGGCCACCCAGGTGAACCAGTTGTACTGGGGCCGGGAATGATCCGGTCCGAGCCGGACGCTGCCCTCCTTGGAGAACGCCACCCACAGGACGAAGAGCATGACCAGGGTAACGGTCAGGACATAGAACCAGCCGAGGTTCGTGGCGATCGACGTGACGACCGAGTGCATGGTTTCGGCGGCGTGGGTGGGGACCACCATCGCCCAGATCGAGAACGTCAGGACGATGACCGCCGAGATGATGAAGACGCGCCAGTTGACCCGGGGGCCGCGGTGTTCGGCGAGTTCGGTCGGGCCCTTGCTCAACTCGGACTTGGAGATCGGCGGGCGTGTCGCCTCCGCGCCGGGATCCTTGCGCCGCTCGGGTACGCCGAACTGGCTGCGCTCGATCCGCGGCTGCGGCGGTTCGTTGCGGTCGCTGTGGGCATCCTCTGCGTCGGTCAATCAATCCTCCTTGGCTCCGGGGACACTGGCCACAGTCGTCCCCGTGCACGAGAGAATCGGCTCGGTCCATCGGTGGGTGCGTGCGGCGTGGGCACAGGGATTCCTGGCGCCTTACGGCATCCCATGGTAGGCCTGCCTGCAAGGGCACCGGCAGTGGAGGCACCCACTGCCGGGCTCGACACTGTCGGTGGCCACGCAGATGCGGGCGACACCAACTCGTCGTGCGACAGAAACGACGACAGAGTACACTGTCAGTACTGTCGCAACGGAGGAAATGTCATGAGCATCGATCATGATCTCGGCGCGGAGCTACGCGCCCTGCCCGATGGCGAGTTCTTCACCCTCCTCGCCCGAGAAGTCACGAACCGGGAATCGATGAGCTCGGTGCGAGAGACCCTGCTCTCGCTGGTCGCCTCCGGCCCCACCCTCAGCGCCTCCATCGCCGCCGCAGTGCCCGCGCACGCGGTGACCGCATCGATCGCGCGGGCCCGGATCGAGACCGCCGCGCGGCAGGCGATCTTCGAACACCCACACCTCGAGGCGGCCGATGTCGCCGACGTGCTGCGTTCACGCGACAGCAACCGACGCAGCCCCGCCAGCCGGTTACGCGAACGCGGCGACATCGTCGGATACGAGATCGGCGGCCGCTACCTGTACCCCAGTTTCCAATTCGACGCGGCGACCGCGAAGGTGCGACCACTCGTCGCGGAGATCAACCACATCCTCGACGCCAAGCACGACCCGTGGGGGGTCAGCTCCTGGTGGCTCAGCCCGTCCGGGTGGCTCACCGAGGGGCAGTCGCCCGCCGACCTCGCCGCCACCGAGGGACATGACGAGGAGGTCCGGGCCATCGCCCGCGACCTACTGGCGGACTGAGCCGGTGCCCGCGGCACCACCCCCGCACGATCTCACCGGGAAACCCGTCCGCGTCCCCCTTCCCCAGGGCACCGAACTGTGGCGGATCCATCACAGCAGCTATGGGGCCAACGCGGTGAATCCGACGGCGCAGCCCACCGTTCCCGGCGGCGCCCGCTTCGACAGCCTCACCGGTGACTACGCCTACACCTACCTCGGGGACTCGCCCGAGGCGGCGGTCGCGGAAACACTGTGCCGGGACCTCGCCGTGACCGGGAGCCCCCGGTTGGTGCCGCGCGCCCGGATCGCCGGCCGGGTGCTCAGCCGGCTCACAGTCACCACCGACGTCACCGTGATCGCCCTGCACGGGCCGCACCTGTCCGCGGTCGGCCAGGACACTTGGCTCACCAAATCCGATCCCTCCGACTACCTGCACACCCGAACCTGGGCCCGGGCCCTCTTCGCCGCAGCCCCCGCCGCCGACGGACTGGTGTACCGGTGCCGCCACAACGAGGACCAATTCGCGTGGATGCTCACCACCGATCCGGCCAACCCGACCCATCCCGCGCTCGATGTCGTCGGTGCCTCCGTGGACCTGAACAGCCCCGCGGGCCTGGTTCTCGTCGAACGGATCCTGGCACACTACAACGCCACCCTCGCCTCCACGATCTGATCGACCGCACTCACCTCGCCGATCTCGGACCTGGCAGGGATGTCGAGCGGACATCCCGCGGTCACGACCGAGGCGACCCGGCACCCAACATACGGGTCGGGCTCTGGTCTTGTGTGCTGAGTTCGACGGTGATGCGGATGGTGGCCGCCACCCGGAAACACATCCGGTCGGTCGAGGTCGAAATCTACCCGGGCATCGGACACGATCTGCTGTCGGCAAATCGGAACAGACGATCCCACGCTTCCTCGACTTCACTGAAAGCCACGATCCAGTCCGAGCCTGAAGCACGCGGAATCGGCCGACGCCGTGGCCAACCGACCCGGCTTCGCCGCCTGACCGGAAAGGTCTACCGGCCGCCCGCTTCCCAGGCATGGGATTCGCGCGAACCGTCGGGTGGCAGGGAATGGCTACTGCGACAGCTGTTTTCCGTAACCAGAAAATCACCCGGCGGCCGGCCACCACAGGCCCATTACCGAATGGTCACGTTCGATGTCGACCGTCAGGGCCGGATGAGCGATCACGCCACTTACGCCGCCGCGGATCTGCTGATGTCGCCGACGCCGTGGTCGCAATCCTCGCCCTGGCGCAACGGAGTGCGCGGCGGTTAAGGCCAATCTTACTGCTGCCGAGCGTTGGTGGAGCACCCTGTCCGACGATCTCACCGCCGAACGAGCCCAGCTGAAGCTGGATGCGTTCTGTCGTGTTCAGTCGATACCCCGGCTACGTCCCACAGCGGACGGACGGACGGACGGGCGTCGGTGGCGACGGTGGCCGCGAGCGAGCAGTTGACGGCGCCGCAGCGCACCAGGATGCGAGCACGCGGAGGTGGTATCGCCGATCCGACACCCCGCGACGCCTCCTACTCGCCTTCTCACTTCGTCTCAAACCGGTTGAGGAAGAGGAAGACTCCTGAATCTCTTCCACGGAAGTTCTGCGGAACGATTTCCGGCGCGGCGATGGTGCACACCCCGTCGCGAGGAATGTCCCCTCCGGGGCAGGCACTGCATCACGAGTGTGAGGGCGGGGTGCTGTTATATATGTGATGTGGTGGACATACTTGAATGAACGACGATTGGACTACCGGACCTCATGATTGACGCGGAAGGATCGATGTCGATGCGACCAGCGCACGCCCGAGCATCACTGTCGCCGCTGCGGATATATGCAGCGTTCCGTCGCACGCACCCGCAGTCTCCGGTCCCGGACGACTACGTCACCGACAACGGATACCGTCTCGGGCGGTGGCAGACCCGTCAGCGTGTCGCCCGGATGCTCGGAACACTGCCGGCCAGCCGGATCAGCGAGCTCGACGCGATCGGTTTCGTGTGGGCCGAGAACGGGCGACCCCTCCCGGCGGTCGCGAGGACGGATTCGAAGCGTCGGCGCATGTTGACGGCGATCGCCGCATACCGCGAAGAGCACGGTGACGCTCTGGTGCCCGCCAACTACGTCACCGATGATGGCGAGCAGTTGGGGCAGTGGCTGTATCGGGCTGTGAAGAAGTGGCGCGCACACAACCTGCCGGACGAGGAGCGAGCACCGCTAGCATTGCTAGGGGTGTCACCGGCGCCCCGTCCCCGGGGTCCTCGCACGGCGGCATAACTTCTCGCGTGGCGCCGATCGAGGAAGGGGTGGCCGCGGGCTCCCACGAGGAGCCCCGGCACTCGGTCGGCGAACCGCCCCCGTCCACGTCCCGCGGATCTGCGACCCAGCCGCCGACGCACGCGGTGTTCCCGGTGACCACCGTGTCCACTACGTCCCGGTACCGCGGCCGAAGTACTCCACCGCTCCCGACCGGTGGCAGTGCCGGCGCCGGCGGCCACCCCTACCGGCGCGCCGAATCGAATTGCCCGCCATCGAGTTCAGTCAACCGTGCCAGCACTGTCGCTCGACTTGCTCAGCACAACTCGACTGGACACCCAGTCACGACGTCGACGTGAACCACCCCGCCGAGTCGCTCGTGCAACGGGCTCACCCGTAAATGGCTACCCGGACGGGTTTGGACGTCGAAATCGCAGGAACGGATGCGGCTTTCGAGTGGCTCGCACCACAAACCAGCGACGCCATTCCGCCCTCCGGGCCTCACCAAATTCGTCGACGAAGAATCGCTCTTCGAACGATCGACATGGCCACGAGAACATCACCCCACAATGGTGTCTTCGGGAGCGGCCGGGGTTCGCCAGCTCCGTGCTCGTGGAAGGCAGCATTTCTTGTACTTGCGGCCGGAACCGCACCAGCACGTCTCGTTCCGGCCGGGCGGCCACACCTGTGTCGGCGCGAGCGCCGCCGCATGCTCGGCATAGTCCTCACCGGTCGCCTCCTCCATCGGGTCGAGGTTCTCACGGCCGGCGAACTCGACAAGGCCATCGACGGAGCCGGCACACAACCCGAGCCCGGAACATCCGGATTCCGCGGCGACGGTGAGGGCCATCTCGATCCGCTGCCGATAGTCGTCCCAGGTGCCGCCGTAGATCTCGCTCAACCCCGGCCAGCGTTCCACTAGTTCGGCGAACTCCTGCTGCGGCCAATACAAGACGGTCAGCGGCGTGCCCGTGTCCGCCGCCAGCGTGTCGCCCAGGATGTCGCGCAACTCATCGGCGAGGTGATCGTGCGCATCGTGCGGCAATCCGAGGTCACCACGCAGATGGTGACGAACCTGCAGCAGGTGGAACGCGATCGACGCCGCCTCGGTGTAGCCCGGGCCGCGCCCGCGGGCCTCGAGGGCTGCCCGGCGTGTCAACGCCTCGCGCACCGCGTCCGTCAACCATCGTTCGGCCACGTCCGGATGGCCGCCGTCGATCAACGCCTGCGGCACACACTCGGCCGCGTCCAGGTCGGTGGTCAGCAGCGGTCGCAGCTGCTGCAACCACGACATTCCCTCGTCCTCTCGGCCCAGGCGCAGCAGTAACTCGGCGTGGAAAGCCTCCGGAAACACCGCGGCGCGATCACCGTGCACACGTTGCGCCTCCACACCTCGCCCGGACAGCTGAAGCGCTGCGTCGAGATTCCCCGCGCGCTCATGGATCTCGGCCGCGAGCAGCAGCGCGAACCCCTCGTCGGCCCGATCGTCGAGTCGGTGCTCCTCGACCGCCGCAACCAACCCGGTCGCTATTGCCAGTGGATCCTCCACGTGAAGGGCGTCGTTACCGAGCCTCTCCAGATCGTCGGCAGTGAGCGATTGCGCGGAAACCATCCGGTGACCCTACCCGAGTGTCCGCAGCCCGAAACATGAGCAGGTGACTCGACTGTGGTTATGACCTGCGGGAACACGCGTCGGACTCGTCACGAAGCAGCAGCGACAGCGTCAGCCACGGCGCGTAGGTTTGTCATCCGACGGATGCGGGTCGGCGTGGTCACACCGCGAAGGTCTCGACCGCCGGAGAAGCCGACGGGTGAACCATAGCCAGGCTTGGCTTCGATGACGATCGATCGGGACCGCCTCGGCTCACTACCCGCCCGAGGCTCCGGCGCGGCGCTCGGACCGGTCGAGGACACGAATTCCGGGGTCACCCGTCGTGCTGTTCGTCTGACCCGAGTACAACCGCCCAATCCCCGGAGCCGCTGAAGAACGCGATCGACTGGCGGTCACGTCCACGGGCGCCGGAACTCATTCGACCTCATCCCGCCGCCGTGATCGGCGCGTCTATCGGGGCGATCGGCACTGTTGCGCCTCGGCTCCGACAGCTACTGAAGTCGGGGGCGCACCAGAGGAGCGTTCGAGCCACCTCCCGGGATCAGGGTAATCAAATGGCGGAAGCAACTGGTGCTCGGTTGTGTCACAGCCAGGCCAGGGCGGCGACGACGAGGGCCTCGGTGCCGGTGTCGAGGGTGGGTTGGATCACCGGGGCGAAACTCGCCGAATGATTGACCGGAACATCCTCCGACACCCGCCCGGCCTCCTCTGCCGTGCGGTAGATGTCGGGGTCGATGCCGCCGAACCCCCAATACGTGTACGGAACACCGAGGGCGGACGGGATGTCGCTGAAGTCCTCGCTCGCGGTCTGCAACGGCATCGCCCGGCTGCGGTCACCGAAGTGCGCGGCAAAGGCGGCCGCGACCCGTTCGGTGGTGTCGGGGTCGTTGACGGTGGGCGGGAACCGGTCGAACAACTCGAACTCCGGGTCCTTGGGTGACCCGGACGCCTGGCATTCGGCGACCACGATCCGGCGGATGGCATCGAGAATCGCGGTGCGGGTCGCGTCACCGTACGTCCGGACGTTGAGCTCGAGCACCGCATGGTCGGCGATGACGTTGCTCTTGGTCCCCGCCGAAATGTGGCCGACGGTGAGCACCGCCGCCTCCCCCGGCGCAGTCTCGCGGGAGATGACGGTCTGCAACCGGATCACGATCATCGCGGCCAACACCACCGGGTCGACCGTGGCCTGCGGCATGGATCCGTGCCCACCCCGGCCGTGGACGGTGATCCGCATGCTGTCCGCCGCGGACAGCACCGGCCCCGAATGGGTGCCGACGACCCCGGCCGGGGCGGGCAGCACATGCTGGGCCAGCGCCACATCGAACTTCGGCACCAGCTCACCCAGACCGTCGTCGATCATCGTCCGGGCGCCGTCGCCGACCTCCTCGGCCGGCTGGAACACGGTGACCACGGTGCCGCTCCAGTGCTCGGCGGCGTCGGCGAACAGCTGGGCGGCGCCGAGCAGGCAGGCGACGTGCACGTCGTGGCCGCAGGCGTGCATCACCGGCACCTCGTTCCCGGCCGCATCGGCCACGGTTGCGGTGCTGGCGTAGGGCAGTCCGGTCGCCTCCCGGATGGGCAGGGCGTCCATGTCCGCCCGCAGCAGCACGGCCGGGCCGTCCCCGTTGTTCAGCACCCCGACCACGCCGGTGCCGCCGATCCTTTCGTGCACCGAGAACCCGGCGGCGCGGAGCCGCTCCGCGACGATGCCGGCGGTGCGGTGCTCCTGGTGCGAGAGTTCCGGATGCTGGTGCAGATCCCGGTAGAGCTCCTCCTGCCAGCCCCGGATGCCGGCCAGCCCGGTCAACACCGCCTCGCTACGCACATTCGTGGCCATCACTTTTCCCTCCGCCGGCGATGCCGGACACGGTCGGGACGCCGCCAGGCGATCTGTTCCGGCAGCATCCAGCCCCGCCAGCGCGCGAGCAGGCACAACAGCGCGCCGACCGCCGTCGCCGCGACCAGCCCCGCCTGTGGGTATCCGGAGTATTGGACGAGCACCAGTGTGCCACTGGCGATCAGCGCGCACGTCGCGTACAGGGTGTTCCCACCGAACACCGCGGGGATCCGGCCCACCGCGATGTCCCGTACGGCTCCGCCGCCGACCGCGGTCACCGTGCCCAACAGCACCGCCGGCAACCAGCCCAACCCCACCGTCAGGGTCTTTTGCGCACCGGCCGCAGCCCAGCAACCCAGCGCCAGCGCGTCCACGAACGGGAACACCCGATCCCAGCCGTGTCCCTCGAACCGCACTACGAACGCGACCACCGCACCGATCAACGCCGTCATCAAGTACGCGTAGTCGGTCAACGCCACCGGCGTGCCCCGCTGCAGCAACGTGTCACGGATGATGCCGCCGCCGAGCCCCGACACGATCGCCAACGCCGCGAACCCGACCAGGTCGAACCGCAGACTGCGCGCGACCGCGCCACCGAGCAGTGCGTTGGCGAACACACCGGTCAGATCGAGCGCCCGAAACAGGTCCGGCACCGACGCGGACACAGTCGCCATCACACTGATCCTCTCCGGCCACGGCGCGAACCACGAGTCCCTTCGCACGATAACCGCGTCAGCCGCGAAACCCAGTGATCTCATCGAACCACCCCCACGCTCCCCGGCGGCGGGCCTACGATCGGATGGTTCAGCGCCAACTCCGTGAGCCGAAGCATTTCGGACATCCGAATTGGAGACAACACCCGTCCGGCCTGCCGTGAGCGGTGCCCGGCGACACCGACGGCACGGCGATGGGACGCCGGACCATCGCCGACGCCACCAACGGACCGGTGCCGATCGACGTGACACGCGCCGAGTTGCGATCGTCGGAAATCAGCAACGGTAGAAGGGTGGAACAACCATGAGCTACAAGGTCGGCTACTTCATCGGCAGCCTTTCGTCCACCTCGATCAACCGGATCCTGGCGAAGGCGCTGATCCGGGTAGCCCCCGACGATCTCGCGTTCGCCGAAATCCCGATCCGGGACCTGCCGCTCTACAGTCAGGACTACGACACCCACTACCCGCCCGAGGGCACCGCGCTCAAGGACGCCATTTCTGGGGTCGATGCTGTGCTGTTCGTCTCGCCCGAGTACAACCGCTCCATCCCGGGGGCGCTGAAGAACGCGATCGACTGGGCGTCACGTCCGTGGGGCCAGAACTCGTTCGACCACATCCCCGCCGCCGTGATCGGCGCCTCCATCGGCGCGATCGGCACGGCCGTCGGCCAACAGAGCCTGCGGGCGGTGCTCAGCTTCTGCAACGCCCGGCAAATGACCGCCCCGGAGGCCTACATCCACTACACAACCGAGGTGTTCGGCGACGACGGCACCATACACAACGCCTCCACCGAGGAATTCCTGCGCAACTACATGACCGAGTTCCGCAATCACATCCACCGAGTCCTCACCGTTCTACCGCGCTGACATCGGCGGGAAACTCCTCTGCGTACGTCACCCCCGGTTCCCGGAACCAGGTCCCTCAAAAGCAATACCCCCGTCCACCATCACACGGCCACAGGTGAACGCCCGGAACGGCAATCGCCGACGGACACGCGAGACGGGGCGACGAACAACCGATAGTACGACTCCGATCGGTGGGTCGAATCGCGCCGGCGTGGCGGGTCACCGCCACGCGAGAGAGTCGAGGACAATGACAGTGCCTCGGACTGGAGAAGGGCGACAACCCGTGAACGCAGAGACAGGCAGCAATCCGAACCCGGTGATGCCGGCCGCGTTCATCGGACACGGCAACCCGATGAACGCAATCGAGGTCAACCGCTACACCGCCGCATGGAAGGCGTTCGGGCAGGCGGTGCCCCGCCCCCGCGCGATCCTGGTCGTCAGCGCGCACTGGTACATCAACGCGACCGCGGTCACCGCCATGCCGAGCCCGCGCACCATCCACGACTTCTACGGATTCCCCCAGAGTTGTTCGACGTGCAATACCCCGCACCCGGACTGCCCGAACTCGCCACCGAGATCAGCGACACCGTCCACCCCACCTGGATCGGTGCCGATCTCGACAGCTGGGGAATCGACCACGGCACCTGGTCCGTACTCGTCCACGCCTTCCCCGACGCCACCATCCCCGTCGTCCAACTGAGCATCAACGCGGACAAGCCACTGGACTACCACCTCGAGCTCGGTGCGAAGCTGGCCCCGCTGCGCGAGCGCGGCATACTCGTCATAGCAAGCGGCAACGTCGTCCACAACCTCCGCGGCATGAACTGGACACTCGCCGACGACGGTTACGACTGGGCCAGGCGATTCAACGAAGACGCCAAGACCCGTATGCTCACCAACCCCACCGAGTTCGCGGCACTCGACGCCCACCGCGACTTCACCCAGGCAGTACCGACTCCGGACCACTTCATTCCCGCCGTGTATCTGGCCGGGCTGGCAGCGGCCTCACCGAAACCCGACATCGATGTCCTGGTCGACGGCTACGCCTACGGCTCACTGTCGATGACCGCCTACACCCTCGATCTCTCCTGCCCGACCACGACCGAATTGGGTGGATCCCCACTGCCACCGGCAGAACTCCCACCAGACGCCTCCAACATCTGAGAGCAGCCGAACACCACCACCGAAGGGCACAACCGACACCGAACGGAACAGCTACCTCGTCACGGGATTCCGCACCCCACCCGCTCGATGCCGTCGGCGAAACCCCCTCCCCATCCCCGGCCACCATCCCCCGGCCACCAGGCACACGAACGCGCCGGCGGCGGTCGCGGTCTCGGTCGCCAGGCTGGCCTCCGGATCGACGGTGCGGTGACCAGTCGGGACCGGCAGCCCTGCTACCACCCCTCAGCTCACCTGCCGGCCGGTCGGCGAGAGGGCCGCGCAGAGCCCAGATCCGCACCCCGGAGCATCCGCGTGCACGCCCTGCGGCCATGAGCCGTACACGACGCGCCCGGTCCACGCGCACATCGTCATGGCCGCACCTGGCACGATCATCACCACAGCCGGCCAGGCGATCTGGCCGAACACCGCAGCAAGGAGCACCTCATGGCATTGCCTGTCCTGACCCCGGAACAACGCGCCGAGGCACTGGCGAAGGCCGCCGAAGCCCGCAAAGCGCGTAGCGAACTCCTCTCCGCCGTGAAATCCGGCGAGCTGAGCATCGCCGCAGTCCTCGCCAAAGCCGAAACCGACGACACCGTGAAGAAGACGAAGGTGACTGCCCTGCTCAAGGCACTCCCCGGCGTCGGACCGGTGAAAGCCGCGGAACTCCTCGAAGAGTTGTCGATCGCCGAGACCCGACGGATCGGTGGACTCGGCGCCAACCAGCGCCAGGCCCTGATCCACGCAGCCGACGCCTGATCCGGGCGCACCCCGCCCTGCCACACCAGCGCATCCGGCGAGGGCCCTCTCGCCAACCTCTCGCCACCCTTCGGGCGAGGGCAGCCCCGCCTCTCGCGGCCGCGGGTCCCTTCCCTCGCCCGCGGGCGGCACCTCGTCAGTCCCCTATGAAGAGAAGAGCCGATATCGCCACCCGGAAGCAGGCGCAGCTGACACGCACCGCCGTGTTGCAGCGTGCGGGCGAAGAATTCGCCCGACACGGTTACGTGCACGCGGCCCTGCGCAACATCACCGATACCTCGCGTGGCTGTCTGTACTTCCACTTCACGACGAAGGAAAACCTTGCCCGCGCGGTGATCGACGAGGGGTTTGCTCGATTCCAGTCCGGCTGCGCACAGCGGATGGGTGCGCATAACCGTGCCGCCGAAGCGCTCATCGAATTCTCCTATGCCCTGGCCGGTTACGGGCAAGGTGACCCGGCGATCCGTGCCGCGTTTCGGTTGCTCCTCGAGATCGGCGACTATCGAGGCACCGCCCACCTCAGCATCTTCGACACCTGGAGTGCGCAGTGCCGGCAACTGCTGAGTCGGGCGATCGTCGAGGGTGATGTGCACAAGGACACCGACCCGGACGAACTCGGCCCCCTCCTGGTGGAGATCGCCTACGGGGTCCGCCTGCACACCACCGCCACCGCCATCGACCTGCCCCACTCGATGGCGGTGGTTTGGCGGCTACTGCTGCCGGCGCTCACCGACCCGGCGAAAGCACAGTACCTCCGGAAGTTTGCCGCCCGACGAGTCATGTCCGTCCCGGTACACCGCACCCGCGGACCAGCCATCCACAGTCCAGGCTACGGGCGGAGCAGCGACACACAGATCCGAAAAGGTTACCCCGATACCCGATATCGTCGCCGATGAGTTCGGAGAAGGTGAATGCGCGGCACGTGCGTGCCGTCACCCCCGCAGTTGGTGTCGCCGGACCTGACACGTCACCTCGGACGGCAAACCAGCGCGGCTTTTTCCTGAGCGGATCACCAGCTCGTGATCGATCTTGCCGCCGGCAAAACGAAACCCCGCCGACCGGGGGGTGCGGCGGGGTTTCTGCACCGATCGTCGGTGGGGGTTCGTCGATGCTCCCCGGAGCATACGCACCCCGAATGTTACTCGCGAGTACGACACGTCGATGCGGAATATGGCTCGCCCGGCCAGGATTTCGTGGGTTTCGTGCCGGGTCGCCACCCCTCGGCGATCGGTACGCTGATCCCCGGCTCGCCGGTTCACATCATCCGGTCCGGCGATTCGCACATACGGGGAGATTGTCGCGCGCACTATATGGTGCGTCGCGTCCCGATGACCGCAGCCGAGCCCGCCCGCGTGTGCCGGTGGGCCGACGACGGAGGTGTGGGCGGCGCCCGGGCCGGCACCGGGCTGCGCGCCCACGCTGGTGCCGGCGGTGGGCGGCACCAAGGCCTTGTATCTCGGCATGGTCGGCAATATGCCACCACCGCACCCCTTCCCCACCACTTCAGATCCCTATGTATATCCGCGAATTCGTGTGCCCAGCATCGTGATGCGCCGCGACCAGACGTTTCCCTCTATGTGGCGAAGGCATTCCGGTTTTCCCGATGCCCCCGTAGGGTGACCGTTTGATCTCCGTGATCAGGTCGTTGATCTTCTTCAGAACCCTGCGGTCGGTGACCGACCAATCGGTGTACCCCCCTCGACGGCGAAGGCGGCAACCCGGCGCGGTGAAGTCACCGAAAAAAACGCTTTATCGCTTGAGACCGCGGCCGGTTGCCCCTCCCCTCGGCGTACACCATGGTTCGGACCTACCGCGCCCCGCCGCCCCACGGGCTGGGTAAACGCAACTCGCGCAACTCCCGGTGGTGGTCCGTCGACACCGGACTCGATCACCACCGTCCGCCACACCAAGATCCCGCGGCACCACACCACAGACCGTGGGCAGTGGCACCGGCACGCTCCCCCGTACTCAGATGACACCGAGCGCGAACATCGCGTCGGCGACCTTCACGAACCCGGCGATGTTGGCACCGTGCACATAGTCACCGGGCATTCCGTACTCGTCGGCCGTCTCCACGGTGCGTTGGTGGATCCCGCGCATGATTGCGGCCAGGCGCTCATCGGTGTAGTCGAAGCTCCACGAGTCGCGGGAGGCGTTCTGCTGCATCTCGAGCGCGGAGGTGGCGACGCCCCCGGCGTTCACGGCCTTGCCGGGCGCGAAGGCGACACCCGCGTCGCGGAAGACCTGGATCCCCTGCGGCGTGGTGGGCATGTTCGCACCCTCGGCGACGGCGCGAACCCCGTTGCGCACCAATGTCCGAGCGGCGGCATCATCGAGCTCGTTCTGAGTGGCACACGGGAGGGCGACGTCACACGGGACGTCCCAGATGGACCCGCCCCCCACGTACGTCGCCCGCGACTGCGCCTGGGCGTAGTCGCAGATCCGCCCACGCCGCACCTCCTTGACCTCCCTGAGCAGATCGAGGTCGACGCCGCGGCCGTCCACGACGTAGCCGGAGGAATCCGAGCACGCAAGCACGATGCCGCCGAGCTGCTGGACCTTCTCGATCGCGTAGATCGCGACGTTGCCGGATCCGGAGACGACGACCCTGCGACCCGCCAGATCGGCACCTCGCGCCCGGGCCATCTCGGCGACGAAGTACGCGACGCCGTAGCCGGTGGCCTCCTTGCGGACCTGGGAACCGCCCCAGGTCAGTCCCTTGCCGGTCAGGACCCCCGACTCGTAGGAGTTGGTCAGCCGTTTGTACTGGCCGAACAGATACCCGATCTCGCGACCGCCGACACCGATGTCCCCGGCCGGCACGTCGGTGTACTCACCGACGTGCCGGTGCAATTCGGTCATGAACGACTGACAGAACCGCATGACCTCCGCGTCCGAACGCCCCTTGGGGTCGAAGTCGGAGCCGCCCTTGCCGCCGCCGATCGGCAGACCGGTCAGCGCGTTCTTGAAGATCTGCTCGAAGCCGAGGAACTTCACGATGCCCAGATTCACGCTCGGATGGAAGCGTAGACCGCCCTTACAGGGACCGAGCACACTGTTGTACTGCACCCGGAAACCACGGTTGACGTGCACGTTGGCGCGATCATCGACCCAGGGCACGCGGAAGATGATCTGCCGTTCCGGCTCGCACAGCCGCTCGATCAGGCCCGCGTCCGCATAGTTCGGATGACGATCGAGAACGATCTGCACCGACTCGAACACCTCGGCCGCGGCCTGCAGGAACTCCGGTTCGCCGGCGTTGCGGAGGGTGACCTGCCGGAAGATCTCGGCCACCCGATCACGCGCTCGCATCACCCACCCGACTCTCTGCGCTCAGCGACGGGCGAAACCTACGCTTAATGGATCGACGATGCCGCACCCAGCGGACTCCCGGCATTCGTCACACCAGCCCAACACATCGACAAGCACCACGACGATCATCGCAGCGGTCCCACTCGGCGTCCCAACGGACTCATCACAGGAATCGAACCCGAAGATCCGACATCAACCCACGAGGCTACGGTCCCGAACCTCGCCACACCACTGACATCGATTGTCTACCTGACGCCCGGAGGAATCGACCCCGAACGTCCCACACACCGGCGCGGAGATCCAGGTGAGGTCTGTGATCGACGGAGACCATAGTCGGTGGGTCGGTGAGAACGCTCCGTCGAGCGGCCCGGCTGGGGTGGGAGCGGGTGCTGGTGCACCAGCCGATACGGGACCAGGACCCTCTGGAACATCCCCACCGCCTACCAGAGGGAACGACACGATCGATCAGCACCGGTGCCCGGTCGGACTTCCACGACAACCGAGCGGGCGACGATCCGGATGCGCTGAGCAGGTACGACGGACTGCAGGCGATCCGGATCCCACGCCCACCCCGACACACCCTCTGGAACCTCTGCGGCCGCTAGAGAGCCCTAGAAAGCGCAACAACCGCCGTCAGCGCACGACCACGTGCGAAACCCATAGGTCGACATCCCGTGCAGATCGACAAAGCAGGCCACACATTCCGCTACCGTCCGAAGCATTGGGACCACATTCCATTGCCCGAGTCCCTGGCTGCACATCACCACGCCATCCGAAACCGTTGGCATCTCAGCGGATCCGCACATCATCATTGCGGCCCGCATCGGAATAAGCACTCAGCGCAACTGGCCTCGGCGCCTACGTGCCTCATCTCGGGGCGCCGCCCGCACCCAAGGCATTTGCCGAACTCGCCCACCTTCTATTTACCCCCGGAACATCGAAATAGTCGCCGGTCTGCCAGCGGTGGTCGCCTGCGAGCGGGGCAGGTGATGCGGTGGCCGCTGAGCGACCCGATATCGATGACGAGGTAGCAGTCCCCGGGAGCGGCACTCCCGAGCGCGCGGGGTCGTCGAATCCGTCGAGGCCGTCCGTGCCGGACGACAGCCCGGATCGGCTGATCGCGAGAACCGACCGGCCCGAGCGCGTCAACGACGCGATAGTCCCGACCTCGAGACCGAGGACGGTGCTTCGAAGCGGTCGAACCACGGATTGTCACTGGTGGGGATGACGAACTGTCCGCCTGGGGCGGCGAACGGGACCGGGCGCACCGCAGGGAGCGCGTCCTCGGTGTAGACCAACCGGCCGACGGGGACCGACCGCAGAAGGCCCAGGCACTCCCGGCGGTGAGGGGCCCGTCCGCGGTGGTGCGAGACGGTGCCGGGCGAGAGTCCTTGGTGTCCCGTCCTGGTCGCAGGGCCCTCCGACGTTTCCAGCATTCTCGCGCTACACCGGTCGAGACAGGGCACAACGTCATCACTGGTATCCCCTGCCTCTCGCGCACCGCACGGCCTACCGCTTACGACCGCGCGGATGCGGGGTTGGTCGGTGGCGCCGGCCGGAATCGTCACTGTAACGTCCACCTGAGAGCGACGAAGTGACGCCCGCATCTGCACATCAAGCCCTCTGCTCCTGGTCACCACGCTGGCACTCGCAATGGTCGCCTGCGGTGACACTCACACCGTGGGCGCCATTTCTGCTGTTCAGGGTGAATTGCGTGTTGGTCGCACTGTTCGGCGTCTCAGCGACCGAGATCGCGGTCGTAGCGACTATGGATCCACCGCGACAGCCTTTCGCAGGCTTGGGGTCTTCACCGTCAGGTAGACATTCCACCCGCGATGATGCACCCGTACACCAATTAGGAGACATGGCCCAAGTGGATCACCGAGGATGCCCTATGGCTCGCTCTGCCGGGCCGCCTCAGAAGTGCCTGCAGGGCCGCGGTGCCGCCGATTCCTCCGGCGAGCAACCCCAGCAGCAGTGCGACGTTGGTGTACATGTCAACCTCCCTTCGGGTGTGGTGATGGACGGACAATGTTTCGGCGGGCTTGATCCCGTGCTCACAAACGCATAGTCAGCTGAGCGGCGGAGCCGTCTCTACTTCGCTGTACCCGCTGTCGCCACGGATGCCTCTGCGAAAGTCTGCGGGCGCCGGCGCGACTTAGTGGTCTGATTCGCTAATTCGTCGGGGGTTATGCCGCTTGCAGGGTTCGGTCGTGGTGGTCGAGTCGTTCGAGGTGTCGGTGCAGGTCGGTGGT
>NZ_JBHWUE010000138.1:0-20601 GCF_042738615.1 Rhodococcus sp. NPDC059968
CAAGCACCCGCACCACCGCAACGCGCCCTGCGTAGACCGCAGACCGCTCGTCCTCTCGGGCGACTCCGTGCCCTCGCCATAAATAAACGGTATTGACTTTAGACCCTATTCGCAAGTGCTTTCGCCGAGCTTACGATTCAGCGCGTGACACTCGGCTCCCTGTCCTTGGCCCTTCTACGTGTGAACTACCGACTGGCGCGGCTTCCGCTGCAACTGATCGAAGACGTGGCGGTGTCGCGGCTCGACGAACAGGAGCCGATTCGGCTCGCCTACGAGCAGATACTGATCGACTGCGACCGCGCCGCGGCGTACCTGCTCGACGACGAGAATGCGGCCAGGCGGGCGGCCGATCTGGAGCGGCGGACCGCGTCGGTGCGACTGCTGATTGCCCGTGAACATCACCGCGTCCAGCGTCGTGGTGTGATCTTGCTCGATGAGCAGCGTGAGCGGTTTCATCAACGCCGCCAGCAGGACGCGGGTCCGCCGACATGACGTGTGCCGTTTTCGCCGTTACGGTGGTGCGCGGTCAGCACAATCGACCGGTGAGTCGACGGGCCCAGGTGGGGCGTAGCGAAGTTTCGCGCATCATCAGGGCGCGCCGACTGCGCCGTTTGACGTGCAATCATCCAAAGTTACCGAAATATGACAACTTTCCGGATTCGGCGGGGCCGCTGATGCCGTGTGTGATGAGTGCGGCCCGGGGTGATGTGGATGCGCAAGCACCGCGGAAGTCGCTTGGTGGCAGAGGAAGCGTCATCGATCAGCTAGGACACGGTGCCGGGGTCGGAGACGAGGAGTCGTTTTCCGCGGGTGCCGTCGTTTTCGGCGGCGTCGAGCATGGCTGCGGCGACGGTGGCGCGGGAGACCTTGGGCAGGCCCGACACCTTCGTGACCGTCGACATGGGTCGGACGGTGGCGTGGGGGTTGAGTGGTCCGTCGTCGAGGATGACCGGAAGTATGCGGGTGACATCGAGTTGGGTGTTCGGCAACGCGGTTTCGGAGATTTGTTTGTCTCGGTATGCGGAGGCGACCATCGTCTTGTAGGCGAGCCGGGCCAGGGGTGAGGCGGTTCGCGCGGAGTTACCGACGCCGTAAGCCGACAGCAGTACCAGCCGGTCGACGTGGGCGTCGCGCATGGCGGTGGCGACGAGCGGCAGGTTGTCCTGCATCACCGTGACGCCGAACATGCCGGCGAGTCCACCCTTCGGCCCGAGCGCACACAGGACGACGTCGGTGCCGGACAGTGCCGACACGAGCGCATCGTGATCGTCGAGGTGGCCGCCCGCGATGGTGAGTCCGGGCCGCGGGGTCAGGGCGTCGGGGCGGCGGCAGTAGGCCACGACGTGGTGGCCGCGGTCGATTGCTTGGTCGATGATCTGGCGTCCGGTTCCACCGGTGGCGCCGATCAGTACGAGCTTCATGAGGAAGGGTCCTTTCGGTTGCGTTGCTGGGCCTCGCGCAACAGGAACGGGTCGTGGGCGTTGACGAGCAGCAGGTCGGGTTCGGCCGCGGCCCACAGTTCGGTGAGCCGCTGATGGTTGGCCTTGACCTTGTCCCAGTCGTGAGCGATGAGGCGTTCCATCGCGCGTAGCGCCTTGGGCGCCTTGGCGGTGCCGTCGATCTGACCGTGGTGATAGAAGGAGTCGCCGACGTGCAGAATCCACCTCTCGCCCGCGTCGACCGCGACGGCGGCGTGGCCGCGGCTGTGGCCGGGCAGGTCGATCATGACGATGCCGGGAGCGATGTCGGTGAGTTCCTGGCCGCCGGGGAAACCTCGCCACGTTTCCGACGTGGAAGGGGTGTGTTCGACGAGCCTGGGGTGGTGGTCTCGCTCGCCGGAGAGGTACCGCTGCTTTTCCGTCAGGCCTCGGGGGTGCAGCGCCGCGAACGCTTCGGCGGCGGTCAGGTGAATCCGTGCCCATGGGAAGTCGGCCAGGCCACCGACGTGATCGGCGTCGAAGTGGGTGAGCACGATATGCCGAACGTCCTTGGGATCGAACCCGAGGCGTGCGATCTGGCGGATGGCGGTCTCGTCGGGATCGTAGGTGGGCCGAACGTAGAATCTGGCCGGGCCGAACCGGTTCGCCCGGTCGTGGGGATCGCGCAGACCCAGGCCGGAGTCGACCAGGACGAGCCCGGCGCTCGTCTCGAGGAGCAGGACATGACACACCAGACCGTCCGGCGTTCCGGGCGGCCGCATCGTGCCGCAGTTGAGGTGGTGAACCCGCATCAGCGGGCCGCGAGCATTGCGGGGTCGATGACCTGAACGGGGTGGGTGCCGTCCCAGTTCCTGGCGGCCAGCTCGACGTAATCGAAGAGCTGCGCCTTGGCGCCGCCGAGGTCCGAGATCTCGATGCAGGTGCCGGGGTGGTGTTCGGTCTGCAGGTATGCGAAGCGTCCGGTGGGGCCGCCGAGTTGTCCTTCCTGGCCGACGGTGAATCCTGCGGCGAGCGCCCGGTCGTACAGGTCCTGGTAGTCGGTCGACCAGTAGGCGAAGTGCTGCAGGCCTTCGTGGCCGGCGTCGAGGAAGTCCCGGTACATCGACGGTTCGTCGTTGACGGGGGTGATGATCTCGATCTGGATGTTGCCGCTGTTGGCGACCGCGACATCCATTGCCATCCCGGAGGGTCGGCCTCGGTAGGTGAAGTTTTCGGGTTGCACGTTGCGCAGCAGGAACCACGGCCCGATGCCGCACTTGACGAAACCCTCGATGGAGGCGTCGATGTCGTGGACGACGTAGCCGAGCTGGGTGATGCTGCCGAAGAAGTTGGCGACGGGCGCCCGGTCGGCAGGCTCATCGGCGGGGCCGTCGGCGAACGACAGCAGGATCTTGCCCAGCGCCTCGTTGGAGCGCAGTCGCTCGGCGGCGTCGATTGCCCGCTCGAACGGGAAGATCTTGTCGATGCGGGGGCGGATCCTGCCCTCGGCGAGGGCGGGGAGGACGGCGGCGTGTAGTGCGCCGCAGACTTCGCCGAGTTCGTCGGGGGTGCGCACACTGAAGGTGGTGCCGATCAGCCGCTGCCGCCGGAACGCCAGTTGGTCGAGGTCGAGGCTGGTGCCGGGGCCGGCGAGGCGGCCGATGTTGACGATGACACCGCCGACCCGGGTAGCGGCCGGGAGTTGGGCGAAGAGTTCACCCCCGATGTGGTCGAGGGTGACGTCGACACCCTGACCGTCGGTCGCGGCGAGGACGGCGGCGGCCAGGTCTTCGGTGGTGGTGTCGATCGTGACGTCGGCGCCGGCGGCGATCATCGCCGGCTGCTTGTCGGCGCTGGTGGTGGTCGCGATGACGGTGCTCGCGCCGAGCGCCTTGGCCAGCGCAATAGCGATGAGGCCGATGGACGTGGTGCCCCCGACGATCAGAACCCTGTCACCGGAGGTGAATCCGGCTTGAACGAGGGCGTCGTTCTCGGTCGCCAAGGCGACGGGCAGGGTGGCGGCTTCCTCGAACGACATGTCCTCGGGGATCGGCAGGACCATGCGCGGGTCGCACAGTGCGTAGTCCGCGAACGCGCCCATGGTGACGCCCATGACCCGGGTGCCGACCGGGTACTGCGGGGCCAGTGGGCTCGAGGTCTCCACGACGCCGGCGAACTCCATGCCTGCGGGGTAGACGTCGCCGGGTTTGAGGTTCGGGCTGTAGGTGCCTTCCAGCATGTAGAGGTCGGCCCGGTTGAGGGCCGCGGCGATGACCCGCACGCGCAGGGCGCCGAGTTTCATGGCAGGTATCTCGGTGTCGTCCTTGGCAACCCAGTCCGATTCGAGGCCGCCGATGAGTGCACGCATGATGGTTCTCCTTGCCGAGCGAGGGTCAGTGGGTCAGGTCCGGGGCGGTGGTGTCGAGCAGTCGGGGATCGGGTTCGCTGCCGGCCATGGCCAGCAACCCGACGACGGCGCGGCCGAGGGTGAGCAGGTCGCGCGGATTTTTCTTGTCGAGGCTGCCGAGCAGTTGCGAGAGGATCGTGAGCTGGTCGAAGTAGATCCGTTCGGTGACGAGGTTTTCGGTCTCGTCGAAGATGAAGTAGGCGGTCATCCGGGTGCGATGCCGGCCTCCGGTCGGCGGGATCTTGCCGAGCGGACCGAGATGAGTTCCCATGAGCCAGAATTCGACGATCACAGCATCGGCACTGTGGCGCAGGGCGATGATCTCGTGGTCCTGGTCGGGGAAGGCGACTCGGGTGTCGTGGTAGTACCCGCGAACGGGGCCGTCGCCGTCGTGGACGGTCATGCCGGCGATGAGTTCGTAGTGCGGGTGTGGGAACGTGTCGAGGACGTCGTCCCAGTCCTGGCGGACTTCGTCTTGAAAGTGGTCGAGCACGAGCTTCTCCCGTGCCCGCAGGACGTCCTCGGTGGGGATGGTGTGGCGCGACATTGCGGTCTCCTCGGGGTGCGGCGCTCAGGACTGGTGGGTGATGGCGTGGTGACTGAAGGTGGGCCGGGTGCCCGGGTTGGTCCACATCGGCGTCAGCTCGCTGGAAGGGAAGAACTGCAGGAACCGTGAGTCGGTTTGGCTGTGGTCGGCGATCGTCTTCTCGAGAACGACCGAGTTGTATTGGTCGGCAGTGGTTTCGATCGTGTTCGCATTGAGCACGACTTCCTGTTGCCAGGACGACGACCATCGGGCCAGGCCGGGCAGCGTGGAGTGTTCCGGTGTGAGGCATTCGGCGGCGATGACGTTTTCACTGCTCACCCAGATTCCGGTCGATGTGTTGAGTGCCAGGCTCTGGTTGCCGAACACGTGCCCGGGTGTCTTGATCACGGCAATGCCAGGGCCGAGAAGGACGGAGCCGTCGATCGGCAGGAACACCTCGACGGGGATGTCGCGGTACGTCTGTGGTTGATACCACGGGGTTTGCAGCGGATGAAGGTCTGACATCCCGATCAGCTCGTCCCGCTGGACGATCACCTTCGCGTTCGGGAACACCGCGTCCGGCTGCTCACCCAAGTCCGGCTGGTAGGCCGTCGTCCCGACCCAGCGGCGCAGGTCCTGGGTGTGGAGGTGGTCGAACACGATGAAGTCGACATCGGCCGGAGCAATGCCCAGGGCCGCGAGGTGGCTCGAGACGCTGCCGTGCTCGGTGACCATTCGCTTGGCGAGCGGCGACGGTGTGCGGCGGACGAGTTCGGCGAAATATGGCGTGTTACGCCCCAGATCCACGTCGCTCGGCTCGAAGAGCAGCACCCGCTGCCTGCCGTCGCTTTCGTTCCACCGGATCACCAGCATCCGGTTGGTGATGGAGAGGAAAGGTGCGATGGCCCGCGATGCCCGGAACAGTCCGAATCGCGTCGGGTACGGCAGGGTGACGAGGTCGCACGTGTCGATCCGCTGCGGCATCCCGGTCGCGGCGAACTCCCGGCGGAAGTGTGCACCGCTCGACCGGGCGGCGCGCAGCCGGTCACCCGGCCCGCCCGCGCTCTCGCGTTCGAGCACGTCGATGCCGTCTCCGACACTGCTCAAGTCGGACAGATCCTCGGCCGTCCACCGCAACACCATGACGGGTCCCTTCTCTCAGGCTAAAACCACACTGTGGATTTATCTATTAATCCACGGTGTGGATTACCGTGTCAAGGCATGCGAGGATGGACGTCATGACAGACGCGGTACAGACGAGCACGCGCCGTGGCCGCCCGCCCGCCGGACAGTCCGTTCTATCCCGCGACGCGATCCTGGAGGCGGCGATGTCCGTCATCGACGACGACGGCGTCGAGACGCTGAGCATGCGCACCGTCGCACGTCGGCTCGGGGTCGACCCCAAGAGCCTGTACAACCATGTCGCGAACAAGGACGCTCTGCTCGACGGAATCGCCGAGCTCATCTTGTCCCGCATGATGGTTCCGGAACCTCTCGGCAGTCTTCGGGAAGACATCACCGCGATCGCGTGGTCGTTCCGGGACGCCGCTCTGGCCGGGCACCCCCGCGCGGCACGACTCGTGCTGACGCGCCCCGTGGAATCACTGATGACCCTTGCGCCCCTCGAGGCGGCGCTCGCCACGTTCATCCGGGCGGGAGCCTCACCGGACTTCGCGGTTCACGGGCTGCGCACCACACTGGCGTTCATCACGGGCACGCTGCTGCGCGAGGTGGAAACCGCGTTGACCTTCGCCCAGAGCGATCCGGCCAAGGCGACGGCACGGCAGCAGGCACTCGAATCCGTCGAACTGCCCAGCGTGCACGCGGCCGCAACGTACCTCGCCACCTGCGACCACGAGCAGGAATTCGAATTCGGCCTCACACTCCTCGCCGACGCTTTCGAGCGTCGAGTGTGCACGGATCGGCGAGGCTGACCGTGATCGGTGTTGTGGGCGACTGCGACCACAGAATTGGGTCGATGCTTTCATCGCGCGTGCGTGGCGTCGGCGGACCACCCTCGGGGTGTGTGGGCATGCTGGGTCGGCTGCGAGGCGCCCGAACTTCGGGTCAACCTTCGCTGTGGTGTCTTGTCCCCATTTAATCCAGTGCGAGACCGCCAGACCGGTTGCCTTGGTGATTTTTGGGGCGCGGCTCACAGGTTGGGTTGTGCCTGGATGGTTCCGGCGGCGACGGCGGCGGCGAGTGCGGTGTGATCGTGTTCGTTCTGGTCGGCGTAGGTGTCGGCGAAGTCGGCGAGTGCGTTGTCGAACTTGGTGGAGTTGCCGAGGTACGCGGAGATGGCGACACGGTCGCCGGAGCGGGCATGTGCGCGGGCGAGGGTCCAGCCGCAGAGCTGGGCGTAGAGCTGCATGCTCCGGGGGCGCATCGTGTCGATGTCGGCGGACATCTTCCAGTCCCGGAGCTGGCGGAGGTAGTAGTCCTCGTCCCGGCCGCCGGTGGGCTGCGCGCGCAGCCAGCCGAGGAAGATGTCGCTGGTGGCCTGCATGAGGCGTTGTCCGGTGACCACCCGTTCTCCCTGGTTGGTGTACTCCGATTCGCCCGCGTAGGCGGCCAGGACCGACTTGTCGGCTTGTTTGGCTTGCAGGAGCAGGGCTTCGGCCTCGACTCCTGCTTCGAGCAGCAGAATCCACGCGCGGGTGCCGACACTGCCCACGCCGACCACCTTGTGTGCCACGTCGGTGAGGGTGAAGTGATCGAGCAGGTGTCGTCGGTCGGTTTGGAGGGTGTCGCGGTAGGCGGCGACCAGATCTCGTAGTCGGTCGAGCAGCAGATCGGGGTCGAATCCGGTGAGCTCGTCGATCGGGACGATCAGCGGTGGATCGCTGATGATCCGCCGCGTGCGGTCGATGACGGTGGTCAGCTTCCCGATCGCCTGCAGGCGGTCGCGGGTGTGCGCCTTCGCGAGCACGGTTTCGGCCGCCTCGAGCTCCGTCTTCCTCTGCTTCGACTTGTGGGAGGTGAGCGTGGACTCGTACTCGGTGAGGGCGTCGTCGATGTTGAGGTGCGCGTACCAGACGTCGAGGATCGGCTGGGTGGCGAAGGTTCGCATGGCTGTGCGGTACGCGCCCACGGCCGCGAGTGTGGTCTTGCGGTTCTGTTTGGTAGTGAATCCGTTGTCCCGTCCTGCCACGACGAGGCTGGCGGCCAACCGTTTGACATCCCATTCGAACGGGCCGGGCAGGGTCTCGTCGAAGTCGTTGAGGTCGAAGACGAGACGACGCTCAGGTGAGGCGTAGGCACCGAAGTTGGACAGGTGCGCGTCACCGCACAGTTGAGCGTGCAGCCCTGACGTCGGGGCGGTGTTGAGGTCGGCGGCCATCACCAGTGCCGCACCTCGGTAGAATGCGAACGGCGAGAACAACATCCGATCGTATCGGATCGGCAGCAGCTCGGGTACGCGGGTCGCGGCCTGGCTGAGCAACAACGTGACCGGATCACGCGAGGGTGCCGGCCGGAAGTCGGCGTGCCCGTCCAATGGTGCCTGCGCGCGTGCCGCCCTACCCGATGCGGCCCGTTGCTCGCGGCTCGGACGGGGCGCCCCGTCCCGGCTTCGATCCGAGAACGGCACCGACTCACCGGCCATCGCGGATCGTTCGTTCGCGCAGCGCACGATGATCCACACCCTTTCGGCCGGCGGCGTGATAGTGCCAGTCAAGCACTGTTGGTTGCGGTCGGCCAGGACCGTCGGAGTTCCCCGAGTGCAGTCCGGCACCGACCGCGGGGCGTCGATAATTCATCTCCTGTGCGAGGCAGCTGCGGTCGGCGTTGCGGCTTCGACGCGGCTGACGGGGAGCCCAGCCGACCACACCGGTGTGGGTTTCGCAGTCTGGGCACGACCCGGGGGCAGTGCACCACCTGACCGTCCCACCACGCAGTGGGTTCGGTAGAAAAGCGTGCAGAACATGCACGATTGCCGCTGCGGCAGCTGCCGACCGCGGCGACGACGACGAGACCGTCACCCGTCGGTGGGAGTTCGCGATTCGGATTCAGTCCCGATTGCCGGCGCCCGGCCATCTGGAAGCCCTCGCGATCAGCATTCACCACGAATACCAGCTGCACAACGCCCGATTCGACGTTGGTCAGGCGCGCCCTGGCCGACGGGGGTCAGCTGGTCGGACATCGGACGAATTCTCGATAACGAAGCAACCCGCGCACGGGTGGTACCGCCGGCAGCATCGGAAACCGGACTATGTCAAATCCTACTGTGCTCGTCCAGGAATCCGACCAGGCCATGAGGCGGGGGTCGGGCACTGCCCCGCCACGTGCAGCGCTCGCCGGTGTCTAACCGAGCGACGTCGGTCTGTCAGTCTCAGTCTTGGCTTCAAATCCTAGGTGGGCAGGGCACTGTCGCGGCAACCGCAGGCGGGTGGGTGAACTTCGCCGTCGGGGGGTGGTGACCGGCCCCGGTCTGGCGGGCGACCGGCATCGCGTCCGTCGCGTCGCGACGACCGAGCCACCCTGGTGATCGACAAGCGGGACAGGGTGGTCGACGACCTGGGCCGCCGATCTGCGCGGCGCATTGGGCGACGGAGTCCTCGATTTCCTGAACATCATTGTCCAGGATTGGGTCGTGCCTGCAGCGTGATGTGTGGTTTGACGCAGGGTCCGGCGGATCTGAGAAAGTGCGGCTTGCGGCCGCTCTGCGGACACTTGCATGGCGTTGTGGTGCGCGATCGCGGTGCGTCGGCCTTCCTGTTCGCGGCGTCGTGCTGCGTCCGCCGGGGCGCGAAGTCCGCTGGGGGAGGCCCTGTCCAGTCGGTGTGGATGAGTTGCCAGCGGAGGAGACCGACTGGTGAGCTGATCCGGTCTGCTGTGGGCGAGGTCCAGCCGCGTTTGCGGTGTCGCAGACGTTGCGGATGTGCCGGTGTGGGGTGAGTCCGAGTGAGCGGGCGGTGAGTGTGCACACGACGAAAGACCAACTAGGGCGTTGCGTGGACTCTAGAGCGTCGGGGCGTTGCTGATTTCGTCGATGAGACCCCATGCCAGCGCGGTGTCGGTGTCGAGGGCGGCGCCGGTGGCGCACAGCCAGAATGCCCGCCATCGGCCGATTCGTCGCGGCACGCTCACCGTTCCGCCGGCTCCGGGGATGAGCCCCATGGACACCTCCGGCAGGCGGAACACGGTGCCCGGCGCGGCCACGATTCGGCCCGCGAATGCGGGTACCTCGATACCGGCGCCGACGCAGCTACCGTGCACTCGGACCTCGATACGGTCGGCCAGCTGCGCTACCAGCCGGCCGGCGCCGGCGCGGGTGCGAATGAGGTGCGCGGTGGCGAGGTCGGGGGTGGTGCCGAACTCGTCGAGGTCGCCGCCCGCGGAGAACGACGGACCCGCTCCGTCGAGCACGATCGCGGTGACCGTGTCGTCCGCGATGGCCAACCGGAGCGCTTCGACGAGCCCGTCGCGGACCTCGGCGCCGTAGGCGTTGCGGCGCTCGGGCCGGTTGAGGGTAATGCGCAGCCGCTCGGCATCGCGCCGCAGCAGCACCGGTTCCTGCGGCGACGGCGGCGGCAGGGGGCGCGGACCACGCTGCTCGAGCCACCGCCGGAACCCCGGCGTCCCGAGGAGCGTGGAGTAGGCCAGCGATTCGACGTCGATCGCCTGTGGCACCGGGAGATCTTCCGACAGGCGCAGGACCTGGCCGAGCACGATCGCGGAGTGCACGTTGCCGGCCACGACGCCGTGCAGTTCGGCGAGCGCGGTGTCCAAGTCGTCCACACCGACGACCCACGGGTCGGCCGGGTCGGCGTCGGTGGCGAGGGTGGTGTCGAGGCCGGCGGCGAGGTCGGCGATTGGTTCGGGCAAGGGGCCCGGGGTGCGGCGCACCCCGACCAGCAGCCGGTCGGTGCGCCGCGCCCGCTCGGCCGCGCGGGCCGCGGTGTCCTCGTCGACCGCGACATCGAGATCCACCACGAGCAGCGGAGTGTCCACGAGGGCACCTGCGGCGAGCAGCGGAGTGCCGGCGACTCCGTCCACGAGGTCCTGTGGGGTGATCACGGTCTGCGAGGTATCCACGGATGACAGCTTGCAGCATAGGATCGAGCGGTGTTCACCCCGCCCCCGCTCGCACATCCGGCGCCGGATCCGGTGCGGGACTGGGCCGAAAGCGGTGTAGTCGCCCTCACTGGCCGTGCGGACGGGCCACCGCTCGTCCCTCCCGGTCGGGCGGCGACGGTCGCGCGGGCGATGGCCTCGTGGATCTCCGATGTCAGCGCCCTCGGTGGTCGGCGAATCGACGTCGACGGTGCCGGGTTGCTGTCGGAGCGGGCAGCGTTCACCGGATTCCGGCGCCGGGGCGACGTGTCGCTGGGCGGCAGTTGCCGGTTGCTCCCGTCGGCAGAGGGGTGGGCCGCCGTCTCCTGCGCCCGGCCCGACGATCCCGCGCTGCTCGGGGCCTTGGTGAGCGACCTTGTGGACGAGGACGATCCCTGGCCTGTCGTCGCCGACTGGGTGCGCCGACACAGCGGCTCGGAGTTGGCCGAACGGGCGGCTCTGGTGAGCATTGCGGCGGGCCCGGTGTTGCGGGCGAGCACACCCCCACTCCCGCCGATGCCGCTGCACCCTCGGCCCGTCGACGGGTTGCTGGTCGTGGACTTCAGTGCCCTGTGGGCGGGCCCGCTGTGCGCCCATCTGCTCGGACTCGCGGGAGCGCGTGTGGTGAAGGTCGAGACGCCGGACCGCCCGGACGGCGCGCGACGCGGGAACGGAGCGTTCTACCGACTCCTCCACGCGGGCCACGAATCGGTGGTGCTCGACCCCGCCACGACCGAGGGGCGCCGCGCCCTGACCGCACTCGTCGCCGCCGCCGACATCGTGATCGAGGCGTCCCGTCCGCGCGCTCTGTCGGGTTTCGGGCTCGACGCCGCTGCGGTTGTCGACCGCGGGGCGACGTGGGTGTCGATCACCGCCGCCGGACGCTCCGCCGACCGTATCGGCTTCGGCGACGACCTGTCCGCGACCGCAGGACTGATCGCTCGTGATGTGCGCGGCCCGGTCTTCGTCGGAGACGCGCTCGCCGATCCACTGACCGGGGTCACCGCGGCGGCGCTCGCGATGTCGGCGCCCGCCGACGGGTCGGGGCAACTCTGGGATCTGTCGATGTCGGATCTGGTCGCGTCGACGCTGACGGACGACCCGGTGCCGAAGCCCAGCCTGTCTGCCGACCGATGGGTGGTCCAGACGGCATCGGGGGTCGTTCCCATCGCCGAGCCGCGCGCACGGGAACCAGCCGGGTGTGCCCCCGAATCCGGCGTGGACACCGCGGCGGTGCTGCGGTCGTTGGGGATCGCGGCGCCGTGACCGACCTCGTGATCCGCAATGCGGAGGTCGACGGCGTCGCCGGGATCGATGTGTCGATCTCCGACGGCCGGATCGTTGCGGTGGGGCCGAAGTTGCCCGTGACGTCGGCGGACCTGATCGACGCCGAGGGCGGCGCACTGATTCCCGGCCTGCACGACCACCACCTGCACCTGCATGCGATGGCCGCTGACGCAGCGTCCGTGCCTTGCGGGCCGCCGGGTGTCCGCGACGGCGCCGCCCTGGCGGACGCGCTCGGGCGGGCGCCGGGCGACGACAACGGCTGGGTACGCGGCGTCGGCTACATCGAGACGGTCGCGGGCGACCTCGATGCCGACGCCCTCGACCGACTCGACGCCGCCCGGCCGGTGCGCGTCCAACACCGCAGCGGTGCGATGTGGATGCTCAACGGTGCCGCCAGTGCTGCCGTGCGTTTGGCCGAGGCGGCGCATCCAGGAATCGAGCGCGCCCCGGACGGCCGTCCCACCGGCAGGGTGTGGCGCGCCGACGACTGGTTGCGTGACCGGCTCCCGCCGTCCGGTCCGCCGCGCCTCGATGCGGTCGGCGCCGCCCTCGCTCGGTGGGGGATCACGGGTGTCACCGACGCCAGCCCGGACCTCGACCCGCGTTCACGCGCAGCGATCGAGACGTCGGTCTCGGACGGCCGCCTGCCGCAGCGGGTGCACCTGCTCGGCGCAGCGCCCGACAGCGATACCGCCTCACCGCAGGGCCGGGTCACCGTGGGCCCCTACAAGATTGTGCTGGCCGACTCCGGGCTTCCCGACCTCGACGACCTTGCCGACCGGATCCGCGACGTCCACGACCGGGGCCGGGCGGTGGCCGTGCATTGCGTCACCCGGGAGTCGTTGCTGCTTCTGCTCGCGGTTCTCGACGACGTCGGAACAAGGGCCGGTGACCGCATCGAGCATGGCGCGCTCATCCCCAGGGAGACGATCGACGGCCTCCGCCGACGTGGACTCATCGTCGTCACCCAGCCCGGTTTTCTCGCGCACCGCGGTGACGATTACCTGCGCGACATCGACGAGATCGATTACCCCGACCTGTATCGCTGCCGGTCACTGATCGAGGCGGGCGTCCCGGTCGCTCTCTCGAGCGACGCCCCGTACGGACCACCGGACCCGTGGGCGGTGATCACCGCCGCGGTGAACCGGCGGGCGCCGACCGGTGAGGTCGTCGGCGTCTCCGAACGCATCACTGCTGCAGATGCATTGACGCGGTATCTCACACCCGCGGACGATCCCGGCGGCAGACCCAGCACCGTCCGTCCGGGCGCACCCGCGGATCTGGTGCTTCTGCACGCTCCGCTCGCCGACGTCCTCACCGCACCATCCGCCGACGCCGTCCGAGCCACCCTCTTCGGTGGAACACCGCACCGAATCTGAGAGGCACGACGAGCTCGAGACCGCCGCGCGGGTCATCGAGCCGCAGGCCGTGGCCTACCGAAACCGCAGGGGCGGAAACGTCCGCAAGGGGTCCTGATCCTGATCCTGCTCAGCGCAATTCGCGGACGAGGGTCGGAACCTCGGCCAGTGCCCGCATGGCGTCGTTGAGGTGCGTGCACCCCTCGGTTCCGGCGAACTTCTCGAGCACGACGGAGCGCAAGTCGGGGAGGGGAGTGCCGAGGATCTTCCCCACATTGCGTGACGCGAGCGGGCACTCGTCGTAGGGCAGCACCCGGGGGTCGGCATCGATGGACAGCAGTTCTCCGGTCGCCGGGTCCGCGGTCGCGGTCAGCCGATACTTCCGGGAGTGACGCCTGCTGCTGACGGCGGCCGTCCTGCGTCAGTTTCCGCGGCGGTGCGACACACGCATCTGTGCCAGAAATCGCCGGCGGGAGCCATCCGCTGCCGGGGAAGAGGGTGCAGAGCTTCACGAGGACGGTCCAGAAATCACCGCGAGTGTCAGATCATGACCGAGAGATCAGTGCTGTTGTTGTGGCAATCCGGGCGTGAAGCGACAAAGTCATTGCAGAGTTGAACAATGACTCGGTATCTTGCTCGTGCGAGTATTCCTCAAAGGAGACGTAATGTCAGAAATGTTGCAGGGCAGGCGCATCATCATCACTGGAGGCGCCAGTGGGATGGGTGAAGGCTTGGTACGTGCATATCCCGCTCTCGGAGCCGAAGTGGTATCGCTCGACCTTAACGAGCGCGAGGGACGTGAGATCGCAGAGGCGAGCAAGGCTCGATTCGTCCAATGTGATGTGTCGGAACAAGACTCGGTCGATGCGGCGTTCGCGGAGGCCGTCGATTTACTGGGCGGTCTCGACGTCCTGATTCACGCCGCGGGCATCGCTCCGGGCGGAGCGGCCGAGGAGATTCCGCTCGACACCTGGAATCGGGTCATAGGCATCAACGCGACCGGCACGTTTCTAACGAATCAAGCGGCGTTCCGCCATCTGAGGGACGGCGGCGGACAGATCATCAACTTCGCGTCCGCCGCCGGGGTCCAGGGCTTGACGAATAAGGCTGCGTATTCGGCCAGCAAAGGCGCTGTGGTCGCGTGGACCCGCACCGCGGCTCAGGAATGGGGAAAGTACGGCGTCACCGTCAACGCCATCGCTCCGGCCATCTGGACTCCCATGTACGACAAGACCCGAGCATCGATGACGACGGAACAATTGGCCGCGCACGATGCGTACATGGCGAAAGCCGTCCCGCTCGGAGGCAAGCTCGGTGACGTCGAGAAGGATTTCGTTCCGGTGCTGGCCTTCCTCTCCGGTGAGGGCGCCCGGTTCATGACTGGGCAGATCTTCCCGGTCGACGGCGGAACTCTGATGATGAGGTAACCGAAAAACGGCACACCCTCGACGTGACGACCATTACCATCTAACGTTGGTGTCATGTTTGACTCGTGTCACGGACCGATAGCGTTCCCCGGCGACGAGTCAGGTTCGAGGAGGATGTCTTGAGTGAACTGAAGCAGGCGACGGCGAACCGGATGGTGGTGTGCGCGAGCCACAGCCCAGGAATGGAGCGAGACGTCGACCGAGTGTTCGGCACCACGTTCCGGACGGGGTTGGCACGCGCGAGTGCGATCGTCCGAGAATTCGATCCCGATTACATCGTCCTGTTCGGCGGGGACCACAGAAGGGCATTCCGGCACGTCGTCCCCACTTTCGGGGTGGCACTGTCTGCCGGGATCATGGCGGAAGCCGGGCACTCTGCAGGCGCATTGAACGTCCCCCAGGGCATTGCGAGAGGCCTCGCCGAGCATCTGCTCGACTCCGGGATAGATATCTCGGTCTGCCGGGATGTGCAGCTCGACCACGCGTTCGCACAGCCTTTGCGTGATCTGACCGGCAGCGTGGACGCGTATCCCGTCATCCCGCTGCCCATCAACTGCGCAACGGCGCCGTTGCCCAAGGCCGAGCGGGTGCTCGCGTTCGGGGACGCAGTGGGCCGGTATCTGTCCGGAACGGGCGATCAGGTGCTGGTAATCGGCACCGGTGGTCTTTCGCATTCGCCACCCAGTCTCGAAGTGGACACGTACGACATCAGCGACGAGGAACGCGCCAGGATCATCGCGGAGGGTTCCGCCGCCGCGCGGAACAAGATCAAACCTGCGTGGGACAAGGCCTTTCTGCACGCATCGGCGACCTGGGACAGGGAGGCCCTCGCGCGTCTGACCGACAGCGCGCACGCGGATGCCGGTGCGGGAGCCAATGAGGTGCGGACCTGGTTGGCTGCAGGTGCGGCGGGTGGCGGCGTTCCGCTCGAGCCGCTGATCTACGAGCCGGTGGAGGAGTGGATCACGGGCATGGCCGTCGCGGTGTCGGCGTGATCTGACAGCTTTAGATAGAACTCTGCGGTCCTTTCTCTGCACGGAGGTGTGTTCGTGGGCTCGTCGTTCGATGTGGTGATTCTGGGTTCGGGTGCTGCGGGTTTGACTGCGGCCTTCACGGCGGCGGTGAGCGGTGCCCGGGTGGGGGTATTCGAGAAGGCCGACAAGGTCGGCGGTACGGCCGCGTGGTCGGGCGGGAACGTATGGATTCCGAACAATCCGCTGATGGGCGCTGCCGGCGTCGCGGACTCCGAGGAGGAGTCGGTGGAATACATCATGTCGCTGTCACGGGGCTTACTCGACGAGGATCTGGTGCGAACGTTCGTTGTGGCGGGGCGCGAGATGGTGACCTTCCTCGACGCGGAGGCCGGAACGGAATTTTATGTCGCCGAGGGGTTTCCGGACTATCACGCCGAACATCCGGGCGGTAAGCCCGGTGGCGGAAGGACGTTGGAGACCCCGTTGTTCGCGTTCGACGAGTTGGGGGAGTGGGCGTCGCGGGTGACGCCGGGACCCTATTTCGCGAATCTGCATCTCGTGCAGTGTGAGACACCGATTGGCGCCGCAGTGCCGCGGCCGCCGTCCGAAGTCGAGGTCGCTCGCCGCCGGGAGCGCGACGAGCGGGGACGAGGTCAGTCGTTGGTGGGACGGTTACTCGCCGCCTGCCTCGAGGCCGGGGTAGAGGTGTTCCCGGGCATGCGGGCGCGAAGGTTGGTGACCGCGTCGACGGTGGGCGGTGGTGTGGCGGTGACGGGAGCGCATTTCGAGTCGGCCGGCGGTAAGCACGTCGAGGTGACTGCCGGGTCGGGTGTGGTGCTGGCGACGGGGGGATTCGAGTGGAACGAAGAATTCAAAAGGGCATTCCTGCGGGGCCCGCTGACGCATCCGGTCTCGATGCCCACGTGTGAGGGCGACGGCTTGTCGATGGCGATGCGGGTCGGGGCGATGCTCGGGAACATGAGAGAGGCGTGGTGGAGTCCGGTGGCCGAGTTGCCGGACGGTGTGAACGAGATGAACCGGGTGATGGTCAATGCGGACCGCACACGGCCAAGGTCGATCATGGTGAATCGCTCGGGGCGGCGTTTCACGAACGAGGCGGCGAACTACAACGCCTTCGGCGGGGCATTTCACCAGGAGGATGTGACCGCCTTCCGCTACGCCAACCTTCCGTGCTGGTTGATCTTCGATCAGGAGTATCTGCGGCGTTACGGCACGGTCGGACCGTGGCCGCCGGGAGAGGTAGCGCCGGAATGGATGACACGGGCCGGCAGCATTGCGGAGTTGGCGGCCGCCCTGGGGATTCCGGTCGACGCGCTGGAACAGACGGTCGAGCGGTGGAACGGACAGGTGGCGGAGGGATGTGATCCGGACTTCCACCGCGGTGAGAGTGCGCACGACCGATGGTGGGGCGACCCGCACCTGAAGGGTGCCGTCGAGGGCACCCTCGGTCCGCTGACCGAGGCGCCGTTCTATGCGGTGCGGCTCGAAAGTGGGGCGTTGGGGACGAAGGGGGGACCGAAGGTCGACAAGCACGGCCGGGTGGTGGACCTCGACGGCGGGGTGATCGGTGGGTTGTATGCGGCGGGCAACGTGATGGCGTCGCCGTTCGGGATGACGTACGGAGGCGCGGGTGGGACGCTGGCGCCGGCGATGGTGTTCGGTTATCTCGCCGGTCGTCACGCCGCATCGAGAACGGTGCATGCATGACCTCGGGTCGGACCTCGGAACTGCCCGGGCATCTGCACTCGGACACCATCTTCGACCTCGTGATCGCTCGGGCGGACGCAACGCCCGACGACACCCTCGTGATCGACGAGCATCGGCGCACCACGAGCTTTCGGGAGTTCCGAGAATCCGTCGAGCGGGTTGCCGCGGGCCTGGCCGAACGCGGCGTCACCGCGGGCACGGTGGTCTCCTGGCAGTTGCCGAGTTGGACCGAGACCATGGTGCTGACCATGGCACTCTCCCGGATCGGCGCCGTGCAGAATCCTCTGATCATGATGCTGCGCGAACCCGAGGTGGAGTTCATCTGTCGTCAGGTCGGCAGCCGGCTGCTGATCGTCCCGGAGGAATTCCGCGGTTACGCCCACGGCGAGATGGCACGTTCGGTGGCCGCTCGGCTGCCCGGAATCGACGTCCTCGTCACCGACCGCACCCTTCCTCGAGCCGAACCTCGCACCGAGCAACCGCCGCCGAAGCCGACCGATGTCCGCTGGGTGTTCTACACCTCCGGCACCACCTCGAAACCCAAGGGCGCCCGACACGTGGACGCGGGACTACTTGCCGCTGCCGAAACATTCTGTGAAGCCATCGCTCCCGGACCGAATGACAGGATCGCTGCGCTCGCACCGATCGCCCATGTGGGCGGAGTTCTGCACCTGCTCGTCGCGCTGATGTCCGGTGCAGCGTTGATCACCACCGACGTCTTCGAACCCGAGGCGACCGCGCGACTCCTCGCCGACACCGGTGTCACCCTGGGAGGCAACGGAACCCCCTTCGCACAAGCCTTTCTCCGACAACAGCGTGCGCGTGATGGTCGGCTGTTCCCGGACCTAAGGGCCTTTCTCATCGGGGGCGCGCCGCGTCCAGTCGCCCTGCACCGCGAGGTCTCGAGCGAACTCGGCGGGGTGGGCCTGGTGTCCGGATACGGGCTCACGGAATGCCCGTTCCTCGCGTGGGGGAGTCCCTCGGGCAGCCCGAACGAGATCGCGGTGACCGAAGGCCGTCCGGGACCCGGCACCTTCGTACGTATCGTCGGCGCGGACGGCTCCGACGTGGCTGCCGGCGAGCGCGGTGAACTGAGAGTGAAGGCCCGGCAACTCACCGTCGGGTACGTGGACGCCGCACTGGACGTCGAGGCCTTCGACGACGACGGTTACTTTCGCACGGGTGACCTCGCCTTCCTCGACGACGAGGGTTGCCTCAACATCGTCGGCCGTCTCAAGGACGTGATCATCAGGAATATGGAGAACATTTCCGCCCGGGAAGTCGAGGATCACCTCGTCACCGTTCCCGGACTCGTCGATTCGACGATCATCGGACTCCCCGACCCGGAGACGGGTGAACGCGTCTGCGCGGTGGTGGTACCAGAGGACGCTGCGGCGGCTCCGAGCCTGGCCGGAGTCTGCGAGCACCTCGTCGGCCGCGGGCTGAACAAGCGCAAACTGCCGGTGCAGCTCGAGGTGCTCGACCAACTGCCACGTAATGCCATGGGCAAGGTCGTGAAGAAGGATCTGGCTCGACTGTTCGGGGAAGAACACCCGACGAGCCGCGGCGTGAACTGATGCCCGATCGAGCACAGCAATTCGAATCCAACGCGAACAACACTCGTGCGAGGAGGCACTTCTGATGGAAATCGAGGTCGAGGTCGCGGTGGTGGGTGCCGGTCCATGCGGTGCCACACTGGCCAATCTGCTGGGCACACAGGGCGTGACGACGGTCGTGCTCGACAAGGAGCCGGCGATCATCGACCATCCGCGGGCGGTGGCGGTCGACGACGAATCATTGCGCTCGTTCCAGACCGCGGGGATCGTCGACGACATCGTGCGGGACACCATCCAGAATGCGCCGATCCGGTACTACAACTCGCGCGGCAAGCAGTTGGCCCACGTGCGTCCCAGCGGGCAACCGTACGGCTGGCCTCGACGCAATCTGTTCTTTCAGCCGCTGATGGAAGCCGGGCTCCGGAAAGGCCTCGACCGTTTCGGCCATGTGGAACTCCACACGGCCACCGAGGTCACGGAGTTGAAGCAGACCTCGAACGCGGTGCACCTGGTAGCGAAGTCCGAGGCGGGTGAAGTGCGGGTGCGAGCGCAGTACGTTGTCGGCGCGGACGGTGGCCGCAGCTTCGTCCGTGACGCAGCGGGTCTGCTGCTCACCGGGGAGACGGCGCCGTCGAAGTGGCTCGTCGTCGACGTCAGCGAAGATTCCCTCGATGCGCCCTATTCAGCGGTCTACTGCGATCCGGATCGGCCGGCGATGACGATCCCGCTACCGTACGGGTATCGGCGATTCGAGTTCAAACTCCTACCTGACGAGACCGAGGAGGACGTCGTCACCGATCGATCCGTCGATCGGCTGCTGCGAAAGTTCTACCACGGGATACCGATGCCCACCGTCCTGCGGCGTCGCGTGTACTGGCATCATTCACGGACAGCGGACCGGTTCGGGTCCGGCCGCGTCTTCGTCGCTGGCGACGCCGCGCACCTGCAACCGCCGTTCTTCGGGCAGGGCATGAACTCCGGAATCCGTGACGCGACGAACCTGGCCTGGAAGTTGGCGGCGGTCGTCCAGGGACGGGCCGGCAACCGGTTGCTCGACACCTACGACGCAGAGCGTAGGAAGAATGCCGAGGCGATGGTGTCGTTCGCCACCCGGATCGGGAGCTACTATCAGCCGCGTAATCGCGCCACCGAGGTGGTGCGCGACGCCGTGTTCCGTGGGGTTCAGCTGATTCCCGGCGCGCGCGAATACATTCTGCAGATGAAATACAAGCCGGCGCCGCGTTACACCGACGGGGTGGTGGTGGCCGAACCGGAACAGGACTCCGGCTCTCCGGTAGGCCGGCTCTTCGGGCAGCCTTCGGTGCAACTCGCCGACGGCAACCGAGTGAAGCTGGACGATGCGGTCGGACGGGGATTTGCTGTTCTCGGACTGACGAGCGATCCAGCAGAATCGCTCTCGCCGGCCACTCGAGCACGCGTGAATGCGCTGGGGGCGAAGTTGTTCCGAGTGACGGCTCCGCCGTCCGCACGCCGCCACGGGTTCAGGGTGTCGAGCAGCGGAAGCAGTTCGAGCACCGAACTGTTCGACGTCGACGGTGCGTTCCGCGACCTGAAACTCGAACGTCGGCAGGACGAGGTGATCGTCCTGCGGCCGGATCGGTACGTGGCAGCGGTGTGCCGGGCCGACGAACTCGACCGGGTCATGTCTCGCCTGTGCGACGGGATGGCCATTCCCGGCTGAACTGCGTTGCGGCCCCGGCCTCCCCGAGAGAGGGGGCCGGGGCCGAGGTGGTGCAATCGTCGCAGATCGCCTAGAGCGTGTCTGTTAAACGTTCGGGGATCGGTGCGGGATGCTGCGTGAGTGTTGCGTACCGATGAGATTTCCGATGACCTGTGGGCTGTGAT
>NZ_JBHWUE010000139.1:0-20558 GCF_042738615.1 Rhodococcus sp. NPDC059968
GGAGCCGCACGCACCCCGGCGCAGCCGCTGCCCCACGATCACCGGCGCCGCGGTGTCGGTGGTGACCGTCGCGAGCAGCGCGTTCAGCCCGCGGACCCCGGAGTACCCGTATCCGGAGCCCTGCTTGCCGTGACCGTGGACCTCGATGATCGTGTCGTCGATATCGACCAGCACCCGTCCGGTGTCGATCCCCGCCACCACCGGGGTGCGAGCAGCGAGCCCGAGCAGGAATCGGGAGGCGACGGCGTCGAGCTGGCGGACGTGCCCGAAGGTGAACTCGCGGAGGAACGATCCCAGCGTCGACGGGGCGTAGGGGCGGTCGAAGATCGTGCCCATCGCCCCGTGCCGAAGCAACGCCAGGTCGGCGATGCTGTCGGCGCCGGCGACCATCCCGCCGACGAGGGACCCGATCTTGCGGCCGGCGTTGGCGCCTTTGTCGGTCGGCACGCTCAGGTGCTGATCGGCGAGGGTGAGCAGGCCGCTGGCCTGGGCCAATGCCATCATCGGGACCAGGCCGGCGGTCGCCACGAGATTCGGGTCGTCGAACCTGGCGGCAGCGACGGGCCGGGTGTGAGATAGTTGCATCCGCGAGATGTCCTTCTGTGTGGCTGAATCTGACCCTAGAGAAGTCTTATTCTTCCACTACGGCAGGGCATTTCGCCCTTATGACACTCTCAGGCGCTCATCCGAATCGGTGTTTCCAGGCTAAGGGAATCTGATTGCCAGCCACGCGCCGATGTCGGCGGCGGCGAGGCTGGCACCGGTGGGTGCGCCGTCGCGGATCGGGCCGCCGAAGTGGGTGCCGGCAACGCGGATGTGGGTTTTGTCCGTCGCCCCGAGTGCATCGCACATCGTCTTGGCGTCGTCGGGGAAGCAGGCTTGGTCTCCGGTGAGTTCGACGAACAGTGTCGGTGTGGTCACCGTGGGGGCGCAGCGCAGGAAGTCGGCGTTGCTGCTGAGCCCGGACCAGGTCGACAACCAGGCATCCGGTGTGGCGAGCCGTCCGAAGCCGACGAGTCCGTAGTTGGTCAGGTCCGGCCTTCGGCCGAACAGTGAACCGTAGGGGCGTTCGTTCGGGTTCAGCGATAGATCGGTGAAACGTAGGTCCGCGTCGGTGCGGTAGACGGTGAGGACGCGGGGCGCGAGGGCGGCGCGGCGATCCGCTGGATCGGCGGTGCTCCTGTACCGGCGGCGCGCGTCGGAAGCTTCGTCGACGCGTCGCCGGGCGATGGCGTCGAGGCGGGCGACGCGGTCGCGCTGCGCTTGGCGGTAGCGGGTGATGAATTCCGGAGGGTAGGACGAACTGTGGGGCGGCTCGGCGAATCCGTTGGCGGGATCGAACGGGTTCAGGTCCGGATCTGTTGAGAGCGGGTCGGACTCGTCGACGACCGACGGGTCGATCAGCCGCAGCAGGAGTGCACCTTGACCGGGGTGCGGCGCCATGAATATCGCCGCGTCGGGCCGGGGCATCTCGGCCCCGGCCAGGTCGATGGCTCGGCCTGCGGGAGTATGAGTCAACCGCTCCCCCGATGGCAAACCGGCTTGCTGGTGGTAAAAGGCGTAGAGAGTCCCGCCTCCGGAGTGGCCGAGGGTGACGACGTGGTCGAAACCCTTCTCCCGCAGAAAGACTTGCCCGGCCGCGGCATCGAGCAGGGCCTGCTCGTGCACGAGGACGATGTCATTGTTGACCGATCGGGTGCCCTGCGTCCACACCGCGTACCCGCGGGCGAGCAGTTCGGGCACCAGCACGTGGTGGGTCAGATCCTGGCGCGGGTGCATCAGCGCGACGACGGTCTGCGCTCCGGGGACTACCCGCAGGACACCGGAGACCTTCGCTCCGTCGGCGGTGGCGAGTTCGTGTACCGATGTGACGGTGGTATCGGGGGCCTGGGCGGCGTCGATATACCGTCCGGCGCCCAGCCGCTGGGTGCTCTCGCTCATTTCGGCTCGACTCGCATGGCGTTCTTGTCCCACTGCGTGATTCGGGACTGCGCCAATCCGGCGACGCTGCTGTACCAGACCGCGTGACGGCAGCCGGTGGCGCGGCGATCGATGACGATGTCGGAGTCCGACCGGATCCGGAAGTAGGGTCCGACGTGGTCGACGGAGACCGCCGGGTCGCGACCGGCCACCTCGGCAACGGCCGTGTTCTCGGGGACGTCGAGGACGAATAGTGTGGTCATCGGGCCGCCATCTCCTTCGCTTCCTGCTGCTGTTCGTGCTGCCAGGCCGCTGCCCGTTCGGTGATCAGTTCGGCTTTGCGGGTGAGCAGCGCGGCCATGCTGGGGTCCGGGCCCGTCACGACGTCGACGAGGGCGTCGATGGTGAGGCTGGCGTCGAGGTCTTCCTGCGGGGTGACCGGGCGCAGCGCCCGGGTAATTTCGATCATGTAGCCGTTGGGGTCGTGGGTGTAGATCGACTCGATCGTCTCGTGCTGGATCTGCATCTCCACCGGCCACGTGCTGTGGTCCAAGCGTCGCCGGTATTCCATCAGGTCGTCTTCACTGTCTACGTGGATGGCCAGATGGCGGGAGCGGATGAAGAAGATGGGTACGTCCTCGGCGAAGCGGGAGTACGAGTCGCCCTGCGGGCCGCCGTCGAACGGTTCGAGGCCGAAATAGTAGAAGAAGGCCAATCGGTCGTCGTTGCCGATATCGAAGAAGAAGTGGATGAAGTCGGGGTGCTTTTCCGGGCCCCAGCCGGCCGCGCAGATCGAGTGCACGACCGGGAACCCGAGAACGTCGCGGTAGAACTTGACGGTGCCTGCGGGATCGAATGTCGGGTAGGCGACGTGGTCGACGCCCTTGACCGTGTGTTTCAGTTCAGACATGGTGGACTCCAATGGGTTCGGCGCTACTGAAGGGCGGCGGCCGGGGCGTCGGCGCGCAGCAGGCCACCGGCTCCGGGGATGTGGACCGGAAGGTCGAGCGCGCGCAGCAGGCTGTAGGCGCCGGCGGTGGCGGCCGAGAGGACGGGTAGCCCGAACTCGTCTTCGGCCACTTGGACGAGGTCGAGTGAGGGCATCTGCACGCACGCGGAGATCACCAGCGCGTCGGCTCCGGTGCGGTCGAGCGATCGGGCGGCGTCCATGACCCGGTGGCCGGGGATGCAGCCGACCTCCGCGTTGTCTGCAACCTCGAGGGCTCGCCAGTCCGATACCTGAATTCCTTCGGCCTCGATGTAGGCGACGACCTGCTCGGCGAGGGGACGCATGTAGGGGGTGACCAGGACGATCCGTTCGGCATGGATGGCGTGGAGGGCTTCGACGAGTGCGCCCGCGCTCGAACGGATCGCCGCTTCCGAACCGCCGGTGGCCAGTTGCTCCGCAATCAGCCCCTCCACCCGCTGATGTTCTCCGGGCCCCACCGACATCAGGGCGACAAGACACGCGTAGAGGATGGCGTCGACCCCGGCATCACCGAGTTCGAGGATGCAACGCTCCCGTTGTGCGTTCATCGCCCGTAGCTGTTCCGGGGACACGGACTGCATCCGCATCCGACTCGCGTGAAACGAGAACTGTGCGTCCGCATGCCGGTTGAGCAGTGCCGGCATTTCCGTCTCGACCGTCACATTCGAACTCGGTACGACGAGCCCGATGCGATGAATGCCCATGATGTGGCCTTTCTGATGTGGAGTCGGACGTAGATTTACGCCTACGGCGAGTATTCGACGCCGATGATGATTCGTCAAGACCCCCGGTGCCGAACCATGAGTTCGCCGCGATTCCCTTGCGTTCGTGACGGCGCTCACAGTCGCCCCTTGACATGTCATCATTCACGTCGAATACTCGACACAGACGTAAGGAGTGTTCGAGGATGACCTCACACCGCCCTCAGAATTCCCCCCAGGCACAAAGGAGCGCAGCACCAATGGCATATGTGATCGGAGTGGACGTCGGTGGCACGTTCACAGACGCGGTTTTGGACGACGATGCCGGCACTGTTCTCGCTGCGAAGGCCCCCTCGACGCCGCCGGACTACTCCCGCGGCGTGATCGATGTCCTCGAGGCACTCGCCGAGCAATTGGGCTGCCCCATCGAGCAAATGCTGGCGAACACCCACCACATCGCGCACGGCACCACGTCGTCGCTCAACGCGCTCGTCATGGGCAACGTGCCCCCGGTCGGATTCCTGACCACCAAGGGCCACCGCGACTCCATCTACATCATGAACGTCGAGGGTCGATACCTGGGTGGCTCGCCGGAACAACTGCAAAATGTCATGGGGCAGAGCAAATCACACGGACTGATACCGAAGAAGCATGCTCTGGAAGTGACCGAACGACTCGACCGCGACGGCAACGTCGTCGTCGCACTCGACGAAGAATCCGCTCGTGCGGCCATTTGCACACTCCTCGCCGACGGAATCACCGCGATCGCGGTCTCACTGCTGTGGTCGTTCCGCAACCCGGCGCACGAACAACGCATCCGCGACATCGTCCACGAGATCGACCCGACGGTGTTCGTCTCACTGTCGAGTGAGGTGAGCCCACGCATCCGCGAGTTCGCCCGCAACGCGACCACCATCATGAGCACTCAGATCGGGCCCGGGCTGCGCGACTACCTCGGGTCGCTGGAGTCGAAGCTGCGGGAACGCAAACTCGCCGGACCCCTGTTGGTGATGCAGAGCAACGGCGGCGCCGTCGCCGCCGCCGAGGCACCGAAGAACGCGATCAGCACCGTCGGATCGGTGCTGACAGGTGGCGTAGTGGGTGCGGTGTCCCTCGGCAAGCAACTCGGCCACGGCAACATCATTGCCACCGACGTGGGCGGCACCACCTTCCTCGTCGGTCTCGTCGTCGACGGTGAGCCCGTCCGGGCGTCCAGCACGATCATCAACCACCACCCGATCAATGTCCCCACCCTCGAGGTGCACGCCATCGGATCCGGCGGCGGAGCCATCGCCTGGGTCGATCCCGGCGGCAATCTGCAGATCGGCCCCCACAGCGCCCAGGCCGTACCCGGTCCGGCCTGCTACGGACAGGGCGGAACCGAACCAACCAACGCCGACGCGAACCTGGTTCTCGGGATCCTGCCCGAACGCGGGCTCCTCGGCGGGCGTAAGCCGCTGGACAGGGACCTCGCGCGGGAAGCGATCCGCACCAAGATCGCCGAACCCCTCGGGCTGTCGATCGAAGACGCGGCCGCGGCCATCTACGCGGTACAGAACGCCCAGACCGGTGACCTACTGCGCAAGACCGTAGTCGAGGCGGGACACGACCCCCGCGAGTTCGTGCTCTACGCGTTCGGCGGTGCCGGCCCAGCCCACTGCGCCGCCTACGCCCGAGAGGTCGGCGTCAAGGAAGTCATCGTCCCGCTCGGCCAGGTGGCCTCGGCGTTCTCCGCTTACGGATTGGCCTCGTCCAACATCGTCCTCGCCGCTGAACTGTCCGACCCGGCCGCCATGCCGCTCGATCCTGCCCGGGCCGAGCGCAACTTCGCCCAACTCGAGTCCCAGGTTCTCGAGCAACTCAACCGGCAGGGGTTGACATTCACCGGAGTGGAGATCGAACGTGAGATCGACATGCGCTACACCATGCAACTCGCGGAGGTAGCGACGGCGGTGCCTGCCGGCAGCCTCGACGCCGCCGGTATCCACGCCGCGTCGGACCTCTTCGAGCAGCGGTACGCCGAACTCTACGGAAAAGACAGCGGCTTCCGTGAGGCCGGAATCCAGGCCATCACCTACCGCGTACGGGCCACCGGCCTTCTGCCGTTCTCCCCTACGCTGCCAGAGGTCAAGTCCGCGGATTCCGCCGATCCCTCACCGGCACATGTCGGAACCCGAAAAGTGTGCCTGAACGGCAGGATCGGCTACGTCGACACCGACGTCTACGACTACAGCAAACTGCTCGCCGGACACGTCCTGCACGGGCCGGCAATCATCGAAGTACCCACGACCACTGTCGTCGTTCCCCACGACACCACCGGCACCGTCGACCGCCTCGGCAATCTCACCATCGTCGCCCAGTAGGAGCACCGAAGATGACCATGCAAATCCCCGGCTCCGAAATCTTCTCGAGCCGACCGATCGACCCCGACGCACTCGCTCGATCGCTGCCACCGACGCTGGAAGTCCACACCGTCACCCAGGAGCAGATCGACAACCTCGACCCACTGACCTACGAAGTCATCCGACACCGGCTGTGGTCGGTCACCGACGAAATGGGGGAAGCGCTCAAACGGATGTCCGGCTCCCCCATCGTCACCGACGCCAACGACTTCGACTTCGCGATCAGCGACGAAATCGGCCAGGAAGTGCAGGTCGGCCTGTACAACACCATGCTCGTCGGTGCCGTCGACCTCGCCATCTACTGGACCCTCCAGCACCGCGCGACGAACCCGGGCATCACCGAGGGCGACATGTTCCTGTGCAACGACCCCTGGGTCGGCGGCGGACTGCACCAGAGCGACGTGATCGTGTACCAACCAATCTTCCACGAGGGCAAGCTCTTCGCCTGGACGAGCGCCATCTGCCACGAACCCGACCTCGGCGGATCCGGGCTCGGTTCGTTCGACCCCGCCGCCCAGGACGTGTTCTCCGAGTCGCTGCCGACGCCCCCCATCAAGGTGGTCCGCGACTACGAACTGCAACGCGATGTCTCCGACGCCTGGGTGCGGCGCTCGCGGGTGCCGATGCTCGTCGGACTCGATCTGCGCGCGAAGATCGGCGCCAACACCGTCGGCCGCAACCGACTGCTCGCAGTGATCGAGCAGTACGGCGCCGACACCGTCAAAGCCGTGATGAAGCGGATGATGGCCGACGCCGAAGGACGCCTGCGGGGCAAGCTCACCTCGCTGCCCGACGGCACCTGGAAGGCCACCGGCTACCAGGATCAGTCACACACCGGCGATCGGGGAATCCACAAGATCACCGTGGCCATGACCAAGACCGCCGATCACCTCACCTTCGACTTCACCGGCACCGACCCACAGACCGGCGTCATCAACTGCACCTACGCCGGGATGCGCGGCGGCGTCATGCTCGCCCTGCTTCCGATCCTCGCCGGGGATATCCCCTGGTCTGCCGGTGGACTGATGCGCTGCTTCGATCTGGTCTCCGAAGAAGGCACGATCAACAATGCCACCTTCCCCGCAGCGGTCAGCCGCGGGCCGATCGGACCCGCCTGGCTCACGGGCACCCTGATTGCCGAATGCCTGTCGCAGATGCTCGACCGGTCGGTCGATCTCGGCACGAGTGTGCAGGCCGCATGCTGCGGCACGTGGGATACCGCCGTGATCGCCGGCCTCGACGAGCGCCCCGAACAGTCGGTGCCGTTCCTCAACATCATGATGGAGCCGATGGCCGGCGGCTACGGGGCACGCCCCACCGCCGACGGCATGGACACCGGTGGCCTCTTCTGCATCCCGATGGGGCGCATCCCGGACACCGAGATGACCGAATTCCTCTACCCGCTGCTCACGCTGTGGCGCCGCGAGGAACCCGACTCCGGCGGACCCGGACGCCAGCGCGGTGGTGTCAGCGCCTCCATCGCCATCACCCCTTACGGCACCAGCCTGCCGATGGGCCTGGTACTCGCGTCGGCGGGCAAGGCCATCGCCCAGAACAACGGTCTCGCAGGCGGATACCCCGGTAACACCGGCGTCGAGGTCCTCGCCCGCGGCACCGACATCGTCGAACAGTTCGCTGCCGGCCGTATCCCCGACGCCCTGAACGATCTCGGCGGCGAGCGTGAGCTCGGAGCCTGCTACGCCGAGAGCTACGTGGCACCCGGTGAGGTGCTGTACATGCACTGGCAGGGCGGCGGCGGCTACGGTGATCCGTTGCTGCGCGACCCGGCCGCCGTGGCAGCCGACTTCCGCGAAGGCAAGGTCACCGAAAACGGTGCCGAGACCGTCTACGGAGTCGTCCTCTCCGGCGGAGACGCCGATGAGATCCGGACGTCGGATCGGCGGGACGAGATGCGCACGGAGCGCCGAGACCGCTCCGGGGCTACGCGATCCGACGCCCCTGTGCTCGACCTGACCGGCGCTCGCAGACTCGACGACAACCTGGCAGAAGTCACGATCGGAGGCACCCGCGCGATCGCCTGCGCCCAATGCGGACGTCTTCTCGGAGACGACAAGAACAACGCCACACTCGACCTCGCCCGGTTCGAAGGTCCCTCCTCGACCGCTGGACCACAGGTGACCTCAGATCCACGCGAGTACGTCGACGCCCCCGTCGTGTTCCGGCAGCTGTGCTGCCCCGGCTGCTGGACCGCCATCTACTCCGGCATCGTCCCCGCCGATCACCCCGATCACGCCCTCGACATGGCGCGTCTCCTTCCCGCGGTAGCGGAGCGATGATGTCCGCAGAACCCGTGACGACACTGGAACCAGGGGGACGGCGGTGACCTTCTCGAATTGGGGCGGACGCCTCATCACGTTCCCCGAGGACCGGGCCAGGCACTACCGCGAAAGCTTGATGTGGAGCGACGATCCTACCGGGCGGCGACTACACCACATCGCTACCCGGTTCCCGGATCGAATTGCGGTGATCAGCGCGGAGGGCTCGGTGACCTTCGCCGAACTGGATCGTCGGACCGACCAGATCGCGGCCGGGCTGGTCCGACTCGGGCTCAGCCGACTCGATCCGGTCATCTTCCAGCTGACCAATCGCCTGGAGACCGTCCTTGCCTGGTACGGCTGCCTCAAAGCCGGGCTGGTCCCCATCGCTACCCTGGCCGCGCACCGCATGCACGAGATCGGGCACGTCAGCCGGAAAGTCGGTGCGGTGGTGCACATCGTCGAGGCCCACACCGCGGGATTCGATCTCGTCGAGTTTGCACGCGAACACGCCGCCGGGCATCCCAGTGTCCGGCACATCATCAGTGTCGGCGACGAGGCGGGCAACAACCGGCCAGGCGTGAGCCGGCTGGAAGACCTCGGTCTCGAGACCGATCCCGGTGCAGCGCGTGCGATGGTCGAACAGATCGAGGCGCAGACCGATCCACTCGACGTCGTCGCGTTCCAGCTTTCCGGTGGTACCACCGGTGTTCCCAAGGTCATTCCGCGCATCCATGCCGAATACTGGAACAACGCCCTGTTCTACGCACAGCGGCTCGGCTGGGACGAACACAGTCGCGTGGCACACCTGATACCGATCATTCACAACGCCGGAATCTCGTGCGGGCTGCACGCGGCGCACTCCGTCGGCGCCTGCCTGGTCCTGGCCACCGCTGACGCTCCCAGGGCGTTCGAGTTGATGGCACGGACGGAGGCGACCGAAGTCCTCATCGGGCACGGCCACTATCAGGCAGTTCTGACCCCGGACTTCGACAAGGCCCGCGCATTTCTCAGGCGTGTCGTGCTGTCGGGCGCCAAGGTTCCACCCGAACTGTTCGAACGCGTCGATGACGGTGCGGGGCATTGGGCCGGCCAGCTGTTCGGCATGTCCGAAGGGCTGCTCACGGTGACCCCGCTCGATTCCCCCACGCACGCTCGCCTGACGACCGTCGGAACCCCGATCGTGTCCGACGACGAAATTCGCATCCTCGAGCCGGGGACCGAGAACGAACTCCCGGACGGCGGCGTCGGAGAACTGTGCTGCCGCGGCCCGTACACGATCCCCGGCTACTTCGATGCCCCAGAGCACAACGTGGATGCCTTCACCTCCGACGGCTTCTACCGCACCGGTGACCTTGCCGCATTCACCGTCATCGACGGCACGCGGTACCTGTCGATCGAGGGCCGAATCAAGGACCTCATCAACAGGGGCGGGGAGAAGATCAACGCGGAGGAACTCGAACTACTCCTGCTCGAGCACCCTCACATCGCCAACGCGGCGGTAGTCGCCATGCCCGATCCCCGACTCGGGGAGAAGACCTGCGCATATCTGGTGGCCACCGACGAAGAGCCGGTGTCGATGGAGGCCATTCAAGAGCATCTAGCTCTGCTCGGCGTCGCCAAGTTCAAGTGGCCCGAACGGCTCGAATGGGTGGCGTCCTTGCCACACACCACTGTGAACAAGATCGACAAGAAGCGGTTGCGTGCCGAGATAGCGGCGAAGCTGCTCGCCGAAGGCGACGCACGCGGCGTGGTCGTGTAGAACCACCCGTCAACCGGTTCCGTTCTATATCAACACCTTCGGGGCAGGTCCACACGGGCATGCCCCGAAGAGGATACCTGGATTCCACAGATGCGAATCAGCATCACATTGACTGTTCGACATGAACGTAGAATACTCGACTTAAACGTCACACAGACTGGAGTTTTGCCATGAATCTCGCGCGAGTCACAGTTCTCGGAGGTGGACCCGGCGGTCTCTATGCCGCAAGACTGCTCAAACTCAGCCATCCGGACGCCGAGGTGACGGTGTACGAACAGAGCGCCCCGGACAAAACATTCGGATTCGGCGTCGGCCTCGCGTCCCGCACACAACGCAATCTTCGCGAGGCCGATTCGGCGTCGCTCGACGCCATCGTTGCCGCGGCACACCCGCACGACATGTCGATGCAGGTCGGCGAGCACATCGCCCGCCTACCGAACGGCGACCTCCTCGCGATCGCGCGCACATCCCTGCTCGAAGTACTGCAACAGGAAGCCCGACAGGCCGGCGTCCGACTGCATTTCGGCGAACGCCGAGACATCGCCGACCTCGACGCGGACCTGATCATCGCGGCCGACGGCATCAACAGCGGGACACGCACACAGTTCGCAGACCGCTTCGATCCACATATCGATACCGGCACCGGCCTGTACCTCTGGTGCGGAACCGATTTCGCTCTTCCGAGTGCAATTTTCGTACCGGTCACCACCGAGTACGGCACGTTCGTCGCGCACGCTTACCCGTACGCGCCGGACCGCAGCACCTTCCTCATCGAAACCGACGAGGAGACCTGGCGGCGGGCAGGATTCGACGTATCCACCGAGCAGACAGCGCCGCTCGACAGCGACGAAACGTCACTGAGGTACCTGCAAGAAGCGTTCGCCGACACGCTTCAGCACCACCCGCTGATCGGCAACCGCACCCGCTGGATGCGCTTTCGAACCATCTCGTGTGGGCACTGGCACAGCGGCAATGTCGTACTACTCGGCGACGCCGCCCACACCGCGCACTACTCCATCGGCTCGGGCACCAAGCTCGCCATGGAAGACGCCATCGCGCTCGACCACGCACTCACCACCTCCCCGAACATCGAGGAAGCGCTCGCGCACTACGAACGAACTCGCCGCCCCGCCGTCGAATACCTCCAGCACATCGCGCACCGCAGCGAACTCTGGTGGGAGTCCTTCCCACAGAGGATGAACCTACCGGTCGAACAGCTGCTGATCGCCTACATGACCCGCGCCGGAAAGGTCAGTCTCAGCCGATTCCACGACACCGCGCCCACGCTCGTGCGGAAGGGCCTGGCGAGCTACGCGGACCTTCCGGCCGACGCGATCCCCGACACAGACATCACGGACTGGACAATCGGGCAACCACTCGACCACGGTGAGTGCCGATTCGAGCACCGGGTCGCACCGGCGGACCTGCGTGACGCCACCACCACAACAGTGCTCGGCATCGACTTCGACTCCGCCTGGGGCCCGGAGGCCACCGCACTCATCGAGACCGCACCAACCGCGCAAACTCTCTGGCTCACCGGCCCATCCACCCGCTCTTCGCTGCTCAGCCGACTCGATTTCGCCGAACGTCTCGGGCACCACACAGACGCAGTCGTCGTCGTCGAGGCCCCCACTTCCTGCCGCGCGGATGTTGCGGCAGGTTTGGCCAGCGTGCGCATGCACCTCGCGTTCTTCAGTGATCCGGCGACATCGGACGCTGATCCGACGCTTTCGGGGTCACGGGTCTCGGCATGAGTACGCGACCCGTGACCAGCGCCCGTTATCCTTCGGACATGACAAGCGAGGAGGCCGCGAACGAGCGCCGACCCCGAGGCCGGGGCAAATCCCGTTCCACCGATCAGGCTGCGACCGAGAGCGCGGGCATCCGCAGCAACCCTCGCCGTGAGCTGGTGGAAAAGCAGATCATCGAGCAAGCCACTCGACTGTTTGCCGAACGAGGGTTCGCGAGCACCACGCTGCAGGACATCGCCGACGCAACCGGTCTGACACGGCCGGCCCTCTATCACTACGTGGCCAACAAGGACGAGCTCCTCTCCCGCCTGGTCAGCGAGAGCACCGAGACACCGGCCGCGTTGCTACATACCATCAACGAGCGCACCGATCTGGGTCCGACAGAAAAGCTCCGCGAGATGGCCACCGCCATCGCACTACATCAGGCGCAGGCTCCAGATCGATTCCGGTTGATCATCCGATCGGAAGCCGAACTACCCGAAGACATCTCACGCAACTACGAGCAGAGCCGACGACACGTGCTCAAGGAATTCATCCACGCCATCGAAGACGGTATCCGCACCGGCGAGATGCGACCGGTCGACCCGCGAACCGCAGCTCTGGCCGTCATCGGCATGCTCAACTGGATCGCCTGGTGGCATCAGCCGGGAAACGCCGACGACGACCGAGTGATCGCCACTCAACTCGCGGACATGGCAGTGCGCTCGTTGGTCCATCAGGACCCACAGTCGGCAACCCCGGAAGGTCCCGCACGAGCGATCGCCATGATCCGCCAGGACCTGAACTACCTCGAACGGCTGCTCGACGAATCACCACACCCCGACTGACCGCGCTCGGCAGCAACGGCCCTGATCTCGACGGATCTCACCCGCGGCGCAGCGCCAGCACAGGGATCGTCCGGATGCCTGCAGTCTTCTCCGCGTACTCGGCAAAGCCGGGATACCGGCTCCCCTGCTCGGCGTAGATCCGATCCCGATGGTCACCGGTCACCTCGACGACGGTCACCGCGTACTGCTCGGTGCCACGTTCGATCTCTGCTTCGCCTGCGGTGACGAGGTTGTAGTACCAGTCGGGATTGGTCGGGGCACCGGCCTTGGAAGCGAAGACGTAGATCGTGTCCGGATCTTGCTCATCGAGTAGATACATCATCGGGCTCACGCGATCGCGTCCGGTCTTACGGCCCCGGTGGTGAACCAGCACCACCGGGGCGCCCTCGAATGGGCCACCCACTCGGCCCTGATTTGCCCGGAATTCGGCAATGATGTTCGCGTTCCAGTCGTTGGGGGTGCTCATCCTGGGAATTCTCCTAGCCCGGCGCGGAAACGGGCGGCATTTCCGGTCGACGTTGTCGTCTCGTGTCGCACTATCTCCCGTGCTGACTACGACGGCGACCATTGCGGCACCTACAATCCAAGGCCATGCAATGCAGGCGTCAGTCGCCCACCAGGCCCCGATGGGTTTCTGTTGACCCCTCGATCGGCCGTATCCAGACCGACAGAATCAATCCTGCTTGGGCACCCAGTGGTCGGTTACGAGCTCGAAACTCTGTTTGAGCTCCCCATACGCCGCTCGTTGGGCCTCCTCGCCCTCGCCGTACCGCCGAACAGCCATCTCATGGGCCGTCGCGAAGGCCTCCTGCACCTCCTTCGACGATCGCCGCAGTGTCTGTGGGAGCTCGGTTCGGTTCACCGCTCCACTCCTTCTCGGTCGTGGCCGTGATGTCGTACCACTCGATTGTCCGCCCGGTACCACCGCGGCGGTACCGGGTTGACCGGGTTTTCCTATGCCGGCCACGGGACGGCCCGGGCTCGGCACCGCCGGCACCTATGCGCCCGCGGGCAACGACTACGCAGCGAACCCGCTACCCACAATCACACGCATCGAAGCAGTCTCCACGGTGGCCTGCGACGGCGCAGACCCGGGAAACACCTGGCACCGGGCACCGGTATGGGTCACAATGACCTCGAGAAACATGCAGCAACGCCAAATTCATTCTCGCCGAAGGGAAGTCCGCACCGGAGGAGACTCGATGCCCGTTTCGCCACACACATTGTTACAGCACGTCCAGGATCGCACCACCGACCTACGCCGATGGTTGGATACCGGCGACAACACTGCCGCCCTGACGGCGTATCTACGCGACGAACCCGTCGACCACCGGTGGCTCACCACCTACAAACGACTCACGCACGACCTGCTGAGGGCGGTCGACCACGCCTGTCCGCCCAGGGCCCCGCACGAAACACCGACGCCGAGCGTCGGCCATCAGCCGGACCGTCGATGAACAACGACCAACGCCAGGCGCTCGAGCACGTACGCGACACCTGCGCCATGCTGCACAGCTTCCTGACCACCCACCCGAGCGACCGACCCCCCGAACGGGTCCGATCCGCCACCTTCGAGCAGCTCACCGACGATCTCCTCGACGCCGTTACCGCAGCACAGAACGCCGGCGTCCCCGAACAACGCATCTTCGACAGCATGTGACAGCCGTCTGCTGACCAGTCCGTGGCCGAAGCCCTTCCCTGGATCGGCTCTTCGCTGATCGGAGTTCGGCGCTCTAGCTGGTGCCGGGCGCGGAATATGCATCGCCGGGCGCGATTCCGGCTCGTATTCCGATTGCGCCCGCCTCCCCCCGGTTGGCGACGTCGAGTTTCTTGAGAACGCCGGCGACGTGAAACTTGATCGTGCTCTGACTGATACCGAGTTCCTCGGCGATGGCGCGGTTGCGTTTGCCGACCGCGAGGTGCGCGAGGACTTCGAGCTCGCGGGGATTCAGCGTGGACAGAAGATGCTCGTCGGGACGGGCGGCGGGCGGGTCCAACGGGATGGTCAGCGTCACCCGACTCCCCCATCCGGCGATGGACTCGACGTCGATCCGGCCGCGCAAGGTGTGCAGGCGTCCGGCCAGTTGCCGGGTCAGCGCGTTGCGGTCGATGGCGCCGGGCCCCTGGTCGCGAACCTCGATCAGCACGTTGTCACCGTCGCAGTCCCACGCGATCCGCATTCGGGTCAGCACCGGTTGGGCGGTGAAGGCCAGCACGATGGCGCGGACCATCGCTCGCGCCGCGTGCGCAACCTCGCCGGGGAGCGGACGGCCGTCGGCCGGCGGGTCGACATAGTCGACTTCGACCTCCCGAGGCCGCAAGAGAGGTCTTAGTTCGCCCTGCAGCCTGGCGAATGCCGTGGTGACCGCTTCCTCGGACAGGGCACGATCGGCGGCACCCGCCGACCGCAGCGCGATCAGTGCGGCCGATGCCGTCTCGCTCGCCGTGATGCGCGACCGCCGATCGTCGAGGTCGTTCGAGCGCAGGGTTCCGAGGATCGACGACAGGGTCGCCTCGTGCACCTCCGTCAGTTCGGCGATGGTGCGGGCGCGTTCACTCGACGCGGCCCGTGACTCGGCGAGGTAGTCGGGGCTGGCCTGTGCCACCTGTTGCTGGATGGAGGTCGCGACGATCCCGAACATCGCCGCGACCTCATCGGAGTCGGGTGCGCCCGTCTGAGATGGTCGCGGGACCAGGACGAGCAGGGTGTCGCCGGAGTCGCGGACCGCCCAGACTCGGCGGCGTCCACCTCCCAGTGAACGGATTCCGGCGAAGACGCCACCGGGTTCGATGGATTGTTTGATCTCGTCGAGTTCGTCGATGGTCACCCGGTCGACGATCTCACGGTTTCCGGCAACTTTTCGGGGGCGTCCGGTGCATTCACGGGTGAAGATCACCAGGGCATCGTGCGACCACCATTGGCCCAGGAACCGGGAGAAGCGGGTTGCGATGTCCGGGAGCGGTCCCGTGATCACCTTCCGCATCTCCACCCAGGCGTCGACCTGCAACCGAACAGAGTCCTCCGCGCTTACCACGCATCCACAGTATGGCCGGTAGCCGCGAGAAGGCACTGGCCAACCGGCCAGCCCGAACTCCCCGACCGGCCGGGTGCCGCAGCGCACCGGGGTCGGCAGCCTTGGGATCAGACCAGAACGGCTATCACCGAGGAGGACCATGACCGTCACCGTCGAACAGACACGCACACGGTTCAGTGACGGGCGCCGCATCGTGCTCGACGAGAACGAGCGTCTACTCAATTCCGTTGCCGCCGAGACGTGGGACCGCGCCGGCGCCCTGATCACGTCCGCTCGCGCGGTGTTCGTGATCGGCAACGGGCGCAGTGGCCTGGCCGTTCAGATGGCCGCGATGCGACTGATGCACCTCGGCCTGCGCGTGCACGTGGCGGGCGAGGTCACCGCCCCCGCCATCGGCGGCGGCGATCTGCTGATCGCCGTCTCCGGGTCCGGCACCACCGCCTCGGTGGTCGGCGCCGCCGACACCGCGAACAAGGTGGGCGCCTCGGTGCTGGCGGTCACCACTGCCTCGGACTCGCCGCTCGCCCGGCGCGCCGACGAGGTCCTGGTCCTGCCGGCGGCCGACAAGCAGGACCACAGCGCAGCCATCACCCGCCAGTACGCGGGCAGCCTGTTCGAACAGTCCGTGCTCCTCGCCTTCGACGCACTGTTCCAGGCGTTGTGGCACAGCGTCGATCAGACCGCCGAGCGGCTGTGGGAACGCCACGCCAACATCGGCTGACCCGACACACCCGCTAAACCCCCGAAGATAAATAACCAGGAGAAACACATGACGAAGCTGCAGGTTGCAGTCGACCTTCTCACCACCGCCGACGCGCTGGCCCTGACCAACAAGGTGGCCCCGTACGTCGACATCATCGAACTCGGCACCCCGCTGATCAAGAGCGCCGGCCTCAGCGCCATCAGCGCGATCAAGGCCGCGCACCCGGACAAGGAGGTCTTCGCCGACCTCAAGACCGCCGACGCCGGCTTCCTCGAGGCCGACCTGGCCTTCTCTGCCGGCGCGGACCTGGTCACCGTCCTCGGCGCCGCCGGCGATGCCACCATCAAGGGTGCCGTCGAGGCAGGCAAGAAGCACGGCAAGAAGGTCGTCGCCGACCTGATCGGCGTCGAGAACCGCGTCGAGCGCGCCCGCGAGATCGCCAAGCTCGGTGTCGCGTTCGTCGAGATCCACGCCGGCCTCGACGAGCAGGCCCAGCCCGGCTACTCCATCCAGACCCTCCTCGACGACGGCAAGATCGCCGGTGTCCCGTTCTCGATCGCCGGCGGCGTGAAGGTCGACACCATCGCCGCAGTCCGTGACGCCGGTGCCGACGTCGCCGTCGCCGGTGGCGCCATCTACAGCGCCGAGGACCCCGCCGCGGCCGCGAAGGCGCTCAAGGAAGCTCTCACCAAGTAGCACACCATCGCTGACAGTGAAGGCCCTGAACACCACCAGTTCAGGGCCTTCCGTTTTGCACCCCCGCAGTTCGGCTGAGTGACGTCCCACTGACCAGTCGATTTCACTTGCGGCGAAGAAGGGCCCGCAAACACGGGATGCGCCCACATTCCGGTCCCGGTGCAGACAATCGAATGGGGTTCTCCGCCGGCAATAGATGGCGGAGAACCCCGTGAATGGTTGTGGCTGGTTACGTGGCGGTCGGTTCGAAGTGAAGGATCTGCACTCCCCCGGTGGCGAAGTTGGGTACATCACCCTTAGCGGCCGCACCCTCAGGGGACGCGAGAGCCGCAAACATCTCGTCTGCGGAATCGAAATCCGCCTCGAAGATCGCGACGAACGGTGTGGCTCCCTCGGCTGCCGCAATGTCTACCGTGTGGCGGATCGCGCGGACGCCGGGGAGCTTGCGCGCAATCGGCAGGTGGGTGTCCTGGTAATACGTGCGGAAGGCGTCGGGGTTGGCAGGTCGGCCGTAGAGGACCATCAGGGTGTGCATTGTGCTCCCTTTCTCGTGACAGTGGTCAGGGTTGGACAGGATCGAGGGCGAAGTCGTGGTGCGCCGTCGCGCATCCCGTCCGGGTTGGTTCGAACATCGAGGAGGAGTTCGGGTTTGGTTGCGGTGGCGACATCGTCGTCCGCCCGCGAAATGCCGGGCGGTGTCCGCCTGGTCTGCGGCCAGGATTTTCACCGTGAACAGGGCCCCAGAGGGACACATCCTGCTCGGTCACGGTCGATCCTCGGGCACCGGGTTCCGAGCAGGATCCCACTGGACCAGCAGGCGCTCAGGACCGCGGAAGGACGTGTTCGGCGAGTATGTCCACTCCTGACCCTCCACCAGATTCAGGTGCGGAAGCCGCTTCGTAGCCTCCTCGAGCATCACTCGCATCTCCATCCGGGCCAGAGCCTGCCCCAGGCAGAGGTGGATACCCCATCCGAACGCCACATGCTCGTCGGCGTTCTCGCGGGTGATATCGAAACGGTCGCCGTCGTCGAACCTGGCGTCGTCGTGATTGGCGGATCCGGTGAGCACGAGGATACGTTCACCGGCGGCGATGTCGAAGCCACCGATCGTCACCGGGCAGGTGGTCACTCGCCGCCAGGCCGGAACCGAGGACGCAAAGCGCAGGATCTCCTCGACGGCGTTCGGAATGAGCGAGGGATTGTTGCAGAGCAACTCCCACTGATCACGGTGCTCGAGCAGCACCTTGAAACCGTTCGCGGTCGCGTTCGTCGTGGTCTCATGGGAGGCGTAGAGGTGGCTCTGCATGATCGAGGCAAGGTACGTCTTGTCCCAAACCTCGTCGTTACCGGCCTTCTGCCATGCCTTGATCGCATTGCTCATGTAGTCGTCGCCGGGATTCTCGATCAACCGCTCGACGTGTTCGCGGGCGTACTCGAGGTAGGCGGCGAACTCGCCCGCCAACTCCACCTGCTGCTCGTCGGTCGGGCGCCCCCAGATCCACAGCGCGAAGCGGGACGCGTAGCCGCGGGCGCGTTCGACCTCTGCCTCCGGCACCCCCATCAGCACGAACGCCGTCAGGGCCGGTACCTGGAATGTCATGTCCGCGACCATGTCTGCATTGCCGGTCTTGACCATCGCGTCGAGGCAGTCGCCGACGAAGCGGCGGGTTATCGGTTCGATCTCGGCAACCCTGTCATCGGTGACGCCCTTGCGCAGCACGCGGCGCCGCTTCGTGTGCAGCGGCGCGTCCTCGTCGACGAGCATCGTCGAGGGCACGAAGTCGACGGCTGCGAGTTTCTCCATCGCGGCCGGGCAGGGCGGTTTGATCAGCTCACCGGCGGCGGTGGCACTGTACGACCCGGTGTCCCTGAAGATGGCGACGACATCTTCATATCGGCTCACCACCCAGTACCCGATCTCGGGGCTGTAGAAGACCGGTTCCTCGTTGCGGGCGCGGGTGAATACGGCGTACGGATCCTGCAGGTATTTCTCGTCGAACGGATTGAACTCCGCCGCGAACCGGCTCACCGGGCACTTGCCCGGCGACGTTGCCGAACCATGCGGCGCGGAGGTGGTTTCAGTCATGTCGATTCTCCTATGAGTGGACGGGTGTGGTGGCACGCCGGGCTGCGACGAACCAACGAACGTTTATCCTGTGTGTCTCGTCAGAGATCGAGGACGAGGCGTCCGGAACGGGCGCGTGAGCAGCAGATCATCATTACGTCGCTTTCGGCCTGCTCGTCCTCGTCGAGGATCTGATCGCGATGGTCGACTTCGCCCTCGAAGACCGTTGTCTCACAGGAGCCGCAGACACCTTCGGCGCAACTGTTCGGCGCCTTGATGCCACAGGCGAGGACGGCGTCGAGGATGGTCTGGTCGGGTGCGACGGTCAGAGTCTTGCCCGACCTCGTGAGTTCGACTTCGAAAGCCACTTCGGCGTCGGGGTCGAGCACGACAGCGGTTCCGGAGAAGTGTTCGACATGAAGCTGTTTCGCCATGCCGAGCTCAGCACAGCGGGCAGTGACCGCGTCGAGGAGGCGTTGCGGTCCGCAGCTGTAAATGTGCACTCCGGGACCGAGGTGCGCTCCGAGAAGGTCGTCGACGTTCATGCGGGCGCCTTCGCCGGACACGCACAACTGAACATTGTCCTGATCGCCGAGTTGGTCGGCGAAGGCCATATTCGTGCGGGACCGGCCGGCGTAGATCAGCCGATGTGGGCGTTGCTGTGAAGTGGCGGCTCCCATCATCGGAAGTATCGGCGTGATACCGATACCGCCGGCGATGAACAGATACTCCTCGGCGGACTCGAGTGGAAAATTGTTCCGCGGATGCGATGTGGTGAGCGCTGCACCCTTGTTGATCTCGTCGTGGATGTATTGCGATCCACCCCGGCTGTTCGGATCGCGCAGAATTGCGACCTCGTAACGAGATCGATCACCGGGGTCGCTGTGCAGCGAATACTGCCTGACCATGTCGCCGGGCAGGTGAATGTCGATGTGCGCGCCTGCTTCCCATTCGGGAAGGTCGTCTCCAGCGCTATCGATCAAACTCAGCGTGAGCACGTCGTCACATTCACGGCGGACCTCGTCCACGATCAAGTGCAGAACTGGCGTCGAATCGGATGCGACGGTGGACATAAGAGCCTCCATGGCTTGGGAAGCGGGAAAAGCCTCTAACAGAGCGACTTTCAGTTCAGGGACGGAGGCGGTCACTACCGATACCAGTTGTGTTCGGCCTCACTTACGAAGGTACGAAGTTGCGTGTGCCATATCTATCCCCTCAGCGCCGCGGACTGTCCACGCAGCGACAGCGATGCGCGCCGGAGTTGATGGCGCGGTGGCGGTCTCGTCCAATGTGATGACCATCTACGCAGATCGACGCGGGCCGGAACCCCGATGTCCGCTGCCCGCGCGGGGCGCGGTCCTCGGGGTGGGATTTCGATTTGGGTCAGGTTGTCTGCGGGAAGGCCCCGCACGACGCCTGGCGGGGGGCAAAT
>NZ_JBHWUE010000140.1:0-20449 GCF_042738615.1 Rhodococcus sp. NPDC059968
TCCGAGGCATGCTCGGGCATGCTCGCGGGCAGGTTCAGCGGCGAGCAGATCGTCACCCCGTGCTTGACAACGGTCTGACCGGGCTCGGTGAGCTCACAGTTACCGCCGGTCTCCCCGGCCAGGTCGACCACCACGGAACCGGGCTTCATGCCCTCCACCGCGGCCGCGGTCACCAGGCGCGGCGCCGGACGGCCCGGCACCAGGGCGGTGGTGATGACCACGTCGAAGCCCTTGATCGCGTCCTCGAGCGCCTGCTGCTGCTGCGCCCGCTCCGCCTCGGTCAGCTCGCGGGCATACCCGCCCTCCCCGGCGGCATCGATCCCCAGATCGAGCCACTGCGCACCGACCGAGCGGACCTGGTCCGCGACCTCCGGGCGCACGTCGTAACCGGTGGCCCGGCCACCGAGACGCTTCGCCGTGGCCAACGCCTGCAGACCGGCGACACCGACACCGAGCACCAGCACCGTGGCCGGCTTGACCGTGCCCGCGGCGGTGGTGAGCATCGGGAAGAACCGCGTCGACTCCGACGCCGCGAGCAGCACCGACTTGTACCCGGACACGTTCGCCTGCGACGACAGCGCGTCCATCACCTGGGCGCGGGAAATACGCGGGATCGCCTCGACGGCGAACGCCTGCACCCCCGCCGACTTCAGCGCGGCGACCTGATTGTCCTGGTTGCGGGGGGCGAGGAACCCGATCAGGGTCTGCCCGGCATGCAACCGGCCCACTTCCTCGTCCGACGGCGGGGCGACCTTGACGATCACGTCCGCCGACCACGGGTCGGCGATGGCGGCTCCTGCCAATTTGTACAACTCGTCCGGAATCAGCGCGCCCAATCCGGCACCCGACTCGACCACCACGTCGACGCCCTTGGCGATCAACGACGCCACAATTTTCGGCACCAACGCCACCCGACGCTCACCCTCGTTCGACTCCCCGACGACGCCGACCGATGCATTCATCAAAGGTGACTCTGATCTGTTCAACGATCGACATCCTTGTTATCGACTGCGCCGCAAATGAGCTGCGGCGCTGCAATTGCGAGGCCGCGGCGCAAGCAAGCAATCCGCCCGGGTATCACAGCGACAGAAGCACTTTGCCGATCGCGCCACCTTCGACGGCACGGTGCGCATCCGCGGCTTGTTCGAGCGGGAAGTGATGCAAAGGTAAGCCCACGTCAGATCCCACACCTATCGCACCCTGCGTCAAGGCGCTACCAATCGACTCGACCGCGTCCTGATGCGCCTGGTCGGGCATCGTGTACAGGAGCATGAAACGCCAGTTGATGTTGAGCGTCATCAGGGACCGCACCGGCAGAGTCATCCGGTCACCACGATCGTTGCCATACACCGCGACAACTCCGTGGGTGGCAGATACCGCGTTGTCGATGTCGCAGTTGACGGCGGGCGATACCTCGACGACGGTTGAGACACCGTCCGGGCATATGTGTCGGACTTCGGCGACGACGTCCTGTGAGGTGTAGTCGATGACGTGATCCGCCCCCGCCGCCTGCGCCAACCCTCGCTTCTGTGGACTGCTGACCGTGGTTATCACCTCGGCGCCTGCCCATTTTCCGAGCTGAATGGCGGCGTTACCCACGGCGCCGGCTCCCCCGGCCACGAGAATAGAAGTTCCCGTGAGCGCCCCGCGTGAGAGACGGCTCGGACCGTGCTCGTGCAGTGTTAGCGCACGATGAGCTGTGATGAATGGGACGCCGAGACTGGCACCGAGTTCGAAGGATGCGGAGTCGGGCAATGGCTGAACGAGTGTAGTTGGGACGATCGCAAACTCCTGCGCTGTCCCCTCCAATCGGAGGTAGGCGACCAGCCACACCCATACACGATCACCGACCAGGACAGTGTCGACGTCTTCGCCTACGGCATCCACGACGCCCGCGCCATCGAGGTGCGGCACTTGATAGCGCCCCTTGGGTATCGGTTGCTTTGGTGCGTTGCTACGTGACTTCCAGTCTGTGGGGTTGACACCCGAAACGGCTATTCGAACCCGAACTTCCCCAGGACCCGGGTCTCGCACCGGGAGGTCCAATAGCTGGAGAACGTCTGCGTCCCCAAGTGATCCGTACCCTATTGCTCTCATTTGCATGTCCTTAGATCGATGTGTCTGACGCGGTCCGGTCGCTCGCCGCTCGCAGGAACTGCCGGACCCACGTCGTTCCGCTGCCACGGTCGAAATCGAGGCGAACGCCGCGGCCGGTTCGCTAACTGTGATGCCGTCCGCGGCGCTCGTCGGATCTATGCGAGCGCGTGGGCTCCGGTGACACTCAGCCCATCGTAGTTGTTGTCAACGATTCGCTTGAGCTCGTTCATGTACCCACCCATCCCACCCATGTAGGCCATGACAGCTACTGGCTTTCCGGGAATATTCGCACCATTGATCCACGAATCAACCTGCGGAAACAGTGTTTGCGCTGCGATGGCATCACATGAGTCCATCCAGGCGTCCTCGGCCTCGACGGTTGGCTCGATTGTGTCGCCGCCTGCTTCGCGGAGGTGGCGAATGGCATCCGCGATCCAGTTGACCTGTACTTCATGAGCAGGCGGTTGGTTGGTGAAAGGACTCATCGGGCCGAACAGCATGAACCAGTTTGGGAATTCGGTAGTCATCAAGCCGAGCAGGGCCCGCGGCCGCTTGGACCACTTGTCCGCCAACCGCACTCCACTGCGCCCTCGCTGGTCGATCTTGAGATAGTTCCCGGTGAACGCGTCGAATCCGGTTGCGAAAATGATTACGTCGAGTTCGTATTCGCCTTCGTCAGTTCGAATTCCGGTAGGCGTGATCTCCAGAATCGGGTGCGCCTTGACGTCAACGAGTGCCACATTGTCCCGGTTGAATGTGGCGTAGTAGCCGTCGTCGCACAAAGGCCGTTTGGCATATAGGTCTTTCGGAGTCAACTTCTCAGCGGTCTCTGGATCGTTGACAATCTCCTTGATCTTCGTCCGCAGGAACGCCGTTGCTGCGTCGTTGGCATCCCGACTGGATCCGATGTCGCTGAAGGTTGCAAACATGAACTGGAAGCCGCCACCGCTGTTCCACTGTGCTTCGAAGATCGCGTCGCGTTCAGCTTCGTTCACACTCATCGCCGGTACTTCGCTCTCCGCGAAGCCGAACGCGGTGATCGAGGAGAGCACATCGTTCTTCCAGTAGCCCTCATAGTCGCTATTGATCTTGTCCATGAACTCTGGTTCGATCGGCCGGTGATGTGCGGGCACGGTGTACTGAGCTGTTCGCTGAAAAACCGTCAGCTCGGCTACCTCGGGCGCAATGCTTGTAATAATCTGTACGCCAGTGGAACCCGTACCGATCACACCCACCCGCTTGCCTTCGAGGTCCACGCCATCCTTTGGCCAGCGGGATGAATGATGAAACTCTCCTGTGAACGACGACTGACCCGGAAGGTCAGGAATATTGGTCGACGACAGCAGGCCCACCCCCTCGATGAGGAACTGCGCCGACCACAGCTGCCCCTTATCTGTCTCGATATCCCAACGACTCGTGCTGTCGTTCCAGGTTGAGCTCACGACAGAGGTGTCGAATTGAATGCTGCGCTTGAGGTCGTACTTGTCAGCGACGTGATTGAGATATGCCAGAATCTCGGGCTGCTTGGGGTAGCGCTCGGTCCACTCCCACGTTTCGAAGAGTTCGCGGTCGAAGGAGTAGCAGTACGCGGTGATCTCGGTGTCGGATCGCGCACCGGGATAGAGATTCCAGAACCAGGTGCCACCTACACCGGATGCATTGTCGAATGCCTGCACCTCGAGCCCTAGATCGTTGCGTAGTTTGTGGATGGCATAGATGCCGGCGAAACCCGCGCCAACAACAACTGCGTCGACTTCGATTCGGGCGGGTGCTACGCGCGGGGTGGCAACGTCATTCATCGCTCATTAGTCCTCTCGGTTGAGTCCTGTGCTTCGATCGGCCGTACTGTGGCGTCAATGCTTCAACAAGCCACTGGGCACGTCATGGCCCGGCAGATGCAATCGTGACTCAATCACCAGAACTATCGCTGTCCCATTTCCGGACGGGTATTGCGAGGCTCACGTTCGCACGAGGTAAGCCGCCGACCTCAGGTTTGACGTAATCGACCTCCCCGAGCAAAGTGGCAGTCGAGGTGACAGTCGTCGTCCCCCGTCGATCATGCGGGCGGTCCGGGACGGACCGGCTGGTGGATGGTCGGCTACGCCGCCGCTAGCGTAACCAGCCTCAAGATCGGGATGGTCGTGGCCTCCGTCGAGCGAAGGGTCGGCAGGTCGACATAGGCCGGTCAGCGTTTGGGATACGAGCCGCGCAGCGGGTGCGGCCCAGGTCCCTACTCAAGCAGGTAAAGGGGGATCGGATGTATCCCGCCAGTCTGCAACGCCCCCGTGGCCGGTCACCTCCGGGGGACATACACCGTCCACCATGTGTCTGCGCTCATTTTGGCGGATGAACCGCACTGCAGTTACAGCGGGCGTTCGTGAATGTCGATTATCGGGTGACCAGCGCCGTCGTCGGTCTTGATTCCCACCGTTCGAGCAGCAAGCGCTAGGAGGCGGTCGTAAAGTAGTTCTTTGCTTTAGCTCTCAGCTGTCCACAACGCTTTCGGCGACCGTTCGCCGTCGAGTCGCGAAGTTCTAGCATCTAGACTTTCCCCGCCCCGCGTCCCCACCGCCCAGCAGATCCTGGCCAAACTCGTCTTACGGGTGCCGACGCGTGGAACGTTCTGATTGCTCCAACGACGTTGTCACATAACGCAGTTCCTCACTTCGAAACTGCCGATTGTTCGCCGCCCACACAGCAGCCTCGCATCGGCTACCCACCCCGAGCTTACGCAGAATGCCCCTGACGTGGAAGCGAACCGTATTGGCAGATATGAACAATGACTCGCCGATCTCCCTGTTGGATGATCCGGTGACAATCGCCGCTAGTACTTCCTGCTCCCGACGACTGAGATCGGCGCTGCGTGTGGTTCCCCGGTCTCGGTTTGCTTGCAGCAACATGAGAACTTCGTCCGCGAGTGTGGGACCGCAACTGTCCTTGTGCCACAAATCCACCGAGTCATTTTGGAGAACTGCTCGCAGTTGGTTGAGGAGGTCGAACAGGTATGCGCCGCGGTCCCGCGAGGGCGCTTCGACGAGTGTCGTCATGGGGTGCGTCTCAGTAGTACTGTCGATTTGGATCCACATGGTACGAGTGCAACTTTCGATACAGAGTCGAACGGGACATGCCAATGGCTGCAGCTGTGGCCGCCTTGTTGCCATTGTGCTGTCGGAGCGCGTCGAGGATCGCGGTGAGTTCCAAGGTTTCGAGCTGGCTTAGGTCTCGTTTTCGTGCGTCGGCCTGGAAACCTATTGGTAGGTCTTCCGGTCGGATCTCGGGACCCTGAACCGTCGAAAGCAAACCACGAATCGTAGTGTCGAGTTGCCGGAGGTTGCCCGGCCAGGGTGCCCGGATCAATCCGCGAAGCGCGGCGGGCGACAGGACGATTTCTCGTTGCCCTCGATGCTTGTTCAATATAGTTGCTGCGGCCTCCGCAATATCCTCGCGTCGATCTCGTAGCGGGGGAATGAACACACGCCCGACCGCAATGGTGTCGATGAGACGTTGAAGGTGTTGATGTGGCGGGTCTCCGTGGGGTGCCGGCGTCATTGTCGCGACCACTCTAGGCGTCCAGTCGACGGTCGTGAACTCCCCGAGAACCGACGCTGTGAATGCTGCCAGCTCGGGAGTCAACGATTCCAAGTGCGGCAACAGAAGGGCCTGCGGCCTTCGCCCGAGCTCTGCCCGGAGGGCATCGACGAAGTGTGTTGTGCCTTCGATATCACCGATGGCCGCGTCGATGATCGAGACATGCTCCTCTTCTACATCGGCAGACTTGAGGATGGCACTTGCCAGACCTAGCTTGCCGACGCCTGGCTCACCCTCGATGAGGATCGAAACTCCCTTCGCGGCGAGACGGGTTGCGTGAGTGACGGCGTGAGCCAGCACTGCACTCCGGCCCGGAATAGCCACCGTCGGCCTGGCTGACATCGCCGAGGCGACCGCCTCCGTGGCGTGCGGGACCGCGAACTCTACGATGGCACCGATTGTCTCGGCGTCCGACTCGATTGGATCACAGCGTGCTATCTGAAATCGATCCGGAGAAAACCCGTATTCGGTTCCGTCCGAATGTGAACCAAGCGCGACCGATCTGACGAACTCCCACAGCAGTGCCTGGTCAATGCCTCCGAGCAGCTCTGTGACTCTGGGGCCTGCAATGAAGAGGTCGGAACCGATTGCGGCCACCGGGCCGCGGCGCGACTTGGAGGCGATAGTGTAGGCGTTCAGCAGACGCCGCTGACGGGACGATGCTCGGTCGAGCATCACATGTTCGATTTCCTGGGCGGTACTCGACAGAAGGGGCGTCAGCAGTGCATGGCCCTCGCTTGTCGGGCATGACAGCGTGACTACGCCCTCGAGTCGCCGTGTTATCGGGTGGTTGATGGGAACGCCAGCACAGGTGAACGACTCCAGGGCTGCCGAAAAGTGCTCGGGTCCCGAAACAAGATGCCCTATACCGGATTCGATGACCGTGCCGATGCCGTTGGTACCTACGAGGTCCTCCGCAACGTTAAAGCCAACACTGGAATTGATTCCGTCGAGCGTCGGGACTATTGATTTGTCCGGAACCCAGCGGCGGACGATGCCCGCATCACGGTCAGCAAGAATCAATGCAACTTCAAGCCCAGACAGTCGCTCCGCCAACCGGGACAGAACCGGTTCGGCCGCATCTCGCAACGCTCTACTTATCGTAGAAAACTCAGCTTGCTCAGCACGGGGCAGAGCCACCTGGGCTCCGCTCGCGATCGAACGGTGCCACGATTGAAGTATGTGGGGGCGCACAGCGGACAGCAGACTCTCAGGGATCGCGCCGTCATAGATGAGATGTTCTCTAGCCGCGTGCACAGACTTCAGGTCGATCATCAGCCACTCCTCAGCCTGTGATTTCTGTTACATCACGGTTCATACCCTCGCACCAGGTACGGCCTCAGAGATGTCCCGAATTGACACACCGTCGACCCGATCGCCTGGCATCCGTCCATGACGTTTGATCAGTCCTTCAGCGGAAGGTGCACAGGTCGTCACCTTCGATGACCGCCACTAGGCCCTCACGTCCGATTACGTCGACAAAGGCCCCATCAAGATTCATGTGCTCCCATAACGTTGCGAGCACGCACGCCCGTCGGTTTCCCCGCGGAGCGGCCGATCGTACATTTTACGACCCTAGCAGGCAACTACCTTTTCCGCTATTGACTTGTGCACAAGGCTTCGAGTTTGGAGCAAGAAATATTCAGAGGCAGCGCGTCCATCGAGACGGGCCAGGGGCCGTCCTATGAAGTGCGACCAAGGGGCACCATCGTTGCAGGCCAGAAGATGGGGCCAGTGGCGCGCCCTGGCTGATGCTGTACGCCACCGATTCCCCCTCACCTGAGTCGATCCCACCCTGTTACGACGAAGCGTGGAAGGCGATAACGCCCCAATTGATGGCCTGCCGCGCTCGGACCCAACCCCGAGGTGTGGGCCAACCTCGGTGAGATTCCTCCACCGCGTCTGCCGTGGCAACGCAGAGGCGGTGGGGAAAGATCAGTCCGCTGGGTTACGCCTGTGGCTGTGCCCGCCAGTCATACCTCGAGTAGAGCCACATCCGTGCGGAGGCGACCTCGCTGACGATGTCCGCCTGGACGAATGCCGATCGCACATCCTCCATCCCGGCACCAACGAGAAGCTCGACATCCGATTGCCCCGCGGTCAAGAGATGGTCGAGGGCGGCTGGCCGGACCACGCCGCGCGGAGCAGTCGGACGACACCGTCGCGGGTAATGGGCGCCGGGTTCGCATAGGGGTTCGCGACGACCTGTTCCGCGATCGGCTCGATGTCATCTTTCCGCATGCCCAACTCAGCGAGGGAACGAGGGGCTCGCAACTTCCCAGCCAGGTCCCACAACGCCCGCGCCGGATCCGAAGCTCCCAGCGCTCGGGACAACGCCTCGGTGGCAGCCGGGGCAGCGGCCTGGTTGTAGGCCAGGACGTGAGGTATCACCACCGCGTGGGTCGCGGCGTGCGGGAGATTCAATGTCCCGCCGAGGGTGTGGCAGAGCTTGTGGTGCAGCGACATCGTCGTGGCGCCGAGGCACACCCCGCACAGCCAGGATCCGTAGAGGGCGAGGGTGCGGGCGTCGAGGTCGCCGGGGTCCCGGACGATTGCGGGCAGGGCGGTGGTCATCGCACGCGTGCCTTCCTCGGCGAGAAGCGAGATGATCGGCGAGGCGTCCGGCGCGTACAGCGCTTCGACGGCGTGGGCCACGGCGTTGAGCCCGCTCGTCACCGATATCGGCACCGGAAGGGCGACCGTCAGTTCGGGATCGTAGAGCACACTCGCGGGCAGGACTCGCAGGTCCTTGCCGGTCTGTTTTACCCCGTCGCTGGTCAGCCCCCAGACCGACGTCATCTCCGATCCGGCATAGGTGGTGGGCACCGCAACGATGGGCAGCCCGTGCTCCAGGGCCACGATTTTGCCCAGTCCGATCGCGGAGCCGCCACCGACGACCACACATCCGTCGGCGCCGAGTGCGGTCGCACGGTCTCGGGCGTGGGTTGCGACCTCGATGGGGACGTGCGTGCGGGCCTCGGCCAGTAGCCCCGCGGAATGCTCCCCGAGCGCCGCGCTGATTAACTCGCCCAGAGTTGCCTGCCCGGGTGTGCACAGGATCAGCACGCGGTGCAGGCCGAGGTGGGCAACCTCCTCTCGCAGCGCCGAGACGGTCCCGCTGCCGAACCGCACGCGCATCGGAAGGGCCTCGTAGGCGAATGAACCCATCAGCATGGCGTCAGTCCCTTGCGGCGGACTGGTCGACGTGCTTGAGTACGACGTCGAAGTTGACGGTGCGGAATGGGTTGGGGAGACCGACCTCGCCGGCCTGGTAGGGATCGTCGACGGTAGCGAACTGTCGCACCAGACTGTCCTTGACGCCGAACACCGCGTCGGAGTCGAGGTACGGTGTGCCGTCGACGAACACGTGTGTCGTGACTGTGCGCATTCCCGGAGCGGAGATCTCGAAGTGGATGTGCGCCGGACGGTTCGGGTGCCGTGAGGTGGCCCGCAGAAGCTCCCCGACTGGCCCGTCGTCGGGGATCGGGTAGTAGCGGGGCACGATGGTCCGGAACCAGAATCGGCCTTCGTCGTCAACGGTGAACATGCCGCGCAGGTTGCGATCTGGCTCGACGTCGGGTTGCTGGACGTCGTAGAACCCCTCAGCATTCGCCTGCCAGACGTCGACGGAGGCACCGGGGATCGGGCGTCCGTCGGCACCGTAGACGCTCCCGCTGACCAGGCAGGGGTCCCCCTTGGTGTCCCCGGCGATCGTGGCTCCGAGCTCGCGGGCGGGCGAGTCGACCATGTGGAACGGTCCCTCGACGGTCGACTCGGTCAGTACTCCGTCCGACCGGTTGTTGAGCGTCTCGACCAGCATCGACGCACCGAGCACGTCCGACAGCAAGATGAACTCCTGCCGGGTGACGGAGCACATTTGACCGGTCTCGGTGAGGAAGCGGATCGCCGTTGCCCACTCGGCTTCGGTCAGCTGGACATCCGTGATGAAGCCGTGCAGGTGCGTGACGAGGGAGACCATGACCCGCCGCAGTCGCGGATCTGACGTCGCGGCGAAGCTCGCCGCAACGACCTCGACCGAGCGGGCCTCCGAGAACAGCTCGGTTGCCACTTCGGCCGGCTCGGCTTCTGCCTCACGCTCAAGGGTGTCGGAGCTTCGCTGGTCCATCATTTCTTCCTTCTGCTGTCGGTCCCTGCCGAGTCACCTGGCTCAGCGGAGCAAGCGGTGTGCGAACTCGTACGCGGCGATGAGCTCGGTTCGATGTCCGCCGTGTGAACTTCAAGCCAGTGCGGGAAAAGCGTGCATCCTGCGGTTCAGACCGCTTCGCCCGAACTGGGTTGACCATCGCGGTCCTTCGGTGACGAGCGTCAGCGATGGTGCGGTCTTGCCCAATTGTTGACGAACCGACGCCTCCCGGCATCGCGTGAATGCGTGATTCCGGGAGTTGCCGGCGGTGAGGTGGCGCGTACACCGTCCCCTTGGCGGCCACCCACGGACCGGTTGTCGGACAGGCTCTAGCCGTCGTTCGGTACCACGCCGTGCTGCAACTCCAGCCGCGTAAGTTCGACGCGAGTGTTGATGTCGAGTTTCGTGAATGCGTGGCGGAGGTGCGTGCCGACGGTGTGCACCGAGACGTGAAGTTGCTCGGCGATGGCGCGATTGGTGTGGCCTTCGGCGACAAGCCTGGCAACTCGCAGTTCGGAGACCGTCAAGCTGCCCCAGCCCCAGGCAACGCGCCCCTCCGCTCTCGGACGCGGCGTCGAGTTTTCTCGGCTTGCCGATTTCGCTGCCACTACGGCGGACACGATTACTTGCTGATCGTGCGACGTATGCGCGATGTCGTCCAACTGGAGGAGGATCGCTTCGCTGGGCGCACGGGGGGAAACCAGGCTTGGCCAGACCCTTGGTGGCAAGGTCATCAAACGCGCCACGTTGGCGTGCCGATCGAGCCACTGGTGGGCGTCGGTGGCCTCACCTGATGTGAGTCGGAGCAGCGCAGCTGCAGTCCAGATGTCATACGTGCGCGGCCGAGGTGGAAGGGTTGCCGCGCTCAGAAGGTGTCGAGCGTGGGCTGCATTTCCCCGGTCGACCTCGACTATCGCCAACACCGAGCGCGTCAGCTGAAGGGACCGCACGATGTCGAGCCGCTCGGCAGCATGCAACGCGGTTTCCGCTTCGGCAGCGGCATCGTCGAGTTCGTCGTGCATCCATCGTTCGATCGCCCGGACTGTGTGCCAGTAAGGCACCGACCAGGCCAGCCCGCGCCTCTCGGAGTGACGCTGCCCTGCAAGAAGAAGATCCGACGCTTCGTCGGCTCGGTCCGTGGAAAGCAGAACAGTCGAGAGCCAAAGCTCGGGGATTCGTGGTGCGACCAGTGGTCGTGTCGCGGAAACCTCCACACCGGACGCGGCTTGCTCGGCCAATCTCAATGCTTTCGTCACTTTGGCCTGGCTGAACGCAAGTTGTGAAGCGAACAAGTCGGCGCTGACCTTCGTAGCGGGGTCGTGACTGTGTTGGGCCAAGCGCACGATGGGGCGAGTCATCTGGTCGGCGGCTTCGGTCTCGCCCAAGTTGATGTGACCGACAGCCTGGGTCTTGACGAGCGCAAGTCTGAGCTCAGCGTCGATTTCCGGCAACGCCAACGCTCGACTGAGGTGCGCCATTGCTTCGGTGTCGTCACCGGCCGCTTGGTGGAGGTGGGCGATGACCAGTCTGAGCCGCGCCTCCTCCCGGTCGCTCAGCCCGCCCACATTGATGCGCTCGAGGATCGACAACGCTTCCCCGACCCTGCTCGTGTTACTGAGGTGTTCTGCCGCAGTGGTGATGAATTCGATGCGATGAGGGTCCGAAGCCGTGAAGAGGTTGCTGACCTGGAGGGCAAGCTCGGCCGCATCCTCGGGCGCGACGGTGGCCAGGCGGCTGATCGATCTTCGGACCACTTCGAGGTCGTCGTCGGTGAGCCGCCCGGTGGAACGGACCAGATGCCACACGGCTTTTGACTCTGTACCCGGCCTCATCATCTCCTCGGCGATGTCGTAATGCAGCGCTTTGCGTGCGGAGGGAGGAAGCGCGTCATAAATACTTCTGCGCAATTGGGCGTCAGTGAAGCGCAGCACCGAGCCATCGTCAACCAGAATGCCCGTCGCCAACGCATTGTCGATCTCGCCGAGAAGACTCCCCACCGGACGTCCGAGCACACGCGCCGCGACGTCCAACTCGAATTCGACGCCGATCACCGCACCGACCTGCAAAAGCTCCACCGGCTTGCCGGCGACGACTCGGTGGTCTCCGGACTCCTCCGTGATCGTCGCTGCTCCGAACTGCCGCAGAGCGTTCACAACACGGGAAGTGCGCGAGCTTTCCGGCTCCACTCCGACTGCCCACAGGATCGGGAGGTGCCCCAGAATTCGAGGAAGGGCTCGCAGCGCGGAGAGGGTTGCGGGATCACTCCAGTCCGCATCTTCGACCACAACGACCACGGGAGCGTTCTGCGACATCGAGTCGAGGAGCTCGGCCACCTGATCGGCGATGGCACCGCCGCCGGTGTCCTGCACCTCGGCCCCCGCGAGCGTGTCCAGGAGCCGAGACCGAGCCGACAGTTGATCACTCTCGACCGCGGGAACGGTGACGATCCCGAACCCACTGGCCTGTGCGGCGGCCGACAACTCCGAGAATGCTTCTGCCGCACGTGTTCTCGGGTCCAACTCCACGAGGAGAGCAGACGGCTTGCCCTGGCGCAGGTGCGCCAGCGCACCAGCGATCTCAGGGCGGTCACGTGTCATCTTCACAGCGTGCAAGGTCGGATGAGGTTGCGCAACGGTGGCTGGCCGGCTTTCACCCGGGTGAACCTCCGCCACCCGCGCAAACCTCACCCCGATTGCCCCAACACTTGGTGGTACCCAAGCCGAACAGTAAGGAAATCTCATGCGCACTGGCAAGGAATACCTGGAAGCGCTCGATGATGGCCGCCGAGTCTGGGTGGGCGACGAATTGGTCGACAATGTCGCAACCCACCCCAAGACGCGTGCCTTCGCGAAGCTCACCGCGGACTTCTACGACCTGCACCACCGCCCGGACCTCGAGGACGTGATGACCTTCGTCGACGAGGACGGTACCCGTCGTTCGATGATGTGGTTCAAGAACACCAACAAGGAGGAGCTCAAGCGCAAGCGCCGCTACCACGAGACGGTGATACGGCAGCTCGGTGCGGGCTCCGCGCCGCGGTCACCTGATATCAACAACTCGGTGTTCCGCACCTATGTCGACGACCCCACGCCGTGGAGCGAGCAGTCTGTCGGCACTGACGGGCGCGACCTGTCCGCGGGCATCCTCGACTTCTTCGAGGAGATCCGAGCTGGGGACCTGAACGCGGCCATCGCCTTCGTCGACCCGCAAACCGACCGGTCCCGTGAGTCGGCCCAAGCGGAGTCGCCTGCTCTTCGCGTGGTGTCCCGATCGGACGCGGGAATTGTCGTGACGGGCGTCAAGGCCATCGCCACCGGTGCCGTCTTCTGCGACCGCATCAACGTCGGTGTCTTCTACCGCCCCGGCATCACCGAAGAGCAGATCATCTTCGCCGCTGTGCCGCCGAACGCCCCGGGGGTCACTATGGTTTCGCGAGAGAGCAACGTACGCGACGGCGAGACCGTCGAGCACCCGATGGCGGCGCAAGGCGACGAGCTCGACACGACCATCATCTTCGAGGATGTCTTCATTCCCTGGAATCGCGTGTTCCACCTCGGCAACCCCGAGCACGCGTCGTTCTACCCGCAGCGTGTGTTCGACTGGGTGCACTACACGGGGCTCGTCCGGGAGATGGTGCGTGCAGAGCTGATGCTCGGTCTTGCACTGCTGATCACCGAACACACCGGGACGAACCAGCTGCCGCCGGTCATGGTTCGTGTTTCGCAGTTCGCCGGCTTCCACCAGACGCTCAAGGCGCACGTGGTCGGCTGCGAAGACGCAGGGTTCATCACTCCCGGTGGGACCTACAAGCCCAACGTTTTGATGTTCGATTTCGGACGTGCGTACTACCTCGAGAACATCACCCGGCTGAGCGCAGAACTGGTCGACATCGCCGGGCGAGCCGCGCTCGTATTCCCGACCGAGGGACAGTGGCAGCAGCCAGCCCTCCGCCCCTGGCTCGAGGCTTTGCACACCGGCCCGGTCGGCAGGCCGTACGACCGGCTCAAGATCAGCCGCGTCATTCGCGACATGTTCCAGTCGGACTGGGGCGACCGCATGGCCACCTTCGAGAACTTCAACGGTACGCCTCTGCTGGCCATCCGGACCCTCACCATGAGGCGAGCCGAGATCTCCGCTGCGGGCGAGATCACCGATTTCGCACGACAGATCTGCGGCATAGAGGCCCCCGAACGCAGTTCGACCAGCACCGAGTACCTGGCTCAGGCCGAGTACGCCCGCCGGCAGGACAGCGCCGCCGCGGTGTGACGGCACGCCGGCTACCGCGTGCCTGAACTCCATGATCGGGCAGCCGCAACCGCTGCTGCCCGATCATGGACGCCGAGCTTCCGGAAGATCGAACTCACCTGACTCTTGACCGTATTGTGAGAAACGTAGAGCTCATCGGCGATTTCCCGCAAGGTCAGTGGACCGCACAGCGCACGGAGAACTCTCCGCTCCCGTGACGACAGGCCGTCGATCTGAGGTGTCTTGCTCCGCACCTTGGTCTGCCCGACCATGTCCAGGAGCTCCAGCGCGTATGCACGAGTCCGCTGTTCCAGAGGGGCCGGAGCTTCGCGCAGCACCATGAGTACCTGGTTCGCGGCATCACGAACGCCCCGTTCGGCACCTGCGGAAAGATGGACGGTCGCGAGCGCGAGATAGGCGTTGGCGACGACCCACCGACACCGAGGCGACAATCGGTCGGCCAAGGCGATCGCTTCGTCAGCGAAAAGGACTGCTTGGCTCTCGCCGTCGAAGGCGGCCGACAAGGCGTGGCCGGCGAGCGCGTGGACGAGGGCCAACTGGTCCCCGGAGACGCGCGCGACCACTTCCGCCCGGCGAAAACGAGCAGCCGCAACCGGGTATTCGCCTGCCCACATCAGGCAAAGTCCATTGGCGACTTCCGAGATCGCGCCCCACAGGCCTTGCAGCCGATCGTTCACAACGCCGTCGGGCATTGTCCCGCTGGCCAGCGCCTGCGCGAAGCGTCGGGAAACATCAACGGCACCTGTCACCGACATACTGGGTTCCATCTCGACATCGTCGTCATGTGCCTCAGCCACGTCGACCCACCGCTGCCACGCGCGGTGATCACCCACAGCGAGGTTCACCATGGCCGCGACGACGCACAGCCGGGAATCACCAGCCAACTCTGGTAGGGGCAGGCAACCAAGGGCATCATGAACCACCTCGGCGCGCCCCGAGAGGACGGAACGCTGCCACTGAGCGAGCAGTGTGGTGCGGGCAGTCGAAACCGCTCCCAGTTCGACGTACAAGCGAGTCGACTGATCCAGCCGCCCGTGCCCCACGAGCCAATCCGCATGGCGCCGGCGAAGAGCGGCATACGACTCCCAGTGCTCGGTAGCGAGTTCATCGTTCAGAACTTTGGCCAGCATCGGATGGAGTCTGAAGCCCCGGTCTTCAGTGACTGTGGCGAACTGAGTGGTGCTCGCGAACTGTGCCAGCAAATGGCCGGCAGCGGGATTGCTCGTCAGGTGGATGGCCAAGGCCGGTCCGACTTCGGCGGCTATCGACACGGCGTACAAAACATGCCGCACTTCGGTGGTAACACGGGCCATTACCTCGCTGCGGAGGTAGTCACGAATGGCGTCATCCGCCTCCGCGCGTCCTAGGTCGGCGACCAGGCCGACCGCCATGGCCCAGCCGCCGAGTTCGGGGATGTCCTCGCCGAGCAGCGATTCCACCTCTGACAGCGAAAGGCGAAGGTCATCCGCCTTGATCGTCGTGGCGACACCGCGCACCCGGCTGCGATCGAGCCAGCTCGGGCTACGGTGCCGGGTAGTGACGATCAGCCGCAGGGCCGACGGCCGGTACTCAACCAGATCACGAAGCAGTAGTTGCGCCTCTGGATCGGTGATCGCCTCCGCGCCGTCGAGGACGAGGTGGCAGGGCTGCTCCGACGTGAAGGGGAGGACGGATAGTGACCGGGTGAGCAGACCGATCCACGAACGCACATCTTCGGGGGTGGTTCGGCTCGGTGGCGCCCCCACGGCTGCGTAGATCGCGTCCAGTAGCGACGCCGCCGTGTTGTGGTAGTGCGAGATCCGCAGGATGCGGATGTGGTCCTCGTTGCGCGCCCATGCCTCGACCAGCGCCGTTTTCCCGGCTCCTGCCGGTCCGCTGATAACGACGACTGGTCGCGTGCTCGATCGCAGGCGATCGAGCAGAGGCCGTCGTGCCTTGCGGCGAACGCCTTGCGTTGCCGCCGATGGCTCCCGACCTCGCGCCATCGCTCAGGCGATCCGGCCGAACTCACCGCAGAAGTGCAGCAACGGACGGCCGCTGGCGTTGTGCCCGAACTGCGTGGCGTTACCGACGAAAATCGTGTGGTCACCACCTGGAAGTTCGGTGGCAACCTCGCAGACGATGCTGGCAATGGCGTCGCGGAGCATGGGGACACCGTGCTCGTCGTCGTAGTCGACTCCAGCGAAACGGTCACCCTTCGAAGCAAACTGTTTCGCAAGATCCTGCGAACCCTCGCCCAGGATGTTCACGCCGAAAGTCCCGTGCTGCGCGATCGCTTGCCTCGTGAAGAGGTTGTTGGCCACGCAAACGAGGAGCTGGATCGGGTCGAGGGAAAGCGACGTGACAGAGCTGGCAGTCATGCCGATCGGTACGTCGCCGGCGCGAGTCGTGATCACCGACACCCCCTTGGGGAGTCGAGACATCGTGGCGCGATAAGCGAGCGTGTGGTCGATAGTGGCTGAAATGGTCACCGTAACCTCCGGGAATCATGTTCGTGGAACCGCGGCGGTGGAGCCACTACTCACTGGTTCCATGTCGACTGAAGATGTGACAAAGCTTGCATTGGCAGACGTCTCTGCCACATCGCGTGAACACGTGATATCGGCAGCGCCGGCCTGGTGACGGGACGCACGGGGTCGACCTACTTCAGAGACCGAGAACGGCGGTTGACGACCCTGCCGAGCCTAGGATCGAGAATTCGGTGAGCTGTCTTCGTAGCTGGACGGCACGGCTGTACAGCCGAGCCTTACGAAAAGCGTCGAGTTGATGAGCTTCCTCTTCCGCACCCTGGAGTGCATCGCAACACTTCACCAGATTCCGATATCCGACGGGAGGAACGACGCCGCTGGCCGCAACTACCCTGAGTCAGGAGCTGTTCAAACTCAGCGCTGGTTGAGGATCTCGCCCCGAGACAGCACGGAAAATCGTTTTACATCTCGGTGACAGACCCGCGAGGTGGGAGTGCGCGCCCATAATGGACTGCTCGCACTCGCGGCTCGACAGCCTGAAACCGGCTTGGCCTCCCAAGCAGGACGCGATCGAGCGAGCTGCGCCCACCCATACCTGACTACGCAGAGCAACGAGTAGATCAACACGCACTGGATTCAACTCCATGATCCAAACGCGAGCGCGCACATCGACGCCGCGCGAATTGCCTTCCGACTAAGCAGTTATGGACTTGCACGGCATCTGCTCAACGAGTTCCTTCGCCGACCCCTGCCGGGGCGTGGCGGGTGGCCATCTCACGGACAAACGCCACCGGCAGCGACGATTCGCCCTCACCAAATTCCCTCGACTTTAGCCACCATGAGCGAACTCGATGTCGCTCCATCGTCCGAGGTGAATCGCCTCGTGGTCAGGCCGCGCCGATCGAGTCGCTGATCCACAGTGCACGTGCGCCGACCCGCCATCGCGGCGAGGGTCGCGGCTGGACCCGTCGCCTGCGCGCCACTCGGTCAAGCAAGAAAGAAAGCCGATCTTCGGCGGAGTGACGCCGGTGCGTCACGGTCACCCGGCGGCCCGCGCTGCCGATATCACGCGTTCACGCGATGCGGCAGACGCGTCTGCCGGTGCAAGCTTTGTCACATCTTCAGTCGAAATGGAACCAGTTGATCGAGCGGCTCAACCCGCCGCGAAAGGATGTGAGTGGTGTCAACGTCGGAAGCAGTTGCGGTGCGGAGTCAGCGCGAAGACTCCATCGTGACCGTCACACTGGCAAACGGGAGCGGGAACCTGCTCGATCCCGGCGTGATGAACGAACTGCACGACGCGATCGCTGCCGCGGATGCTGACCGAGATGTTCTTGCGATCGTGCTTGCCGCCGACGGTGAGACATTTTGCGGCGGACTCGATGTCGAGGCCATTCAAAATGGTGGCGACCCGGTCGAGTTCGCGACCGCACTTGTGAGACTGCTGAAACTGCTGCCGCAGATCGGCACGGCTCTGGTAGGTGCAGTCAATGGTGACGCCCTCGCGTCGGGGTTCTCGATCACATGTTGCTGCGACCTCGTCGTCGCTGTTCCGGACGCCCGCCTCGGCACCTTCGAGGCCGGCATCGGTATCTGGCCGATGATCGCCCAAGTGCCACCGCTCCAGCGGCTGATGCCCCGGCATGCGCTCCAGAACATCATCACCGGTGTGCCATTTTCCGCAGATGAGGCGTTGCGGTTCGGCGCTGTCAATAGGATCGTCGCTCCTGGGCATCTTCATCGTGAAGCAAGGAAAATGGCTGATGCCGCGTCGACTGCCGGTCGTGCGCTGACGGCCGGCCGGAAGTCTTTCTACCGATTCTGCGATCTCCCCTATGAGGTTGCGCTCGACGAGGCCTTCGACGCTTTTACCGCAATGCTCCGGCCCTCCCCGAAATAGAGGGGCATGACCGAAATCGGCGAATTCAGAACAACCCCAAGGATTGGACATGACCATGGAGAGCGAAAAAGCGAAGCCGGACGAACGCCACTCCGGAGCCCAAAAGGTCGTCTTCCTCTGCTTCACAGAACCAGTGGACTTGTCACCCGAGGACATCAGGCCGCACCTCGACGCCCACAAGGCCTGGCTCGCAGAGGTGGAACGATCTGCAGACCTGCTGTTCGCGGGACCGATGCTCGACGAGAACTACCGATACTCCGGGTCCGGGCTGTTGATCCTTCAGGCAGAATCAATGGCTGATGCAATGAGCATCGCCGACAACGACCCCTTCCACGCAAATGGAATCCGGAAATACCGGATGGTGCCATGGCAAATCAACGAAGGCAGTGTCGACATCCGCCTTACGCTGTCGGACGGAAGATTCACGCTTAGGTGATACCGAGAACTGTCCGTCCAAAATGTAATCGAATTGAAAGGTCGAAGATGTCGGTCGATATCGGGTTGCTTGTCCTGCGTGTCACTCTAGGGTTCATTTTTTTCGCTCATGCCACCCAGAAAGCATTGGGTTGGTTCCACGGGCCGGGCATAGAGAAGTCCGCCGCCATATTCCACGGACTCGGCCAGCATCCCGGACGTCACATGGCGGTTATCGCTGTTCTGTGTGAGCTTCTCGCCGCAGTACTCCTCGCCGCTGGAATCGCCACTCCTTTCGGAGTCGCAGTCGGTGCAAGCACCATGCTAGTCGCGGCAGTGGCGACGAATCTCAAGGCGCAGGCTCGCTGGAACAGCGCCGGCGGCGGAGAATACCCGCTCGTTCTTGCACTCGTCCTCGCAACACTCGGGTTCACCGGTCCTGGCAGCCTATCCGTCGATGCCGCACTCGGATTGCCGTCGTCCGACGCCGACGTCCGTGTCGGTATCGCGGTCGTGGTGGTTGCCCTTGCGGCGGCGAGTGTGCCCATCGCGCGTACTGCACGAGCAGTTCGCCAAAGCAGAGAACAGCAGATGGCAGCCAGTCGGTGAGGGTTGAGGACTCCGCCCTTCGGCGGCGACAAACACCGTGAACGGCAGGTCCGCTGTAGCTTAGAACAACGTGTCTATTCGCCGTCGGACCAGCTGACGTGCTGGATCAGACTCTCGATACGCCAGCCATCGGATGTGCGGAGCATGTGGTTGCTGTACGAGCCGCGGAGCAGGAAGAACCCGCCCTCGGCGCCCTCGCGGTAGTGCTGCGCGTACATATACGAGTAGCAGAGCGCCCGGTCGGAATCGTTTTCGTCGAACTCGATGACGTGGTTGGTGCTGAGGTGTTGAGTTGCCGTGTAACCGCCGAGCGCCCCGCGAACAATGCCGACCAAGTCGTCGCGGGCGAAATCGGCTGCAGGCATCCCGTTCTCGGAGTAGTCGGCGTGAACGGGATCGGTGAAGCAGTCGGCGAACATCTCCCAGTCGGCACGGTCGACGGCCATCGCGTATTTGATGACCCGCTCGCTGATGAGGGCGCGGTCTTCGAGCTGGCGAATTCGTGATTCGAGATCGGTGCTCACGGGAAGTCCTTCCAAAGGATCACGCCAATTTTCTTCCAAGACCCCAACCGTACGACTCGGGAACGACGTCGATGCTCGCCCGGCTGCGGCTTCGCGAGGAAGCCATCGAGCCTCGACCTCGTCACGTCGACGCCGAGGTACTGGAATTCCTCCCGCTGCCCGCGGCCCTGATCCGCCCCGTCTGCAGTTGTTGCCGAAGAGATCGTCACGGAGAGCATGCGAGCTCAGCGACATGCCACTTCCCCATCTCGAGGCCGGATGCACCATGCTGTGGGGTCGCCGCCTCCACCGGGATCTTCCCAATCACCGACTACGCACACTCTGTACGCATTTCGGTGTCGAATTGAACCATCCCGGGTCTCATGCACACACTGTCATTTGTGTGCGACCGGTTGATCGGCACGGTGTTCAGCGTAGTACTTGGCTTCGTACTCGGCCG
>NZ_JBHWUE010000141.1:0-19920 GCF_042738615.1 Rhodococcus sp. NPDC059968
CGTGACGGGGTCTTCGCCATCGGTAACCTGCTCCACCCCGTCGACACCGCCGACATCGCCGCCCTCGACGGCCGGCACGTGACCGAATCAGTCCGCAGCTACCTCGGTGGCCGCCCGCCGGTACACGACGGTGTCCGAATCCTGACGGATGCTCCACTGCGGTGGATCTCCCCCGGCGTGCTCCGCCCCGGCGACAGCGCCCCCGCCCGCAACCGACTGCTGCTGTGGACCGACACCCTGGTGCGGATCCCGAAGATCGTGGTCCGACAAGACGGCAAGGTCATCGCCCGCAAGACCCTCCTGTGGCCGGCCTCGCCCGGACGCGTCTTCCGGGTGCCGTCGAGCGTCCTGGACAAGGCCGACACCCGAGGTGGGCCCGTCACCGTCTCGCTCGGCTGATTCCCCTCGAACCCGGGGCAGGCTGGATTGGTCTGCGCGGTCCAGCCTGCCCCGTACCAACAGAACACTCATGACGCTAACTGCCCTGCACTGCCACCTGATTCGATCGAATCGACCGACCCAGGGTGCACGCAGCCCCGTGGATGTCGCGGTCTCGACTCCGCGACTGCTGGCGGCGCTGGTCGAGGAAGCGGACTCCGTCGGGGACCGGGTACACCTGATACCCGACGACCCAATCGAATGCGGTGACGAAGCGCATCTGCGGACTGCACTCGATATCCCACCGCCACGGCAGTCGGGTGCCACGTCCTGAACCGCCTTGGCGACTCATCACTCCGGCCGAAACACAACATCACACCCTGTCCACCCACGACCGCACTCCTACCGCACCTGTCCGGGTGCACACCGCCCCAATGAAAGGAACACCATGAGGAAGATCTTCCTGGCCTGCCCCTACAGCCACACCGACCCGTCGGTCACCCACGATCGGTTCATCGAGTCGAACAAGGTGGCCGCCACCATCATCGAATCCGGTAATGCCGTCTTCAGCCAGGTCTCGATGTCCCACCCGATCAACCTGACATTCGAAGGCAAGGACAAAACGGAGATCGGTGTCCTGTGGGCGCCCGTCGACGAGGTGTTCATGGACATGCTCGACGAGCTGATCATCCTCGACCTGCCCGGTTGGGAGCAGAGCTCGGGCATCAAGCGGGAGATCGCGTTCTTCGAAACCCGCGGCCGCCGTGTCAGCCTGTGGTCGAACGTGTCCCAGGAGTTCGATCAGGACACCGTCACCGCCGCCACGCGCTGACCCCCGACCCACGGCGATGGGCACGCGCGTGGAATCGTCCATGCGCAGGTGAAGTACCCGGTAGCCACCACCGGGCCTCTTCGGCTCATACACCGTGATGGTCGTCCCGCCTGCGGATCTCGGCCGTCAGGCGGGACGAGCCGCCCCACTCCGGCTCACCCGCCATTGCGCTACGGGTGCAATCGAGCGGCGCGGAACACCCGCTGCTTCTGGCCATTTCCCATCCCTCTTCCGAGTGTTGGGCTCGAACACCGCAGGAAAGGCGATGGCTAACTTCAGCGGGATCAGGGCCTCGCAGATCTTGAGCATGTCCTCGGCGGTCCGCTCATTGACGCGATATCCGTGCGGCGCCTGGGCGAGGAGTCCCTCGTGGTGCAGGAGCTGCATCGCTCCCGTACCGGGTGCGGGACAGCCGCAGCTTCACGCCCACGGCGGCTGGCACCCGCATGCTGCCGGGCCGGTACGTGCCGCCCGTGATGCGCTCGCGTAACCGTCTGTACGCGGACGGCTCTCGTTTCGGGTCTCCGAGACTGGAGGGTTCGGGGAAGCGCGTGTAGCTGGTCCCACGACACCTCGCTGGATCTGTTCGGAGGCACGGCGTAGCGGCCAGCGATTGTCGACAAGAGTTGGGCGAGGGACAATCGGCCGCGGGCGAGAGGTAGGCGTCAGCGTGTGTCATGAAAGTCTCGGGCAGCCGGTGCGTGTGCTAACCAAACCGATGCCCGAGGTCCTTACCTACGTCACGTTGCCACGCCGTTCACGCCTTCCCCGGGAACTACAGCTGGCCGGTTCCGCAGCTCCCTCAAATCGATTGCCCTGCCGACGACGCGCTCAGCGGCTCGATGCCCGGACAGCAGTGCTCCGTCCACGGTCGCCGGGTTATCACCCCACGTCGCCTCGCCAGCCACATGCAGGACCCCTCCCACCGGCGTCGCCATCGCATCATGATCCGCATGACAGGCACCCACAGCGACATACGAGTACGAGCCCAAGGCGAATGGATCCGCCGCCCACCGCGTGATCCAGTACCCGACCGGATCGGGCACCGCGTCGCCGCAGAGCTGCCTGAGCGAATTCACCACCGATCCCACGACCTGATCGTCGCTCATCGCCTCGACCTGTCTGCCCGAACGCCCACCCGCAAGCGCCACAAGTGTGGGCCTCCCACCCACCGCAGCGGAAACGTCGTACCACGAATGCCAGAGTTCATCACTCCTCCCGAGCTGACGCAGCACATACAGCCCGTCCCCCCAGAACCGCTCCGGGAACTGCAGGAACACCTTGTTGAAAACCCCCATCCCGATCCTGTCGATCGAACCGGCAACAGGATCAGGCAACTCCGGCGAGAACGTAATCCGACCAGCCTTGAGAACCCCCAGCGGCACGGTGACAATCACACTGGAGGCAGTGAACGATTCACCGGCCGTCGCAACCTGCACCCCGGACTCGGACCATTCGATCGAGGTCACCTCGTGGCCGAGGCGCACATCCAAACCCTGGGCGAGCGTTCGCGTGATCTCGTCGTATCCGTTCGGGAAGACGACCTCGTCACCGTCGACGATGTCCTCGTCGAGGCCATGGGCGGCGAGGTCTTCGATGTTCGCCCCGCACTGTTCTTCCACGCGACGCCGGAAGAAGCTGCGCACACGTTCCTTCCGCTCGGCATCCCAGTCGAGCGCCTCGAGGGCACGCTCGGTGACGTCGAGGTAGGTTTCACCGGAACGGGATGCGGCGATGGCACGGTGCAGCTGCGCGTCGGCGACCTCGACGTCGGCGACCCAACGATTCGCCGCGTCGGAATCCATCAGCTCACGCGCCCGGTCGTAGTTCGCCATCGGCCGGCCACCGGCCTGGAAGCTGCCCACGGTGAACTCGACGGTGTCGATCCCGAATGCCTCAACGAGATCGATGAGGGGACTGCCCTGAACACCGTGAATCCACGACGCACCACGGTCGAGCGAAAAGCCAGGGTCGTGATCGCTCCACGTCCGGCCTCCGACACGGTCGCGCGCTTCCAGGACGACGACCCGCCTGCCCGCCCCGTGAAGTAACCTTGCCGCGGTGATGCCGGCGATTCCGGCGCCGACGATGATCGAGTCGAACCTCATCATGCCACCTGCCTGGTACCGGCAGCCGGGTGCTCGTGAACGGCCACGTGGTTCGTTCCTATCGGGCAGCGTGGGCAGACGCTTGTCGTCCGGCCCTGGATTTCAGCCATGAGTGGCCCTCGCTTCTTTCCATAGTATTGGAGTGTGCCAGTACTTTTCGGCTGGCGTGCTTGTATCCGACATGACATGTTTGACGTTCATGCACTCGTCGAACGAGTACTTCGACATTCCCTTCTCGTAACCCGACTGTTTGAAGCCGCCGTGCGGCGTCCCATGGTGGTCGCATGCGAGACAGCGCGGGATGGACGCTGACACCACTGCCCGGACACCTACGCAGGAAACGGGAATCGCGTCTGCAGGTCCCCCTCTTTCTTTGGCGAACACCGAGTAGATCCGCTGCTCCGAACAGGCGCTGGACTCTCCCCTGCGGTGACGAACTCGGGCAGTTCCGTGGCGATGAACCGGTACCCAAACGTTGGATCGTCGGTGCGAACGGACTCCGAGGCATCGATCGGTCCCACCGTGCGGGTGCCACCCCTTGGCGCCGGTCACCGCGAAACGACTTTACGGTCAACGGATTCGAGCCTGATGGGGTTCACTGCATACCCGACTGTGCGGATCCACGGCAACCTGCAAGCGAGGCCCGGGCCCATCACGGGCCGGACCCCAGACCGTCTAGCGCGTACCCCACCCGAAGCGGTGTGTCCGGATCGAGTAGTAGGTGAAGGTATCGATGTGCAGGATGCCCTCGATTCTTCTCAGCTTGTCGTTGACGAGCCTGAAGAGCGCATCCTGGTTTTCAGCGATGACTTCGACCAGGAGATCGCACCTGCCTGCGCACAGCACGACGTATATGACGTTTTCAATCTCGGCCAGTGCGTCGGCCACTTCTTCGACATCGCCACTTGCGACGATTCCTACCATTGCCATGCTGCGGTAGCCGAGCTTCAGTGGATCGGTCACACCGACGATTTGAACGACGCCGCGCTCTTCGAGGCGCATGACTCTGCGTCGAGCCCCGCCGGCAGTGAGCCCAACCAGTGCACCCAGTTCGCCATAGCCGAGCCGTCCGTCACGCTGGAGCGCTGTCACCAAGCCACGATCGATCTCGTCGAAGTCCTCATCCACATAATCACTATTCATTACTAGACACTCCTATATGGTGATGAAAACTGACTATTGAACTACACTCACTGACGGATCGTACTACAGCAGTCGCCCGCGGCAGGTGCAGGCGCCGCCGCGTCATAGAGAGGGCATCATGACCGACACCAGCACGCAACGATGGCGACTCAAACGTCCGGCGGTCGATGCAACAAGCGCTTCGGAAATTGCGCAGCGGCACTACGGCGTGCTCGGCGCGGCAACAGAGCTCGGCAGTCAGCAGGATCGGAACTTCAGGATCACGCCCGATCGCGGCGCTGGTCTGCTGCTGAAGATCAACCATCCAACCGTGACGAGCGATGAAGTCAGCTTCCAGGCAGCGATCACAGATCACCTACGCAACGCCCGGATTCACACGCCGGAAATCCTCGCCAGTACCAATGGTGCACGCTCGATCGACGTCACCGACGCCGACGGGCAGCACACAACGGCACGAGCATTTCAACTACTTGACGGTCAGTCTCTCATCGATGGGCACCTGGTCGATGGTGCCGTAGCGGAAGAGCTTGGCCGACTGGCGGGACGGACCACCTCTGCCCTCGCGAGCCTCGAGCATCCTGCCAGCGAACGCCGCATCCAGTGGGAGTTGCGCAGTTCGCTGTCAGTTGTCGAGTCACTCATCGAGTATCTCCCGGCCGAGCGCCGCGCCCGCTGCCTCGCAGCGGCCCGGTCCGCAAGCGCCGAAATCGACAGTCTTCGCGATCGCCTTCCGCTTCAAGTTGTTCACGGGGACATCACCGCCGACAACGTCATTCGGGATAATGCGAACACGCTTTGGCTGGTCGATATGGGCGATGCGTCGCAATCGTGGCGCGTCACCGAAATCGCCGTCCTCGCTGCAGACGTTCTCGGTCGGACGGAAAGCTTGGCACTGGTGAGCCGCGCTATCCGCGGCTTCGATTGCGAAGCATCCCTCACCGACGATGAGTTGCGTGCGATCTGGCCGCTCGTCATCCTGCGCGGCGCTGTGCTGGCGGTCAGCGGCTGGAGCCAACTCGCGATCGATCCCGAGAACACCTACGCGCGTGAGCGCCTCGATCACGAATGGAATGTGTTCGAGAAATCCCTAGCTTCTTTGTCGGCTGAGGTCTACTCGCAGCTTCGCCTGGCGGTGGGCAGATCTCACCACGAGGGTCTCGAGTACTCGCCCGTGGTCGAGGGACAGAACCGGGCCACGATCCTGGACCTGGGGGTCACAAGCCCACTGCTCGACCGCGGACACTGGACCGAACCAGACATCGAACTTTCTCTCGCGCGCGAGGCACTCCGGTCTGCGGCAGTCGCCGTGGCACGCTACGGCGAGACACGACTGACACGTATATCGCTCGACGTCACACGACCGGCGAAAACCAGGGCACGGTTGGTTGAGCTCTGGGTCCGACCCGGGACGCCTGTACGAGCGCCCTATTCAGGAGCAGTGAGAGTTGAGGGCGATGCGATCGAATTAACGGATAGCGGTGTCGTGATCCGGATCGACGGACTTGTGATCATCGTGGACGAATTCTCTCGGACTACCGCAGGTGAAGTGCTCGGCTACACGAGCGCAATCGCTCCCGGAGTCGGACGACTCTCTATCTCACGTCGACTTGTCGACGCAGTGGCAGACTCTGTCTTCGCGGGCCCAACAGACGAGTACGAAACTGATGGGGCAGCAGACCCTTCGGTCATCCTCGGATTCGATCCGGTTGCCGACCCGATTGCGCAACTGCGAGCCGAACGCACCCGCAGGGACAAAGCCATCGGCGGAGCCAACGAACGGTACTACGCCGAGCCTCCGCAGTTTGAGCGCGGATGGGGGACCCTGCTGATCGATACGCAAGGCCGCGCCTATCTCGACATGGTCAACAACGTCGCAGCGATCGGGCACTCGCATCCGCGGCTCGCTGACAGGGTGCATCGCCAGCTCCACCTGCTGAACACCAACTCACGTTTTCTCTACGCCGCATACGCAGACTTTACGGAGAAAGTGCTCGAGGTCTCACCGGATCCGAGCCTCGACACGGTGATCCCTGTCAACTCCGGCTCCGAGGCGATTGACCTGGCGATTCGACTCGCCCAGGTGGCGACTGGGAGGAAAGGGATCGTCGCTGTCCGCGAGGGTTACCACGGATGGACGATGGCCGCCGACTCGGTCAGTACGTCTGCTTTCGACAACCCGGATGCCCTCGTATCGCGGCCAGACTGGGTCCATCTGACGGATACGCCCAACCCCTATCGGGGCAGATATCGCGGCGCCGAATCCGGGCATTCATACGCGCAGGACGTCCGCAGCTTGCTCGAGCGACTCGACAGTGAGGGTCAACCGCCGGCGGCGTTCATCTGCGAGCCAGTCCTCGGTAATGCGGGTGGAGTCCTTCCGCCTGACCGCTACCTGGCAGAGGTGTACGAGGCCGTTCGCGCCCGTGGCGGCCTCACGATCGCCGACGAAGTTCAAGTCGGATACGGCAGGCTCGGCAACGCCTTCTGGGGTTCAACATTACAAGGCGTGGTGCCGGACATCATCGCAGTCGCCAAGGCCGCGGGCAATGCATTTCCAGTCGGCCTGGTGCTCACGCGCCGCGAGATCGTCGACTCTCTCGCGAGGGAAGGCATGTTTTTCTCGTCTGCTGGCGGTGCCCCCGCGAGCGCCGTAGCAGGATCTGCGGTGCTGGACGTTATTCGCGAGGAAGGATTGCAGAAGAACGCGGAAATTGTGGGTCGCTACTTGAAGTCTCGTATCGAGGGACTTGCTTCTCGACATTCGCTGGTGGGCCCAGTGCACGGCAGCGGTCTCTATCTCGGGATCGAACTGATTCGCAACCACGAGACACTCGAACCAGCCACGGCGGAGACGCGTTGGATCTGTGAGCATTTGCTTGAATTCGGCATTATTATGCAGGCGACGTCAGAACGTCAGAACGTATTGAAGGTCAAGCCGCCGATGACGCTCACTCACGGCGAAGCTGACGTGTTCGTCAACGCATTGGACCGCGCCCTGTGCAACGTCACCTCTGGAACCTGACCTGCTCAACCTTCCCGTCCGGCGCATCGAAACGAAGTACTGCCGACATCGAACTCGTCCGTCACGAAATCGAAAGCTAAGACTCAGTCCGCGCCCGCTCTGATCGACGCGTTGTTCGCTGACAGTCCATCTGCCCCGCGCTGGGGCGGTGTTGCGCCCCAACTTCAGTAGAGGGTCGCGATGACCCGCTCGGCGGCTTCGGCGGGATTGTGTTGAATGAGGGCTGCTCAGCTTCGGCGGATGAGGACACCACGATCTCACTTCCGAGCCCCGGTACATCTACGTTGCGATCGTGATTTCTACCCTCGCATCGGCGAAGGCACCACCATTCCGAAGACCTCCTTAGACCCGAATAGGTATGCAAACGCATGAATTCGAACAAGTATCGCCAATGGCGCCAGAGGCGACGCGCCGCCTGGAACGACGCAAACCGCACACGCACACATCCTGACACCGAGGCCGAGCGCCTCATCGAATTCGCCAGCATGTGGGCACCATACGGCGGCGCCACCGAGGAGGAAATCCTTGTGCACTTCGGAATGACCACCCGCCGGTTCGTCGAGCGATTGTGGCAGGTCATCCCCGAATCGAACTGTGCCCAAGAGGAGATTCGCAGGTTAGTGAACACATATCCGCACCACAACCGAACCGGCGTCACAGGCGGCTGACGGTCCACCGGCTTCAAGAACGTGCGAAAGATCAGAGCGAACAAACGTCGGCAGCGAAAATGTGGAATAGCCGACGCGGCAATGCCATTCTCGACTTCGCACTTCTCTGGGAACCGCTCGGCGGGCCCGCTCATGAAAATACTGCAGCCGCGCTTTCAATCGACAACAGCGAATACCACCATCGGGTCCGAGCTGCTGCGAAGTTCCAGCGGGCCCGACTTCAACGAGGCATCACCACCCCCGACCAACATCGTCTATAAAGTGTCCGCGAGTACAGCTCTCGATCGAAGATCGAAAACCACGACACCAGAACCTCATACAAGCGACCGGGCTGTAACCCAATACCATCGGTGGACGTGATCGTGTCGTCACGGAACTAGCCCCACCGACCGGTGGACTCCGATCGGGGCGCAGGTCGATGTAACTGGCCGACGCCTACGCAGTCCCACCGCTCCCCCGCCGCGAAGCCAAAATACGCTGAAGGCCTCACGGTAAGTGAGGCGACCGGATCCGCCACAGCGACGTGGATTCCGTGGATCTTCCTGCTCTTTCAGCGCGCCGCCATGGCGGCGATCCGCAGATCCCGGGTCCGGGACTGATGGGCGATCATGAGAACCCGGGCCTGCTCTGCGTCGCCCGCCTGCACCGCGGCAAGGATGTCGCGGTGCTCGGTCTCGATCTGCTGCAGGTTCGACTCGGCGCGGGCCTCTTCCGCGTCGTACACCCGTAGCTGAGCGTCGAGCCGGTCCATCAGTTCCGTGATCGTCTGGTTGTGGGCTGCGCTGCGCAGCGCACTGTGCCATTCGTTGTGTAGGGCCAGGCTTGTCGCGGGGTCGGGTGTTTCGACGGCCTGGTCGAACAGTCGGGTCAGTCGGGCGATGTCGAGGTCGGTGTGACGGGTGGCCGCGGAGAAGGCGATCGCCGACTCCAGCGCGATACGCGCCTCGCAGATCTCGAGCACCTCCTCGGCGGTCCGCTCACGGACGCGATATCCTCGCGGCGCCTGGACGACGAGGCCCTCGTAGTCCAGGCGCTGCATCGCCTCGCGCACCGGGGTGCGGGAGAGCCCCAGCTCCGCGCCCACGGCGGCTGGCACCAGCATGGTGCCGGGGTGGTAGGCGCCACCTGTGATGCGCTCGCGTAGTTGCTTGTACGCGGCTGACTCTCGTTCCACGGGTTGTCCTCTCTCTGGCACGCAGTCGTGCCACGACGCAAGCCTTACCAGAGCGACCAACTCCATGTAAATAGTTTGAATCCATGTGTATACAGATGAAGACATTTATGTGCAATCTTCGTAGCGTTCTCCGCGTCTGCACAAGGAGAACTCATGCACCATCACCCATCGGCCCGGGGCGTCCGCCATGCCTGACACCCAGGTCGCCCCACGCCGGGCCGCCACATCACCTCCCGGCGACCGTCCCCCGGCGCCGCGCCGCCGGCTCCAACCCGCCGTGCTGCTGCCCTGGGTGGTCCCGGTTCTGCTGATCCTCGGCTGGCAATGGGCTTCGTCGACCGGCGCGATCTCCCCGTCGATCCTGCCGCCGCCGAGCAGGGTGCTCGCCACCGCGGATCAGCTGTGGACCTCCGGCGAACTGCAGACGCATCTGCTGGTGAGCGTGCGCCGGATCCTGATCGGGTTCACGCTCGGCGCATCCATCGGCCTGCTGCTCGGCTTCCTCGTCGGGCTCTCGAAGATCGCCGAGGGGCTCGTCGACCGCACCCTGCAGATGCTGCGGGCTCTGCCACACCTTGCGTTGGTGCCGCTGTTGATCGCCGCGTTCGGCATCGGTGAACTACCGAAGATCGTGCTCGTCATGCTCGGCGTGATCTTCCCCGTCTACCTCAACACCGTCGCGGGCATTCGTACCGTGGATCCCAAACTGATCCAGCTGGGCGAGTCCTACGGCCTCGGCCGTGGCGCCCGGATCCGCGACATCATCGTCCCCGGTGCAATGCCAATGATCCTCACCGGCATCCGGTACGCCCTGGGCGTCGCGTGGCTGACCCTTGTGATCGCCGAGACCATCGCGACCAGCGAGGGCATCGGCTTCCTCGCCCAGAACGGCCGCGACATGCTGCGCAACGACCGCATCGTCCTCGCGATTCTTCTGTACGCCATCGCCGGCCTGCTCGCCGACCAGATCACCCGGATGATCGAGGCACGTGTATTGCGCTGGAACCCTCACTACCAAGGCGGAACTCGGTGATGTCCACTCGTTCGCTCGTCGGTCTCGATCTCGTCGGTCTCGGGCACCGCTACCGCGACAAGACCGTCCTCCACGACATCGATCTCACCATCGCCCCGGGCGAGTTCGTCTCTTTCCTCGGCCCCAGCGGTGTCGGCAAATCGACGCTCCTGCGGATCCTCGCGGGTCTCGAGCGGCCGACGAGCGGTTCGGTCGAATCGGTCGGCGCGAGAGCCGCCGACCCCGTCACGCGGATGATGTTCCAGGAGGACCGGTTGCTGCCGTGGCGGTCGGTCGTCGACAACGTGCAACTCGGTACCCGGAACCAGCGGGACCGGGCGGTTGAATTGCTCCGCGCGGTCGGACTCGCCGGCAGGGAAGCGGACTGGCCGTCCGAGCTGTCCGGCGGGCAGCGGCAGCGAGTCGCACTGGCCCGCGCACTCCTACATCAGCCCGATGTGCTGCTGCTCGACGAGCCCTTCGGCGCGCTCGACGCCATCACCCGGGTCGCGATGCAGCAGTTGCTCGAACGGGTGCTGGCCGACCGGCCCCGCACGGTTCTTCTCGTTACGCATGATGTCGAGGAAGCGCTCGTCCTCTCCGACCGCGTCCTCCTGCTCACCGAGCAGGGCATTACCCGTGACCTGCGGATCCCGCAGGCGCGGCCACGACACCGTGGTGACAGCCGGCTCGCGGCCTGGAAGGAGGAGTTGCTCGACGGACTCCTGCAGCCCGACACCGCACTCACCTTCCCCTGATCCCACCCGAAAGGTTCTTCCTCTCCATGTCTTCGCGCGTGAACTCCTCCCTCGCGGCACTCGACCGCCGCGGTTTCCTCAAGGCAGCCGGTTCAGGTGTCCTCGGCCTGTCGGCCCTGTCGATCGCCGGCTGCGGGTCCGGTTCGGCCTCGGGCGCGTCCGGCGGTCCGCTCACGGAGGTGCGCTACGCCCTCATCGGCGACGGGAAGGCCGAGCCCGGAACCATCCTCCGTAACAACCTCGGTGGCTTCGACCTGGGCGCCGACCTCGGTCTGCCGGTGCAGTGGCCGTCCGGGTTCCCGGCGTCACTGCCCGTGATGGAGGCGATCAAGTCGAGCAGCGTCGACTTCTCCTTCGCCACTGCGACCGCCGTCATCTATGCGATCGGGGGTGGGGTGCCGATCGTCCCGCTCGTCTCCTACCCGCTGCCCGCGAACGAGGTCGACATCCTCGTGCCGCGCGGATCCGACATCAAGGCGGGCGCAGACCTGAAGGGCCGCAGGGTGGCCGACCACCGCGGCACCACCGGCACCTACAGCCTGGTGAAATACCTGCAATCGGTCGGTCTCACACTCGAAGACATCGAGTACGTCAATCTGCCCGCCGCCGACGCCGAGGCCGCGTTCGCAGAGGGCAAGGTCGACGCCTGGATCAGCTGGCAACCCACCATCGAACTGGCCAAGCGTAAACACGGCGCCGTGGCTCTGCCCGACGTGAAGACTTACGACTACGCGTTCTTCGTCGCCAGTGAGAGCCTCGCCTTCGACCACCCCGAGACCGCCGCGGCGCTCGTTCGGAACGTACGCGACGCGCAGCGGTGGATCGAGGGCAATCCGGAAGTGGCGGTGGCAGCATTCGCCGACCTGGGCGGCTTCGGCAACAGTGACCTCGAAGAGCAGGTCTACCTCGACCTGGTGAAGTCACGACGGTTGTCGTACTCGGGCGCGGGTGCATTCGGCGCAGTCGACGCGGCCGCTATCAACGGAACCCAGGACCTCGCCGACAACTTCCACGAGCTCGGCGTCTATCCCGACCGGGTCGACGTCACCACCTGGCTGCAGGACCCCCGCTTCGATTCGATCAAGTCGACGATCACCTCGGCGCTCGCGAATTAGGAACACCGAAACCATGTCATCTCCTCGCATGCACCTCGCCGCCTTCGTCACCGCCGGACCGGGCCGTCCGGGCGGCTGGCGGTACCCCGCGTCCGTGCCCGGCTGGTTGTCGGCCCGCTACTACCAAGACATCGCGCGCACCCTCGAGGACGCGCGGTTCGACCTCGCCTTCTTCGCCGACATCCTGTCCGTCCCGGACCGTTTCGGCGACAGCCTCGACTCGCAGTTGCGCAACGGCGCGCTCGGCTCGATGCGTCTCGACCCACTGCACGTCCTGTCCTCTATGGGCGCAGTGACCTCGCATCTCGGGCTCGCGGCGACGGTCTCGACCACCTATGCGCAACCGTTCACCGTGGCCCGGTCCTTCGCGACACTCGACCACCTCACCGACGGCCGGGCCGCCTGGAACGTCGTGACGTCGTTCCAGGAGTCGGAGGCCCGCAACTTCAACCGGGACGAGCAGTTTCCCCGCGAGCAGCGGTACGAGCGGGCGGACGAGTTCCTCGAAGTCACCGGAAAACTGTGGGACAGCTGGGACGACGACGCGCTCGTGCTCGACACCGACGCCCCGCTCTTCGCCGACCCCGAACGCGTCCACGCCATCGGCCACAAGGGTGAATGGTTCACCGTCCGAGGGCCGCTGAACGTTCCGCGGCCGCCCCAGGGATACCCGGTGGTGATCCAGGCCGGGGCGTCCGCGAAGGGCAAGGACTTCGCCGCCCGCTGGTCCGACGTCATCTTCTGCAGCCACGCCTCGCTCGAATCGGCCCAGGATTTCTACCAGGAGATCAAGGAACGCGCCGCCGCACACGGCCGCGACCCCGATTCGGTGAAGATCCTGCCGTCGATCGCGCCGGTGGTCGGCGCGACCAGCGCCATCGCCCAACAAACCTTCGAGGAACTGTTCGAGTTGGTGCCGCCGCTCGGTGGACTATCAACCCTCGCCTACCATCTCGACGTCGACCTCTCAACGTTCCCGTTGGACGAGCGCCTCCCCGACGTCGAGGTGCCCGGAGTCGAAGGGCACTACAACGAGGTCCGTGAGATGACCGAGCGTGAGGGCCTGACCCTCCGCGAACTCGGCAAGCGGTACGGCGGACGCGTCGAGGGCGGGTTCATCGGCACCGCCAGCGAGGTCGCCGACGGCCTCGAACAGTGGTTCACGGAGGGCGCGTGCGACGGATTCATGCTGCAGGCGCCGTACCAGCCGGGTGGATTCGAGGACTTCACCCGGCAGGTCGTCCCCGAACTACAGAAACGCGGACTGTTCCGCACCGAGTACGAGGGGAGAACGCTCCGGGAGAATCTCGGTCTCCCGCGCGTCGAGTCGGGTGAGTGGGCTCGCCGCGTGCGACGGACCGCGGAGGCCGACGCGTGAGCGCCGACGTCGTCGAGGTGGCCGGGTATACCCTCGTCGGTGTTCCCGGACGATTCCTCCTCGATGCCCGCCGCAACCACCTCGTCACCGACTCCCGGTTCGGGCCCGCCGAGGCCATCCAGGCGGGCGAACTGCTGCTCGCCGCACTCACGTCCTGTGCGATGGCGAACATCCAGGCCAACGCCGAGGCCGACGGTATAACTGTGGACGCGATCGACGTCCGGGCGACGCATCGGCGAGGGACGGCCGACGTCACCCGCTACGACTTCACCACCGTCCACATCCATATCCGCGGCGTGGACCAGGTGACGGCCGAGTTCCTGGCCGAAAAGTTTGTCTCCACCTGCCCGATCTACAACACTATCCGACGGGGCAGCGGAATCGAACTCGTCGTCGTCAGTGAGAGATAGCGAGTCGGTCAATTTTCCGTGAAGCTTGTGAGCTCGTCGAGCACTCGCGCGGCGGTGGTCGATGTGCGGAAGTCCCTCCCCTCCGCGGCCCGGAGGCGGCTGCGTACGTGGACAAGCATGGCGAGCTCACGCTTGTCGTCCGTGTTGGTTCGATCGCTGACTCTGCCATCGCACCGTGAGGTGGATGGGCACGTTTCCGTCTGCGCGAATTGGCTCCACGCGTCTGATGAGCCCGCGCGGATCTCGCCGACTCGGTGGGACCAGCCGGGTCTCTGGCCAGGTCGCGAATTCTGCTGCCGTTGGGGCGATCGGCCGCGGCGTCGAAGCGCGTCGCTGCTCCAGGACGACTTCGGCACCACTGTCATCGATGCCAGCTGCGACCGGGAAGACATCGGAGGTGCGCGCCGCCCTGCTGTTGGGTCGGCGTTCTGCGGCTTCGGTGGTGTTGCCTCGCAGAGTTGCCGCCACCTCGGCCCATTGGGCGACCCGGCCGACATCGACCTTCTCAGGGGCATCTCAGGCCGCTGCGGCATACTCGGCCGATGTTGGACCGCCAGTCGCATCCGGCCGAACCTGCACGTACCGGAGACGCTTCCCGATGATCGTGGGAATACGGAGGAGCGGTCTGTCCCTGCGGGCCCGGGTGAATCTCCTGACCGCGTCGCTGGCCGCGGCCGCGGTCTTCGTGTCCGTCGTGGCGATCTACTTCGTGACCGAGCAGTCCCTGCGCGCACAGGTCAACGACCGGCTCAGCGCTAAGGTCGATGTACTCGCCGCCAGCGCGGCCTCGGGAGCGCCACCGGCGTACTTCGGGCTCGGGGGTTCACAAACGCTCAAGGTCGCGTTGATCACCCAGACCGGAGAGGTGATCACAGTGGGCACCCACGACGCCCCCTTCGACGACCGGGACGCATTGCGAACCGGACCCGAGATGGCAGTGGCGCAGGGCCGCGCATCCGGCACCAGCCGGGAACTCGCGGGCTATCAGGTGCTTGCACGGAAATTGCCAAGCGGGGAGACCCTGGTGGTCGCCGAGTCCCTGCAACCGATCAAGCAAATGCTGAGCAAGCTTCTGCTCGCGCTGATCTCGCTGGGCGCCCTGATCATCGTCCTGTCCGTGTTGGCGGCTTCGGCCGCGATCAACACTGGGTTGCGGCCGGTGCGCCGGCTCATGCTCGCCACCGAACGAATCGCCCGCACCCAGGAGCTCGAGCCGATTCCCGTGCACGGTGACGACGAACTCGCCCAGTTCGCCCGTAGTTTCAACGTAATGCTCGAGGCGTTGACCCACTCGCGGGACCATCAGCGTGCTTTGATCGTCGACGCCGGCCGCGAGCTACTTACCCCGCTGACCGCGCTGCGCACCAACCTCGAGCTGTTGATCATGGCCACCGACACTGCCGGGCCGACGCTGAGTCGTTGCGAACGCGAGGCGCTGTCCGCGGACGTGATCGAGCAGATCGAACAACTCTCCCGACGTGTCGCAGAGCTGGTGAACCGGGCCCGCGAGAGCGATCCCGTTCCGGCCCGCTGATCGTGCGGTGGCGGCGGTGTCGATCCGCTATTCGTGTACTCTCGCTCCGCGCCAACGTTTTACGCAGATCGGCGCCGACGGAAATCAGATGCGACACGGAGCAAGCGGACTTCCGCTCCCGTGTCGCCCCCGGTTCGAGCGGGTCAGGTTGGTGACCTCTGTCGCCCACGCCGGGCTGGTGTCGGCGATCGGCGTGACCCTGCCGGGCACCTCGTGGCAGAAGTGCCGAACCATGAGGGTGAGTTCCCCACGGTGCTGTGGGCGGCCTGAAAATACTTAGTGTTGCCCCCATCACACCTTGCGGATCGGCCCGGTGGGTCGCCATATGATTGCCGCGCGCACTGGCGCGCCGTCTGGCGGCAACGCGGGCTCGTGCCGCCGGGACCTCGTCAGCCAAACCCCCAGCGGCTGGCGAGGTCTCCCACGCTTCGACGGTCCGACTGAACCCGACTCGGGACCGTCGATGGGAACCCCCGCCTACCCGCGCCGCGGGAGGGCGGGGTTCCACTTCCGGGCGGAGCTCGAAACACCTCGTTTATCGTGGTCTCGACGATCCTGCTCAGAGACAGAGGTCAAGACGTGGACGAGGGGGTATCGCACCGGAGGGGAGACGCGGTTGAACAATCATCGGATCACCCTGAGCGTCAGACGAATTAGCAATGCCACTTCGGCTGACATCCCGTTTTGAGCGTTCCTGCGCAGGATTGTCAGGAAGGGTGTCCGCGCCCATTGATGTCGGTGTTGCGCCGACACCAGGCCGGGCCGCGCACCTGATAGTGGTCGAGCCTGTACTGATCTCGGGAGGCACCCGCCGGCCGGAAGACCACGACCACCAGGATCGGTGCCCCGCTCGCCGAGTCTACTTCGTCTGATCGGGGGGAACGCCGGAGACGACGCCGCTCACCGGACCTACCGGCGGCGGCTCCGGTCGATGAGAGTGCATATGAGCAACCAACACCACACCCGCTGTGAGGAATCCGGAAGTGGTCACCGCAACCACGACCGTCGCCGCCGCCGTCATGGCACCGAGCCCGACTCCGAATGCGACACCGGACACACCACCCAACACCACACAGCCCACCCCCGCCGACACCAGCACGACCCTGACCACACTCACCCTCCCTCTCCCTTCCCTTTCGCCGCGTCGAACAACATTTTCACCGACCCCCACACCACCCATCGGACGCTACGGCACCGGACGCGACCGGTCTCGCCGGCCAGAACGACCTCCGGCACCTATCGTGGGCCCATGGGAATGTGCCGACTGGTCCTCGACCTGCCCACCGCATGCCCACCACACGACCTGCTCGGCATCGCAGCCACCGAACTCACTGAACGGGGCACCCGCGGTTGGACGAACCTCGAACTACGCACCACCGGGACGACCGGAACCTCCCTGATCCGGCACGTCACCTTCACCTACTGGCTTCCAGCCACCACCATCCATCCCCAGCAGATCGGCTACAACAGCCTCTGGGCGCAGCTCGAGGACACCGAACGTACCGCCCTGCTTAAACTCACCGCCGACGGAACCCTTGGCCTCGCCATCACACGCCTGCTCACACGCACCGCCAGCCGGAGTTTCTTCGTCCGCGACCTGGCCGGCAACCACCGGCTACCCACCAGCTTCCGTATCTTTCTCCGCACCATGGCCCACAGCGGTCCCTGACTCAGCTGGACGCGGCGGCGCGGAGAGGCCACATCGGAGAGTGACCCACCCGTACCATCCGGAACGGCCGGTACATCTGATGGTTATTCGTTCAGCCGTCCAATCTGCGGACGCAACCTGGGATTCCCTTGGCGCTGATGGGGTCCGATACCTGCGGTCACAGAAAGTTTCGTGATCGCGATGGTGGTGATGGTTCTGCGCACGGTGGCCACCCTGCTCGTGTTGTTCCTCAGGGCGCACTCCCGCCCCGCATCCGGTGACCGAACGACCAGGTGCCGCAGCGGGAACCACAACGTGCCGGGGCCGTCACCGACCCCGATGCGCATGGACCGAGCGAGGGATGGCGCACTCCCCGACCACCAGTGGTTCACCCACTCAATCGAAGTGGTCCGCCACTGTATCGGTGGCCACCGCAACACGCGGCATCATCCCGCCCACATCGCAGATGCCACCACACCCTCCCCGAACACACGTCGCCGTACTCACCCACGACAACGCAATGCAACACGAACGCCAACACGACCTCCCACAACCCGATCCAAACACCGAATGGACCGATCAGGAAACCAAGGCGCGAGGAGAAATGCGCTACGAACTCGCCGACGCCGGCCAGCGAAGCCGACGACCGAACACGGCGACACACGCACCCTCGGACTTTTCGACGCCGACGACCCGCGACCTTCAGCGGTGTGACCGCTGCCGGCGCCGCGCGTGTCCCACAGCGGCGGAGGAACCTCGACCCTGGTGAGCAGACCGCGGCCGTTCCCCGCTATGCGCCGAAGCCCAGAATTCGATCGGATCAGGAGGCCAGGGCACCGGCACCGCTGAGGGTGACGAATTCGACGCCCGCCGAACGTAGTTGCGGCACAGCAGCAGCAAGACCCTCCGCGGTGGCACCCGCCGGACGATTGACGTGCATGATCACCACGGAACCGGGCGCCGCCGAGGTGACCGCGGCCTGCACCTTCGCTGCGGGCAGGGTGGCCCCCGCATCGCCGTTCACCGTGAATCCCACCACCTGCTCGCCGAGATCCCGGACGATGGCCGCCGCGACCTCGTCGCAATAGGCCGTACCGGGGCGGAACCAGCGCGGCGGCCGGCCCGTGATCTCGAGCAGTCGGCTGTGGTTCACCCACACCTCGTCGATCACCTCGGCCGGCGACGTGGTGCCCGCGATGCCGTACGCGGATTTCCCGGTCACCGACAGCGGCAGGTGCCGGGTGCCGTGGTTCGCCAGCTCGAGCAGCGGGTTGCCCGCCAGCTGCGCGGTGAGCCCGGGGTTCGCATCGATCCAGCGGCCGTTCACAAAGAGGGTGGCCGGCAGTCTCTCGCGTTCGAGCAGCGCCAGCAGATCCGCATCGACGCCATCGCCCTGAGGTCCACCGCATGCGTCGAAGGTCAGCGCGATCCGGTGCTCCGGCACCGCGAGCCTGGCGGCGGTGCCGGGGACGGCGACACCCCATTCGTGCGGAACGGCGCCCGCATATTTCGCCGCGATCGCGGCCGTATCCGGCGGCGGGGGCGGGGCAGGAAGCCATCCGTCGGGGATCAACCCGTCCGGGACCCCGGGAATCGGTGACGCCTCAGAGACCGCGGGGCCGGCGAGGTCGAGGTAGCTCTGCAGCGCAACAGCCACACCACCGCCGAGCAGCCCCAGCAACACCGCCCGACGATTCGCTCGCGCATACATGCGCCGAGATTAAACCGTCCGCGAGACGTGCCCTTCACCGATCTTGCGAAGACGCCATGAACACAACCCGAACAGCGTGCCCAGCACGATGACCAGCGGCAGCGCCATCGCCACTGCTGGGCACTTTCGCCGGGTGTGATGCATTCGTGCCTCCGACCCCGTCGAAATCCCTTGTGCTACCACCGCGGGCGTGGTGATCTGTTCTCGCCTCCCCGGCCGGCTGTTTCGCAATCGGTGACTGACTGGGGGACGCTCCTTGGCACCGGGGAGCACGGCTCCGCCAGTCTGATCACGATTCGCGTCGCCGGTCTGGGCGAGGCTTTGCACTCTCACGGCACGCTGGGTTTGTTTCGCTCCTCACTGAGTGAGCATCGAAGGACGGATGAACGATGGCGTTCAAGTATCGGGCGGCGAGTTTCGCGTGCGGCCTGCTGGCTTTTTCGTCCTTCGGAGTCTTGTCCTGCGTGACCGAGGATTCTCTTGATGGTGCGGTGTTCTACTCCGTGACGCTCATTCCGTCGGTCGACCTCTTGATACGGCGACTGCGCGAAATGCACCGCATTCGAAGGCAGGTGCCAAATGCGGATCATCGGCCCACACCGGAGATTCTCCCGCCATGCACACAGACGCAGCATCGAATGGAAACTAGCTGGTACGCCCGTTTAGAACTGCTCCCGCGCCCGATGGTTGCGGCACGCCTCGACGACCCCGTGCACGGAAACAGCACTTCGACCTGCACATCTCCTGCACGTCCGCGAGCTGCTCAAGCAGCCACGACAGCCGCCGACCCGAGGTTTCCTCGTTCGATGCGTCCACGGTGGTGCGAGAGCACCCCGTCCACCAGGTGGCCCTGTGGTCCCGCCGCGTAGTAGCAGCACGTGTGGCGCGAAGGTCGGCGGATTCCACTAGTCGTGGCGAATCATCGGGTAATCGTGTGCAGGGGCCACCATCGTCGCACAGCCTGGTTCGGAGTGAGGTCATTCAGGCATAGCCTCGGACGGTCGTTGAGTTCGGTGGCGACCTCGTCGA
>NZ_JBHWUE010000142.1:0-19172 GCF_042738615.1 Rhodococcus sp. NPDC059968
CCACACCTGTTGCAGCGGATAACATCTCCCCATCAGCCTCTGAGCTGCACAAACTCAGAGAATCACGCTGCCACACGGGGCTGACCCCCGGAGAACATGCCCGTCTCCGCCAACAACATCCAGAGCAGTCGGTTGCGCACCGACCCACGCCACTCCCGCGTGTCGGGATCCCAACTCGCGCATGCCTCACAGATCCGCTCGATCTGCTCGGGCGTCAAGATCGGTGGCGCCGCCCGGCCCGGCCGGCGCACCCGGATCACCGCCTGGCGACGCCCCTTGCGCCGCGCGACGTGCTCGAGCAGCGGCTTGTACCGGCCGCCTCCCCGATGGGTGATCCGATGCAGGTCCCGGCCGACGTCCACGCCGTTGAGCACGTGATAGTCGTAGCAGGACAGCACCGCACCCAGCCGTGCGGAGATCGTCGACTCGGCGAATCGGGCACCACGGCGCTCGATCGACACCACCCCCGGCTCGTCCCCGGTGCGCAACCACGTCAGGAACGCACCGAAGTTCTCCAACGTCACCGCATCCCAGACCAGCCCGAACAGCTCCAGGAACTGCCACCACAACGCCAACGCCCGCGCGTAGGACTTCACCGTGTTCGGCGACACCTGCTGGGCCCGAAGATATTCCAGGTACTCCTCCGCCGGGACCACCGGGCGATGATCCGAGCCGAGCACCGTCCAGGTGCGGCCCCCGCCCTCGGGCAGGATCAGCCGCTGCACCCGACAACCCGCCCCGACCGTTCCTGTGATCGTCGTCACATCCGTAGCGTATCCACCCCAGATAGAACGTCCGCGACAGACACGCCGACCGTCGCACAGAACTCTCACCATTCATTGCGGACGGTGGTCACCTAACCCCAGATAGGACGTCGGCACAATCACGACCTGCGACATTCCTTCGCGATCGCCACATTGTCGGACCTCTACCGCGACGGCGACGACGTCCAATCCCGGCTTGCGGTGCTCTCGACTTGGCTTGGACACGTCGATCCGAAATCGCCGTATTGGTATCTTCGAGCCGTCCCGGAATTGTTGGCGCTAGCGGCATCCCGGCTCGAGGATGCGTTCGGGGAACCGACGCGATCGGACGGGTGCTGGAGGACCACGAGTGCATCACAAAGTTGAGGCCGTAGTCGGCGAACGCGGCAGTCATCTCCTGTAGAAGATTGATGACGGTGGTGCCGATCGGCCAGTCCGGTAGCAGGCAGAGCCGCCCAAACGGGGTTATCAACCGTGCTTATCATCTCGACAGTGGCCGATGAACCAGTGACTCTTTTGCTATTCACAATGCGGCGAAACTCGTTGGCGGCGGCCCTCGCTCACCATTCGGGCCGCCACATGTGCATCTGAGAAATACCAACGCATTCGTACGGCAAAGCGTCCTCAGTCACCGGAAGAGCGATGGCTTGCGACCAGGAGTTCGATGGCTTCGCTGGCGAACCTGAGTTCGGTCTTAAATCGTACAAGGTCCTGGAATGCACACCAGCCAAGGACGAGCCCGTCAAGCGTCGAGATCAAGAAGTTCGCAAGTGGCAGCACCAGAGCAAGGTCGTCTCCCTCATCGGCCGCTCGCTCGAACGCCTCGACGAACTGCTTCAGGAACAGCTCGATGATTTCGGCCGCAAGCCGCGCGTGTTCGTGTACTTGTCGCGTAGCCCAGAGAAACAAATCGAACTGCGCACGGGCGTAACGGGGATTCTCCATATACCAGTCTGCCGCGGTAATCAGGATGTCAACCGCGGCCTTCCCGAGCCCGGCACCCTCCTCGACCTCCAACCGCTCGGCCATACCTTCATTCTGCTTCTGGAAGACTGCGATGAACAGCTCCTCCTTCGTACGGAAGCAGTAATGCAACGTCGCCAGAGGAGCATCAGCCGCGGTAGCGATACGACGGGTAGTGGCGCCACTGACTCCGTGAGTTCCGATGACATCGACTGTGGCCTCAATAAAGTCCTGCCGACGCTGCTCAGCGGGGATTCGCGCCATCTCACCTCTCCTGATCAACCGTCTTAGTCAACACTTACTCAACAATACAGCCGAAGATCGACCGACTGGTGAGTCGCCCTGTAAGTGAATCAAGCACACGTGTCGGACGTTTCTCTCTCACGAGCTTTCCGGTGGCGGTCCAAGTCATCGCAACGCCCGAACTGATGGTGCAGGTGTTTCGAATGCCGGACTGCGGCGGCAGAAGGTCCCAACCGCGGCGGCGTGAGATGTCGCGGTCGTCCTCGACTCGGATACGGTGAGATTGTAGTGTCGCCACACGGCAAGCTGTCAGGTGACTGCCTCGCGTTGACCTCAGCGTAAGTGTGAGGCTCTCTTGTGTTCGCCTTCGGTCAGGTTGTCGGCAGTCCGCCGAGAGCTGAAGGGTAATCGTCACGCTCGAGCAGGCCGTGCGGGTCGACCATCTGGCCCTCCATCTCGATCCACCCCATAAAGTTCTCGCCCGCTGACCAGCCGAGCAGTCGTTGCAACTCGGCGGGGAAGCCTTTTACGGTCCCCAGGGGAATCGAAAGGTACTGGTTCTCCTCCTGGCGAAGCGTGGACAGGTCGAAAGACATTGTTACGCCGGTGCGCAAATCGTCTGAGGAGTTGTTGCCACCACCGTGATACGTCGAGCCGATGAAGATGCACCCGGAACCGGCCTTCATCTCGGTCGACACCGCCTCGGTGATGGTGGGTTTGCGATTGTCGTCCCAGAGATGGCTGCCGGGAATCACGAGTGTTCCCCCGTTCTCCTTTGTGAAGTCACTGACGGCGACCATGATCTGTACGCGTGCCTCGCGACCGAACGAGGGATGACGCCAGAGGAAAACCGTGTCGTCCCGGTGGATCGGCTGTGCACCCTGCCCCGGTGCGATCTGGATCGCCTGCGTCATCCCGATCTGGATGTCAGGGGTGATCGGCGTGTTGTCCTCACCGAAGTAGACACCGATGGGCTTCTGCAAGATCGCCCTTGAAATCCCGAGGTACAGCGGGCTGAGCGCCACGTCAACCATGTGAGGAGACCGCGCGAAGAGCGAGCCGGCACGACGGGTCTGAGTCCCGGCGAAGACTTCGTCATCGCCCGCACGGACATTCTGCAGGACTGGTTCGAGATCCTCGCGCAGTCCGCTGATTGTTTCTTTGCTGTAGAGGTCTTCGATGATCACCCCGCCATCGCGGAAGATGACCTCGACAGCCTCGTCGATGGTGGTGGTGCACGGGAGTGTCGTGAGTCCGCCGCTCATGTTGATCATCCATTTCTTCGCCGGGTTACGTCACGGTCGAATGACTGGGTCATTTGACTGCCAAGACTGTAGATCGGCTAGTCGAGAGCGTCAAGCATGGGATGGGTTCAAGCGAGAAATCTTGGGAGCGTTGATTGTTTCGAGTCAACGCTTGCTGTTGCGATTTTGTAAATCCGCTTGACTTCGTCAGAAAGACGTAGTCATAGTGGTCTGCGTCACTTCACAGTCGATCGACCGACTGCATGTGGAACTTATCGAACCAGTGCAAGAGTCGGATCCCGATGCAATTGGAAAGAAGGTTGGCCAGATGTTCGTGAGGCGAACACGACCCCCTGTGCAGTCAGCAACACGGCCGGTCACGCGCCCCGGGGTCGAGGCGTTCGACGCCGTGGTCACCGCTATGGACCAGGCATCTGAGGACGTCCTGCTCGTGACGCTGGCTCGCGAGCACGGCGAAGACATGCCTGCTTTCGAACCGGGCGCCCATCTCGACCTCGTTCTCGAGCCGGGGTTGGAGCGTCAGTACTCACTGTGCGGAGCGACCTCGGAATCCGGATCGTGGCAGGTCGCAGTCCTGCGCGAACGCCAGGGCCGAGGCGGATCCGAGTTTCTGCACACCGCCGTCCACGTAGGCGACACGCTGACGGTTCGCGGTCCGCGCAATCATTTTCCCCTCGTGGATGCCGAGCGCTATCTTCTGATCGCTGGCGGTATCGGGATCACACCCCTGCTCCCGATGATCGAGGAGATCGAGAGCCGCGGGACGCCATGGGAGTTGGTGTACGGAGGTCGCACCCTCGGCTCGATGGCCTTCGTCGAACGGCTCGCCGCTTACGACAATCGTGTCACGTTCTGGCCGGCGGACGAGTACGGCCTGATCGACCTGGACCGCTGGCTCGCTGTTCCGCAAGTCAGGGTCGCCATCTACTGCTGCGGTCCGGGACCGCTCATCGAGGCGGTCGAAAACCGATGTGCCTCATGGCCGGCGGGCGCACTGCACATCGAGCGCTTCGCGCCGAAGGACGGTGTGGATGACGGCCCACGCGAGGAGTTCGAGGTCGAGTTCCGTCGTTCCGGGCTGACCTTCACCGTTCGAGCGGACGAGACAATCTTGGATGCCGCGGAGGAACGCGGTGTGAACCTCGAAATGTCCTGCAGGGAAGGCACATGTGCCACCTGCCTGGTCCCCGTCCTAGAGGGCATGCCGGATCATCGCGACTCCGTCCTGTCTGAAGCCGAGCAGGACGCGGGCGACTCGATCATCGTTTGTTGCTCGCGCGCCCTCAGCCCTCGTCTTGTGCTCGATGCCTGAACAGATCTCACGCAAGACGTGTTGCACCCACCTTCCGTGTGTCCCCAAGAAAGGCAATAAGGAATGAGTATCGAACGCGCAGTTGTCATCGGCGGCAGTGTTGCTGGCCTTCTCGCAGCCATTGCCCTGGCCGAGTCGTGCAAGAAGGTGGTGATCGTCGAGCGCGATGAGCTGCCCGATGCTCCTATCGGGCACAACGGTGCCCCCCAGGGCAAACAGATTCACGTCTGTCTCCCGGCCGGTCTGGCGATGATCGAGCAGCTGATCCCCGACTTCGGCTCCAAGCTCAAGGCGGAGGGGTGCCCGGAGTGGGACGAGTTGGAGGCCGTTCCCTATTTGACGAGTGAGGGGTGGCGCGTCCGCACTGAGAGTCCAGTCAAGACAATCGGTTTCCGGCGTCCTCTGTTCGAGTGGGTGATCCGCCGTCACCTGCTGTCGCTGCCGAACACCGAGGTCCGGGTTGGCACGGTCAAGGGCCTGGCCTCGAACGATGACGCGACAGTGGTAAGGGGTGTCGAGCTCGCCTCGGGCGAGACGGAGCACGCCGACTTGGTTGTGGATGCGAGCGGCCGCGCGTCGCAAGCTCCCAAGTGGTTCGAGAAGCTCGGCTATGCACCCCCGGTCGACCGCGAGGTACGCGTCAACATGGGCTACGCGAGCCAGGTCGTGAGTGTCCCGGAGGGCCTCCTGCCCGAGGGGGTGATGGGCCTGAACGTAATCCCCTACCCCGGTCACCACCGTGGCGCGGTGTTGTTGGCGGCCGACAACGGCACATTCATGCTGACCGCGGTAGGGATGGTGGGTGACTACCCGCCCGGTGACCGTGACGCGCTCCTCGAATACATCGACGGCGCCCCGTCCCCGCTGATCGGGGAAATCGCTCGCCAGTGCGAGCCGGTCGGTGAGATCAACACCTACCGGATGCCGGGCAACCGCAAACGAGTCTGGGAGGACTTGGAGAGCCGCCCGGGTGGCTTCGTCGCCGTCGGCGACGCGTTGGGATCGTTCAACCCGATCTACGGGCAGGGCATGACGTCGGCGGCGAACGCCGCGCTAACGCTGCGCAGCGCGCTCGCTGAGATCGACGGCCGCGCACCAGAATTCCCGGCCGAGTTCCACGAACGTCTGCGCGACTGGACGAACCTCGCGTTCGAGATGGCTGCCGGCGCTGACTGCCTCTACGAGGGTGCCGAGCTCATTGGGTGGGAGCGTCCATCAGACGAGGAGCTCCAGTACGCGATGGCGCTCGAGGGCCTCGCGACCGAGGACCCAGAGGTGCTGGTCGCCCTCGGTCGGGCCCAGTACATGATGGAGATGGAGGCGCTCGAGAGCGACTCGATCACGGCCAAGGCCGAAGCATGGATCAGCTCGAGACGCACACCGCACGCTCCTGACATCACGACGATGCCCGGCGTCACCGTCGCCGCGGCCGCGGCCACGGTCTAGAGGCGAGCACGATGCACACAGCACAGATCGACCCGAACGGATTCGACGTCGAGCTCGACGGTAAACCAGCAGGCCTGCTCGACCTCTTCCCGGACTGGGGTGTGCACGACCGGCTCGCCGTCGTGCTCGCGGAGGAATACGCAGGGTTAGGGGCCAGCCTGATCATCCAAGCAGGCATCGTCAGCTTCTTCGAGGCCAAACCGGAGCGTCGTACCACGGCGCCCGCATATGCCGAGACATTCCTGTTTCACGCTGGCGGCAAGTTCGGCGACCACAGCGCGATGGATGTCTTCCCCATCCGCAAGGAAGTGTTCCTCCCGCCGAACGACCCGTACGCGCTCCTGGCGGCGATCAATGACCGGGCGATCACCCGGCTGGTCGTGCCCGAGGGCGCATTGGGTGACGATGCGATTCTCGAGGCTGTAGCACCGACGACCTGGACGGATCGGGCCAGCGCCCGGGACCGGCTGATCTCGTGCTTCGAGTACAGCCCGTCCGGCAAGGTCGCCAATCCGGACGTGGTCTTGCGCGGCCACGACGCGCAGCTGGAGTCGAATGCTGCGTGGATCCTCACGATGCCGGACACCATCCCAGGGACTGAGGCGTATTACCGGCAGCCGGAGTATCTCGCGAAGCTCGGACACAGTGTGCCGGAGGACGCGAGCAGGTGGGCCGACACGGCGCGTACGAGGCAGTTCGAGGTGCCCGACGAGATCCGCGCGCGCGTCGCCGCCGAGCACCAGGTGATCGACGGGAAGAGTGCATTCACCGAGCAGACGTATCGCCGCGTCTCCACTGATGACGCGCTACGCAGGTTGGCCACGGTCTACTGAACGGATCTGCACACGTCGGGGGCGGCCGGAGCGCGCATCGACTTGGGTCCGTACGCGCTCCGGGAAGACCCCAAAGTGCACAAGGCGATGGTCATCCATCGTGATGGAGATTGCCGCACCAAGTGAAAGGCGAAGCCGTGACTACCGATGTCACCGTACTCGGGCTTGGAAATATGGGAAGCGCTCTCGCTCGCGCCTTCGGACGAGCCGGCCACGCCGTGGCTGGCTGGAACCGCAGTGCTCGAGCGCTCGAGGGGCTCACACTCGAAATCGTCGCATCGCCGGCTGCGGCCGTGCTGGCGAGTCCGGTCTCGGTAATCTGCGTATCCGACAACGGGGTCGTCCGGGAGTGGTTGACAGACCCGGTATTTCGCGCAGCACTTGCCGGGCGGACCGTTGTCAACCTGAACAGCAGCACGCCGGACGACGCTGTCGCGCTCGGCGAGGTCATCATCGGGCACGGTGCGAGCTATCTCGACGGGTTCATCCCCCTCTACCCCGAATATGTCGGCGACCCCGACTCGGGCATCCTTTACTCCGGCCCTGAGCACGTGTGGGAGCAGACTCGCGAGCTGTTGTCTGCGCTCGGCGGCACCTCGGTCTGGATGGGGGAGGACGTGAAGACGCCCGCGGCCCTGTTCATGGGCGTGATAGTCAGCTACTACCACGTCGCCCTGGGCTCATTCGTCGAGGCGGCCGAGTACGCCAGGAGGAATGGCGTCGGGCTCGAGGACGTCCGACGGGCGGGTCTGGAGATCACCGACATCGTCAAGCTCCAAATCGGTCACGTCGTCGACGCGATGGAATCGGGCGACTGCTCGACTGACCAGGCCCACATCGACGTGCACTGGGAGACCGTCGCCATGGCCGCAGAAGCTATGAAGGAGATCTCTACCAGCAGGCAGCTTCATGCAGCACCGTTCCTGGCTGACCTCGAACACGCAAGGGCGGCCGGCCGCGGAGGGCAGTCGGTGGCCGCCATGGGACCCCTGCTCGACAGATCCTTCGATTGATCGTTTGCGACGCCCCGCTTGACCGGGTGCGTGTCGAGCGGTGGACGGACTAAACGTCTGAGCCCGGAGTCGCTCAAAACAAACTCCACGATCTGCTCATTAACCAAGAGATCAACGACTCGACGCCATGCGTCGCGAACCTGTACACCAAGGAGACCGCATGACCGCATCAGAGTTCGAAAAGACAGAGGTCCCCACTGACGGGGCTGACGAAGACGGAAGCCTGAAAGGGTCGCTGGGGACGGGCGGCGTGCTCTTCGCCGTTCTGGCCTACAACGGCCCCCTGTCCGTCGTCATGGGGTTCGTCCCCGTCATTATCTTCTCTGGCGGCCTGGGCAGTCCTGCACTGTTCGTGATGGGCGGAATTCTGCTGACGCTGTTTGCGGTTGGATTCCTCGCGATGGGCCGCCACATGAAAAACCCGGGCGCGTTCTACTCCTATGCGACGGCAGGATTGGGCCGGCCGGCCGGCGTAGCCGCGTCGTTCATCGCGCTCTTCTCGTACTATGTGACGCTCCTGGGGTCCCTGGCCTACGCCGGGCTGAGCCTGCCGAGCCTGGTTCACGACACGCTGTATGGACCGCAGATGGACTGGTGGGTCGCGGCTCTGATCTACGCGGGGTTGCTCGCCGTGCTGGGATACTTCAGCATCGAACTCTCGTCCAAGGTGCTTGGCGTCCTTCTGGCCGGCGAGCTCGGCATCATCTTGTTGCTCAACTTGTTCGTGGGTGCCAACGTCGGGCCGAGTAACTTCGATTACTACGTGTTCACGCCGTCCGAATGGGGCGCATCGTCGATCGGCCTGGCGTTGCTGTTCGTCATGCTGTGTTTCGGCGGCTTCGAGGCGACCGCGGTGTTCCGCGAGGAGGTCAAGGATCCTGATCGGACCATCCCTCGTGCCACCTACCTGACAATCGTCGTGATCGTCACGATGTTCGCGATCTCGACCTGGATGTTTATCAATGGGTTCGGCGCTTCCAACGGGTTTGGTGTGGACAAGGTCGTCGAGGCCGCAGGCGCCGACCCCTTCGGCGCAACCACCGCGAACGTCTCGACATACATGGGCGCCGTCGCCGTCGATGCCGTGACGATCCTGCTGTGCACGAGCATTTTCGCATCGACGCTGGCCTGCCACAACATCATCTCGCGGTACCTGTACAACCTCGGGGTTGACAGCGTCATTCCGCATCACTTGGGCAAGGTCCATGCACGTCACGGCTCGCCGCATGTGGCGTCAATTGTGGTCAGCGTGGCGACGATCTCGGCGATCGCTATTCTGGCCTTGGTCTCGGCCGATCCGGCGACGCTGTACTCGACACTCATCGGAGTGGCCGGGTACGCCATCCTCATCCTGCTTTTCGTTACCTCGGTCGCGATCATCGTCTATCTCAACCGACACAGGGCCCATGGAATGGGTTTCGGCACGCGGGTCGTCGCGCCGGGTCTGGCGGTCGTCGGACTATTCGTATCGGTATACCTCGCGACCAAGAACATGGGTCTGTTGGTTGGCTCGGAGACACGGGGGAACCTGCTTATCGCGCTTGTCGCATTGATCGCGGTGGCGGGTGTCGGCGTCGCGCTCTACTGCCGAGCCAAGAAGCCCGAAGCGTATCAGAGCATCGGTCGCCAGTAGTTGGCCTGCCAGAGGCGCAAATGGGTGACGGCGCCCCGGACGAATAGTTCGGGGCGCCTATGCATTTGCCGAACTTCGTGACAGTTCAAGGTCACCGGGCTCACCGTAGCCAATGGCTCTCCCGCCTTCGAGCACCTCGTCGCCTTCAGCGACGCATACACGATCGAACGATTGCGTGCCGGTGGAGCGATCTGCCGCCCGACCTGGTCACGGCAATGATCGACGCCGGTGCGTCCAAGGTGCTGATGACCGCACGCGACACTGTGATTCGCGCTTACATGGGTGGTGCGATTCTCTCCCTCGGCGCGGTATTCGCGGTCATCGTCGGCGTGCAGACCGGCCAGCCGTTGATCGGGGCGCTGCTCTTCCCGGTCGGGTTCGCCATGCTGTACCTGCTCGGCTACGACCTACTCGCCGGAGTCTTCGTCCTCGCCCCGCTGGCCTGGCTCGACAAACGCCCGGGAGTCACCGGGCTCGGGGTGCTGCGGAACTGGGGCCTGGTGTTTCTCGGCAACTTCCTCGGCGCGATCACCGTCGCGGTAATGATGGCGATCGTCTTCACCTACGGATTCGCGGCCGACCCCAACCAGATCGGTGAGGCCATCGGCCATATCGGCGAGTCACGCACCCACGGATACGCCGAATACGGTGCCGCCGGCATGCTGACCCTCTTCGTCCGCGGTGTGCTGTGCAACTGGATGGTCTCGACCGGGATCGTCGGGGCGATGATGGCAACCGACGTCCCCGGCAAGGTGATCGCGATGTGGATGCCCGTCATGCTGTTCTTCGCGATGGCGTTCGAACATTCCGTCGTCAATATGTTCCTGTTTCCGTCCGGTCTGCTGCTTGGTGTCGACTTCACAGTCCTGGACTACCTGATCTCGAACGAGATTCCCACCGTGCTCGGCAACATGGTCGGCGGACTTGTGTTCACCGGTCTGGCCCTGTATTTCGCGCATCGGCACACCTCCGGCGCACCCGTCCTCGCCCGCGAAGCAGAACTCGAAACGCGCTGAACACCGCCAGCGACCCGCATGGACACCGTTGTGCGGTGTCCATGCGGGTCGCTGTGTGGGAAGAACGCCGACACCGTGGACGGACGGCCCGGCGGGCTACCAGTGTCCGGCCGGTAGGGGATCGAGGGGCACCTTGTGACGGCGGCGGAAACTCTCGGCGTCGCGTCACCGGTGTGGTGGTCACATCCAGGGCATGTCGGGGTCGAGGGGGTGGGAGATCACGCCGTCGTCGGGTTCGAGGGGGTAGTTCGCGGCGTGGTAGGGGGCGCTGGAGGACCCGAAGAGGTCGACGCCCCCCGGCTCGGTGAGTGTGGTGCCCGGTTCGTAGAGTTCGACCTGCTCGGGTACGTCCTCGTCGGGGGCATCGCAGGCGACCATGGGCCACGCGTTGGCGCACCCGATGCGGTCGCGCACCTGGACGGTGTACGGGACCTGCGGGGCGGCGCCATCCGCGGGTGCTGCTGCGGCGGCGGTGGCACCCTGGGCCAGCACGGCACCGAAGCCGAGGGCGACGCCGACGGCTGCTGCGGCTGCGGTGCGTGTTGTGATCGAGGACATTCTGTGGCTCCTGAAGTTCGGGGGTGTTCTCGGACGACCACTAGTTTTCGCCGGAAGCCGCCGTTCGATAACACCCCGAGGGGGTGATCGGTGACCCGGCAGGGGGCGGGAAAGTACCCCTGGGTGGCGGTTCCGCGGATATCGCACGGCGTCTGTTTCGGCTAGGCAGGAGGAGGGGCCGCTGAGGCCGTCGAGCTCGCTGATCACTGAGAGCGGGTGCGAAGCACGGTCGCGGGGACTTCGCTGAGCTGGGACGATGGTAGGGGTCTGCGCTCTCGTGTGTGCTGCCGTGTATCGCGGCTGCGCAGGTTCGTGTCCATGTCATCTCCCAAGACATCGGTGACAGTTCTGCATCAGGACATCGGTGACACTTCAGGTGGTCTTGGTGGTGACACTTCGGGCCTGAGGGTTTGGCGATGGCTGCCCCTGAACCCATCGATCCTCGTGTCCGGCTCGCGATCTCGCAGTGGCCCGATGATGCGCCACGCGGGGCGGTGACAACGTTCCGTGCTGAGCACGGCATCTCCCGCAAGTTCGTTCTACGAAGTGCGCAAACGTGCCCAGGTAGAGGGGCCGGCCGCGGTGCTCGAGCCCCGGTCCCGGCGGCCAACGACGAGCCCGTCGAAGCTCACCGACGAGGTCAAGGTGCCCTCGACGGCGTCGCTGGCACGGATCTTCCGCGAGGCTGGCTTAGCTCGTGTCGAGCCGAAGAAGAAGCCCCGATCGGCATGGCGACGGTTCGTCTACCCGTCCCCGAACGCGTGCTGGCAACTCGACGCCACCGAATCGAACGTGGAATCGTCGAATACTGCGGCGCCACACTGGGAGCGGCCATCCTCGTCCACGAGTCGGACACCAGGGGCCGTGACGTGCTCGCCGCGGAAGTACGTGACGTCGGCGAGAACATCGCGGCACGCATCACCGGCCTCGACAGCATCGATTCCGGTGCCCGACACCAGGACAGTGCAGGCGTCCGATCCTGAGGAACGGGCACGCAGTCCGGCCCGAGAGCGTCCGACAATCAGGCGGATTCGCGCACGACGATTTCGGCAGTCGTCGGTTCCAGAACACGGGGCACAGACTCACCGGCCAACGCTCGGGCCACGGCGTCGGCAACTTTTCGCGCCTCCGAGGAAAGGTCGGTCGCGACGGTGGTGAGCGGCGGAACGGTGAGAGCCGCCGCCGGAATGTCGTCTGCGCCGATGACAGCGAGGTCTTGCGGGGCACGGAGGCCCAGCACGCTCAGTCCCGCGAGAATGGCGAGCGCGGTGTCGTCGTTGTATGCGCACACACCTGTCACCGGCGGAGTCGCAGAACGCCAACTGCGGATCGTCTCGGCCGCGGCGTCGGCATCCATGGGAACTGTCCTCACCAGCGGCTCTGGGACGCCCCTGCCTGCGCAGACTTCACGAACACCTGCCAGACGCGCCTCGGCAACGAGTCGAAGTCGGTCGTCGTCAGGGAGTGCGTATCCGATGCGACGATGGGAGCTGGCCAGATACTCCGCTTGTAGCCGGCCGATCGGCGCTTCGGGCATCGTCAATTCCCTGGATCGAAGCCGAGCAGTGGACCAGGACAGCACCGCCACCTCGATACCGGCCGCGCGCATCGTGGCGGCGTCCTCGTCGGTGATCTCCTCCAGCGACACCACCGCCGCAGGTGAGATTGCCTTCCACACGTCAGCAATCGGCTGGGTGCCGTGCATACGCGGGTGCACGAGGAACGTGAGGTCGTGCCCTGCAAAAGCGATGGAGAGATCTTTCAGGTAACGGCCGAGGGTGTCACCGACCGGCAGATCTGGCAGCAAGCACAAGACGAGGTTCGATCGACCGCTGCGCAATGCTCGGGCTGCCGCTGAGGGGGCGTACGCGAGTAGTGCTGCTGCCTCCAGTACGCGTTGTCGAGTGGCGTCCGGAATGACCTGGTGAGGAGTGTCGTTGAGGACGTAGCTCACGGTGGATCGAGAGACACCGGCCTCCCGTGCCACATCAGTGCTGGTCACTCTGGCCTTGCGTCCGTTGGACGTCATGTTAATTCCTTGTGTTCCTGTTGTCAGCAACGAATCCTATGCTCTATGTTCTCACTTACACGTGTTACTGACACGTGTAAGTGAGAGAAAACCCTAACGAACAGACAGTCCAACAACAGGACGAGGATGGACAACGTGGTGAATGCTGAAATTACCGAAGGCGGTGAGGGGCGGACCTTCGATATTCCACAACCGAAGGCTCCCCGCGGATTCATCACCAAGATCGCCACCGCGCAGTTCGGTGTCGTCGGTGCCTTGTACACCCCCATTCTGGTCACGCTGGCGCTCCGCATCGCGCAGGTCGACCCTGACAACGAGGCCGGGAGCCTGAGCATCGTGCTCGCCACCGGTGCGTTGTTCGCGCTGTTCGCCAACCCACTGTTCGGACGGCTGTCCGACCGCACGAGATCCCGTTTCGGCCGCAGGCGTCCCTGGATGGTCGGGGGCGTGGTCGCAGGGCTCATCGGTCTCACACTCATCGCCTTCGCGCAGACGATCCCGATCATCCTCATCGGTTGGGTCATCACTCAGTGCGCTTACAACGCATGCCTTTCCAGCATGCAAGCCACCGTCGCAGACTTGGTGCCGTCGAATCAGCTCGGGAAGGTGTCGGGAGCGATCGGATTCGCCCAGACCGCACCGGCTATCGTCTGCATTCCGATTGCCACGCTCATGCCGGGTGCTCAGCTGAAATTCCTACTCCCCGCGCTGTTCGCCGTTGCTGCGGTGGCGTTCTTTGCAATATCGCTACCCGACAGACAAGTCAGCGAACAGCGCGACCGGTTCTCGATCAAAGAGTTCATAGGCAGTCTGTGGACGAACCCGGTCGAACACCGAGACTTCGGCTGGGCCTGGATCTGTCGCTTTCTGGTCAGTTTCGGTGCGATGGCTCCTCCTGCCTACCTCTTCTACTACCTGACAGCTGATTTCGGTCTTTCGGAGGACGACGCAGTCAGCCAGGTCACGCTGCTCATCATGGTCAGCTACGTGGTGATGGCCGGCGCCGCCCTCGTCGGCGGTTGGCTCTCCGACAGGATCGCAGCCCGAAAGCCCTTCCTCATCGCCTCCAGCCTGGTGCAGTTCGTCGGCCTGGTAGTACTCGCCGCTGCCCCAGACTTATGGACGATCATGTTGTCGCAGGTGCTGGTAGGTATCGGTGGCGGCATCTTCTTCGCCGTCGATATGGCCGTGATGACCGAGGTGCTGCCCAACAAGGCGGACGCCGCCAAGGACCTCGGCGTCATGAACATCGCCGTTGTTCTACCACAGGTCCTGGCACCGACGGTCGCGGTATTCATTCTCGGCGGCACCGACAACTATGTGCTCTTCTTCGTGGTCACAGCCGTCGTCAGTCTCTGCGGCACCTTCACCGTTCCTCGCATCCGGGGCATCCGCTGACCAGCGACTACCGCCCTCATCGACACCACTCGTGGTCGGCAGCGAATCTGCCCGACGCGAGAGATCTTCAAGGAAAGACGCTATGACGAAAAGGAAAGACGCTATGACGAACCCGAGTACGACCGTGGACCGCTACAACCGGGACATCGACGACCCAACGGCATGGTGGAAGTCGGCGATCGTCTATCAGGTGTACATCCGCAGCTTCGCCGACGGAAATGGCGACGGCATCGGCGATCTGGTGGGGTTGCGATCACGGCTTCCGTACCTCGCGTCGTTGGGCATCGATGCAGTGTGGATCAACCCGTGGTACCCATCGCCGATGATCGACGCCGGGTACGACGTGTCGAACTTCCGTGGAATCGAGCCGACCTACGGATCTTTGGACGACGCAGAGGCATTCATCACCGAAGCCCATGATCTCGACATCAAGGTCCTCATCGACATCGTGCCGAATCACGTCTCGTCCCAACATCCCTGGTTCGAGGCAGCACTGGCCGGCGAGATCGGGGCACGCGATCGTTTCCACTTCCGCCCCGGGCGTGGCGCGAACGGCGAAGAGCCGCCCAACGACTGGAGCAGCTACTTCGGAGGACCGGCATGGACACGACTCGACGACGGTTCCTGGTATCTGCACCTCTTCGCTCCTGCACAACCCGACCTGAACTGGGAGCAGGCAGACGTTCGGCGAGAATACGAAGACATCCTGCGCTTCTGGTTCGACCGTGGGGTCGACGGATTCCGAATCGACATGGCCAACGGACTGGTCAAGCATCCTGATCTGCCGGATGCCGGGCCGATCCCCCTTGGGCTGGAATTTCTCGACCCACATCCGGCGTGGGATCGTGACGGTGTCCACGACATCTATCGCGGGTGGCGAGCCGTCGCCGACTGCTATGGCTCCGACCGTGTTTTCGTGGCCGAGGCGTGGGTACCGAACAACGACAGACTTGCCCTCTACCTCCGCCCGGACGAGTTGCACACGGCGTTCCAGTTCGATTTCTTGAGGGCTCCGTGGCGGGCAGACAACATGCGAACAGTCATCGACAGCGCGCTCGAGCAAGCACGATCGATCGGCGCTCCGGCGACGTGGGTCCTGTCGAATCACGATGTTCCCCGGACTGTTACGCGCTATGCACGATCACAACCCGACCACTTCGTGGAGGTCGAGTGGGAACGCCAGCGATGGTCGAAGGAAGTCCCTGACATCGACCTCGGCAGGCGACGAGGACGGGCAGCTGCCCTACTCCAGTTCGCACTACCGGGTACGGCGTACATCTACCAGGGCGAGGAACTCGGCCTCGAGGAGATCGAATCGATCCCGGACGAGGCCCGCCGGGATCCGACCTGGATCCAATCGGGCTTCACCGACGTCGGCCGTGACGGGTGCCGCATACCCATTCCGTGGTCCGGCGATGACGTGCCGTACGGATTTTCGCTGCCGGCATCGGCCGCGGACGCGTGGCTCCCTCAACCCGCACATTGGGGCTCGTCGACCGCCCGGTCTCAAGACACCGATCCGGCGTCCATGTTGTCGCTGTACCGACATGCACTGGCGATACGCAGCGAGATCTTCGCAAACGACGAGCCTGTGATCTGGATCGACAGTCCGGCGGACACGTTGGCGTTCTCACGTGGAAGAGCCCAGTGCTGGATCAACTTCGGCGAAGTGAGCATAGAGCCGCCTACGGACATGAAAGTTGTTCTCTCCTCGAACCCGAATACACCTTCGGAGCTACTGGCGGCCAACGAGGCGGTATGGCTGCTGTCGGAATAGAGGGGACTCTTCTCAGCGTCGGGCGGCGTTCTGAGCGCTGGCGTGTTGGTCGCACGCGAGGCCGCGCACGCTTTCCATCGCGGGTTCGACTCGGCAAGTGTCAGGTCGCGCTTGACGACGGTGAGGTCGGCCTGCCAGGCTTCTCCGAAGATCCAGTCCGAACTCGACTTCCGAATATCGGTCCTCGCGATATTTGGCGTCGGTACGCTCAATGCAGCATGAGGACTGCGACAGATAACCCAACTCTGCCCGACGGAGCCGGCCCAGGCGGCCACGGTGATCGAGCGCGTGTCTTTCAGCCACGCGATTGAACGGGCGGGTTGCCAGCGGGAAACTCACAGCAACCGCCTGTGCGGAACAGCCTCGGCTGGAGGGTCTCAGTGCCACGGAAGTCGCATGGGTGCGGCGCACCGAATTCGCTGCTCGCGCCGTAATCTCTGCACCCACGCGCGCTACGAGGCGGGTAAGCCCGAATGCACCGATCGACTGATGTGTCCGTGCTGAGTTTCGTTGTGCGGCAGCGAGTAGGTTACGGGTGTGGGTGATCGTCCGACCTGTCATGTCGGGTTGTTCCACTGGCTCTTTCGCGTCGAGGCTGGGCATGCTCGGGCAGAGAGGTTCAGCGCCGATGAGTTGGTCGATACAACAGGTCGCCCGGGTGTCCGGGGTGACAGCACGCAGGTTGCGGTACTACGACGAGATCGGCCTGCTGCCGCCGGCCAGCGTGGGTTCCAATGGCTACCGCTACTACGAACGTGAGCAGTTGCTGCGCCTGCATCGTGTCCGCCCCGCGCGGCGCGCGGGCATCGCTGCACGGTGTATCCGTCCTCGTCTCTGACCGACGCGCGGTGGGCGATGCTGGAACCGTTGCTGCCGCCGCCCGGTGATACGGCGGACCGCGGCGTGCGGCCCGAAAAGCATTGTCGCCGAATGATCCTGGACGCCATCGCGTACCTGGTTCGGGGCGCGATCGGGGGCGCCAACTGTCCGCCGCCGACCACCGTCTACGACGTGTTCACCCGCTGGGTGCGAGCCGGGGTGTGGCGGCGCATCCACGACGCGCTGCGGCACAGGCTGCGGGTGCGGGCCGGACGAGACCGATGCTCGACCGCGGCGGTCATCGACTCGCAGACCGTGCCCGCCGCCGACACGGTGCCCCGATCCAGCCGCGGATGGGACGGCGGGAAACGGACGAATGGGCGCAAGCGACACCCCGCGGTGGATGCGACCGGGTTGCTGCTGGCCGTGCTGGTCGCCGCCGCGTCGATCCGGGACCGCGCCGCCGCGTTCCTGGCTACTCGCGTCTGTGTGACGCGTTCTCCACGATCCGGCTGGTCTGGGCCGACGGGGGCTACCCAGGGCGGCTGACCGGCTGGTCGAACCAGGTTGTGGCCCTAAGGATTCGGATCATCAAACGCATACCTGCCAGCACCGGATTCCGCGTGCGGCACCGGGTCTGGTGGGTGGAGCGGACGTTCGCCTGGATCAAACAGGCACCGCCGCTCCCGTCCGCGACTACGGAACCGGACCGACCACCACGAAGCCATGGTGCACATCGCCATGATCGGGCTCATGACCAGGCGACTTGCACGAACCCCATGAGTATCCGGACGCTCTCTCATGTGGCCGCCCCCGGATCGCTTACGGGTGCTGGTTCACCGATGAAACGCTTGTGGAGTTCCTCGGTGAGTACGTGAATCCGGCGAGTGAGCTCGGTGTTGGTGAGCAACTCCAGTTCCTGGGCGTGGAAGTCGTGGTCGGCCTTTGCTTGCTGGAAGGCCGATTGACGGTTTTGGCCGATCATCACGAAGGTGGACAAGAAGATGGCTTCGAGGGACACGGCGAGGGTCAAGGTGGGCCACGGACTTCGTTCCAGAAGGAGCATCCACACCGTAAACAGCGCCACATGAAGCCACACGAACTGCATTGACCCGGCGAACGTAGTGATTCTGTCGGCCAGCCGCAGCTGCAAATCTTCGCTCCGCCTCTTCGCCTCCTCGGTTACCGTCGGGTGGTGGAGGTGGTTCCCGCGAAGCAACCGGCGCGGTATCAATTGTGGTGCGTGCCGGTCAGTTTCCGAGTGTTTGCTGGTCATTCCAACTGCTCCCTTCGGGTGGTTGTCAGGACTTGGCGGATCAGGTTCTGACACCGGCTGGTTGGTGGGGTGATCGGGCTTTCGAAGGTGATGACAGGTGCGTTCATTGTTCTTTGTCTCCGTGTTGCCCATCGTGCTCTTCCCTTGCCCATCGGGTCCAGTGCGCGGGTGGCCGGATCGTCCTGGTTCGCTGCGTGTCGAGTAGCTCTTCGGCCTCGTCGATGTGTCCTCCCTTGTGGAGCAGTTGACCGGCTGTGCGGAAGCTGGTCTCGGCCTGCGCGGCCCGGCGGGGTGCACGCGTAGTCGCAGTGAAACGCACCCGCGGATGGGTGTCGTCACGGCAGCTTCCTCCCGTCGGCGGTCAGTCCCAGGTGGCCCCTCCGAGGGCCGGCCTCACACGACGCCTACGGCGCCCTCCGTAGGAAATCCTCGATGATGGGGCCGAGTGTGGTGGCGTTGGTGAGCAGGTCGACGTGGCCGCCGGCGTGTGTGTGGAGGGTGGCGTGTGGCAACAGCCGGGCCATGATGTGGGCGTTGATGATCGGAATGATCGGGTCGTCGGTGCCGGCGACGATGAGGGTGGGTTGATGGATCGCGGGGAGGGCGACCAGGCTCGACCACACCGCCCCGGCGAGCAGTTGGTACAGATAGCCGCGGCGGGATCCGGCGACGAGTTGGTGGCCGACGATCTGGGTGATGTCGGCGTTGCCGTAATCGGTGCTGCCGCCGTAGATGGTCGCGGCGATCGAGGCGAGGTAGTCGCGGTCGACGAACCGGCGGGGGGTGAGCATCTTCGTCAGGACCGACGGCCGGGCGGGCACCATGAG
>NZ_JBHWUE010000143.1:0-18554 GCF_042738615.1 Rhodococcus sp. NPDC059968
TCCAGTCCTGGCGCCCGAGACTTCTACGACCAGCGACGCGACGCCGGCGACCTGCACCACCAAGCGCTCCGCGCACTCGGCAACCGCCTCGTCGGCATCCTCCACGGCTGCCTCCGCCACCACACCCGCTACGACGAACACATCGGGTGGGACCACCGCACCATCCGGGCTGCTTGACAAATTACAGCCCTGGGATGTCTAGCCCTAGCCCTAGCAGTTTCGCACGAACCGGTCGGTATGACAGAGGGCGGACAAAGTACCTGAATCTCGAAAATAGGTATATGAACGGGTAATTCGGACGTTGCCCAGTGTATCTGTTGCCGAGATGTTATGGAGGTCTCGTTTGACGGAAGCTATCACTGCACACCGTACGCAGCGACGCACCGCAGGTGCAGTTGCTTGGTCGAGATTGTACTTCACCATCTCGACCAACTGAGGAAACAATGATGGGCAAGCAGAGTGACCAGAGTGTCTCTACCGCAGGACGTGTGATCGCCATTGTTGCAGGCGCAGGTGCTCTCGCCGCGATCGGCGGAGTAATTCTTTCAGGTACGGCCAGTGCGCACGACGCGTGGGAGACACCCCGAGGGTGCGGCTGGGAGTGGCCAGTCGATGGTCCAGTGTCGCAGGCGTTCCACGTCGGCCACGATGGTACCGACTTCGCCGTCAGGGTAGGTACCGTGCTGCACGCGCCGACCTCAGGGACGATCTCGGTTGCGGGACCGAATGATCCGGGCGGATACGGTACCTACATCCAGCTGGAAGCGGATACCGGCGAGCAGATTCAGATGGGTCACCTGTCCGAAACGTGGGTCGGCGTGGGGGCTCACGTCGATGTTGGTGAGGCGATCGGCGCAACGGGCAACACGGGGAGCTCGACGGGTCCACATCTGCATCTGCGCATTCATCGCGGTGGTGCGGTCGATCCCGTGACCTTCCTGCGTTCGGTCGGTGCGTGCGACACGGGTTCGAGCGACATCCGATCCTGATCCGGACCGGCTTCCCCCACGCCCGCACCAGTAGAGGATGCTCTGTCGGCCGATCCGGGTGTCGAGTCCGCGTCGGATGTCTGTACAGGACTATGGAATGGGCACGGCGATGCGACACCCCCTGGCCTGGCCAACGATGTGCCACCCGCAGTGACCGAGACGACAGCCCGAGAACACGCGCGAGTGGTCACGCTCGTCTCCACGAACCGGCCTCAGTCTTTCCGCAGCGCAAAGGTGGGGTCGGCATCGGTGGAACGAGCGAACCGCTGGGCGGCGTACTTTCCGCTCCCGACCTTTGTCACATCCAAACAATGGCGCCCGCAACACATGTGGGACAACAGCAAGGCAAGTAGATGATTCGCAAGTCCGCAAAGGCAGTAAGCACCGCACTCCTAGCTCTGGGCCTCACTGCGGGTGTTGCTGTCGTGGCCCCCACAGTGGCCTCGGCCGCAGAACCGTGTCGGGGCACCTGGGACGTCGTCGTGGGCGGTTTGACCGATAACGACTCTGTGGGATTCCTCAACGAGGATCAGCGCGTCGGGTACAACTCGTTTGACACGCGGTCCGGCGTGAAGGAACTGAACCGGCTCATACATGCTCATGCCCGAGTGTGCCCGCGAGACTTCATCCATCCGGTGGGTTTTTCGGGTGGGGCAGCGGTCGTGCATCTGTGGGCAGCCGAGAACGGTAGAGAGTTCCGTGGCAGGGCCAGCATCGTCTTGATCGGTGATCCCAAGCTTTCGGCCGGCCCGGGTGGCGGCCGGGGATTCGCAGCTACCGATATGGGGTGGGTGCCGGCCCTCGGCGGTGCGAACGACGACTATGGTGGGTTGCCCGCGCTCCAGGTATGTAACGTGCGGATCAACGGCGGGGATCACATCTGCAACAGCGGCGCCAGTTGGGCTGGATATCTCCGTGGTGTGCACGGCGATTATGACTTCGATGTGAACGCGTACCCCATCGATGCCGAGGGGACGATCTTCCGGTAGCACCGTCCTCAGAAGGTCAGTGGCAACAACGCATCTGAATCAGGTTGGGTACGGAGCGATCGTAGTGCGCTACCCGACGTCTCCATCCCATTGTGGTGACACCCCTTCCGGAGTCCCGGCGTCCTCGACCGCCCGCAGAGTCGTCTCCGCTGCGGCCAAGGAACGGCGAGCACCCTCGGGCCGAGGGCCGGAGCACGATCCGGCTCTCGGTGGTCACTCGGTGATGGTAGGCGGCGCGGTCAGGATTGGGCGTACCCCGAGCTACTCGTGGTTGGTTGCCGCCCGCCCCGGGGGCGGCCGACAGTTCGCCGGCCAGTTCGATGGCGCGCTTGGGTGTCGACGTCGATGTTCATCCAGCCGCGGATGAGGTCCTTGATTTCGGGGAAGGGGCCATCGGTGACCGGCGGTCGTCCTTTGCCGTCGTAGCGACGGGGCTCCACGGTCCAGGGGCCGTCTTTGGCCGGTGTCGGGGCAACGCGGTAGTGCTCGAGCAGCAGGTTCTTCGCCGTGGTGGTTCTCCTGGCGTGCTGATGCGACCTGTTGTGGGTCGGGGGAGCTTGGTCGGCGGGGTCCGTGCACGGGGCAGTCGAGACTCGCAACAGCCATCCGGTGCGGTGAATAACATAGACGATCGTACGAGTTATTGCGAGTAGTGCTGCGTCTGTGAGCATTTGCGGGATCAGTTCGGGTGTGGACCTATGGTTCGTCACTTGGCACCTGCCTCCGCGTGCGGTAGGTATCGCGCAGCCGCCGTAGCAAGAGGTCGCCCGACGGAATGAGCGTGACGGTGTAGAACACCGCACCATCAAGAGAATCCTCGGCCACGCAGGAGAACACTCCGAAGGAGGAAAAAATGAACAGGCCGCACGCGAAACTCACCGACCGATACTTGAACGCCATCGTTCATCCGTCCTTCGATGCTCACTCGCTGAGGAGTGAAAACCCAGCGTGCCGGGGGAGCGAGAAGCAGGGGAGTTGAAAGTCGGCTGATCAGCCGATTGCAGCTGCGAAGTCGCGTCGGCCCTTGTTGCAGAGTCCGGGCCGTTATTTCCCGCTGCCTGTCGGCGTTGTTTGCCAGGCGCGGAGAAGGTCGTCGCAGAGGGTGGCCTTCATGGCGCGAAGTCGATTCAGGTCCGATGGTCGTGGGGGCATCGTGGCTTTGAGCAGGTGGAGAAACCTTTCCCGCGCTATGCCGAACTTGATGAACAGTTCCTCGGCGTCGGCGCCGCCGTACGGGGCCCACTCGATGGCGAAACCAACCAGCACTCGGCCGGTGGGGCTGATGGATTGGACGCTTGCCAGAAGATCGCAGAAACGGAGGGATCGCCGAACCCAGTCGAGCGCAGGAGAGCTTGTGAGGCCGTCGATCTGGGCGCGCCGCCTACGGGCCGCGCGGTTGCCGATTCGATTGCACCTGGGATCTCTCCGGGGGCGGTCGTACTTTGCTGCGGCGGGTTCGATCGCGGTTGCCGGTAACGCCGCCAGCGGTGGGGCAGGGGTCTCGAGCATGGGTGCCTCTGGGTGGTGACGAAAACGATCGGGCCTTCATCGTCGTGTCTATAGGTGGGTCCGGGAACGATCATCCGGCGGGGTGGGGTGCCTGTTTTCGGAGCCCGCGCACCAGCTTCCACCGACCGTCAAAAGGCTTCTCGTCACGGCGATGAAAATGGGCTTAGCAATGGTGTTTCGGTGGAGCGCTCCGACTCACCAGTACGTGCCTTTCGTGGTTCGAGTCTTTCTTCAACAGAGCCGACTGCCGGCGGAGCGGCCCGCCCGTACGACGGTGCCATCGTACGGACGGGCATCCCCCGACCCGCACCAATGAGCGGAGCGGTTTCTTGGGGTGCAGCACAGGTCCCTCAAAAGGGGGCGCATGGTGTCTGTCTGCGCGGGGTGCTGCCTGCATGATTGCGAGTGAAGTTGTGGTTTCGGAAAGCGTGTCCGGCGGCCTGCTTGCGGTTCGGCGATGTTTTGAAGTGGACGTCACAAGTGTGGGGTGCTCTGCGAGGTTGCGCATGGGTAGTTCGGCGTATGCCGGTACCTGTTTGTTATCGATTGCTGTTCATGCGAGGCCGCTGTCTTCTTCGAGGTATGCGATGGCGTCCAGGTCCCGGCGGAGGTGCTGGAGGCGGTCCGGGGCCACGGACACGTCCGCCTCCGTGCCGGCCGTCAGTTCGCTCCGGTGGGGCGGACATTTCTCCGTGGTGGACACGAGAATTCCGGGTTATTGGTCACGACGCTGATCGACACGCTGAGGTAAATGGTGGGCGGGGCTTCTCCGCCCGAGTTGGGTTGGTTTGCCACGCACATCAAATCGGTCGAAGGATCCCTGTGACCAAGTGTGAGCGGGGAAGTGGCAGAGGTCTGCACGTAGGTGCCGCTGTGGATCCCTCCATAGTTCGGGTCCGCGGTGCAAGGATTCGAGGACGAGTGTGCGGGTCAGAGGGTGCGGTGTCCTGCGACGATGGCGGCGGCAGGTCGGTGATGGAGCGGTGGTCGGCGTAGGTGGCGGCGCGTAGTCGTAGCAGTGCCTCGGCGGCGGGGATATCGAGGCCGCCGGCGATCAGTCGGGCGGCGACGGGCACGTTGCCGCGGCGGAACAGGTGGTGGTCATCGCGCCGGGCTGTCGTTACCGAATCCGTGGTGGCCATTCGTCAGGTTCTATTCCTACGGGCCGCGGTGTCCGGGCCGGTCCTACCTTTCCGCCAGCAAGTGGCCACTCCCAGTCAAAGAAGACGGCTGTCCATGACTTGGGATCAGCAAACGAGGTATGGGTACCCAGAAACTGTGCCCCTGCGAATGTCGTTCTCAGACTGCGGAAACTCGCCCAGTTGAACGTCGATTCAGGGCTATGGAACTCCGCATGGAAGAATGATGTCCACTTTTTGGGGAACACAACAAGATTGAACGATGTGCATTTGCTCTGGAATCGTGCCCCGTCGAATGAGACACCCGTCTCTTTTGATGCTTTCGTTGTGCCGAATTGTGCCATTGTGAACGACGTCGTTTCGCTGCTACGGAATCGAACATGGTCGAACGCTGTGGATTTATTGTCAAATCGTGCCCAATCGAACGCCGTGTGGTTTCCATGGAACTCCGCCCAGTTGAACGAGATGCGGTCGCCGTGGAACTCCGTCTCGTGGAATGAAGTCAATTCGCTGCGGAATTCAGCCTTGTCGAATGAAGTCTCCTTACTGCGGAACTCCGTGTTGATGAATCTGGTCTCTTCCCCGTGGAACTGTGCCCTTTCGAATGATGTGCGCGCCCCACGGAACTTGGCCTTGTCGAAGGACGTCTCTTCGCTATAGAACTTCGCGTTGTCGAATGGCGATTCTTCGCTGTGGAACTCCGCGTTGTCGAATAGTGTTCGGTCACCATGGAATTGCGCTCTTGTGTAAAGCATCCGGCCCTTGCAGCTTGTGCCAGAGAAGTCCGCATCTTCGAAGTGCGCTCCGGTGAAGTCGAAGTCCAGGGCACTCCAGCTGCGCACGGAGGGGTGGTCGCGTAGGTGTCCCGCAATAGTCCGGACGATGCTTTGTCGCACTGGGCGGTCTTCTTGACGGTATTCATGGTGTTCTTCGCGGTATTGAATGTTTCTCTGTTCTTCTTCGATGGTCGGGGCGTAGCGAACTACTGTCTTGGTCTGGTGTTGGTCGCGATCGCTTGGTGAGTACGGCAGTCGAAGGTAGCTGCACAGGACATTGATGCAGGCCTGCGCTTCTCGCTGGTCATTTGTTATCGACTGAGCGGAGCCGCTCGCGGCAGCCCAGAGGACTGCATTCCAGCCGTGTTTGAGCCAGTCGTCGATGAGAGCTTCCATCGCGTATACGCCGGCCACACGAACCGCTGCTGAGGTGTCTGCGAGTTGCTCCGCGATCGTGGCGAAGCGGTCTCGACGGTTCGAGGCGCGGAAGTGCCGTTCAGCCTGCCGACGGACAAGAGACGTGGCGAGAAAGGCGATGATTGCCGAGGCCAGGACGGCGAGGCCGGCCAACAATGTGGCCGACGGTTGAGTGAGCCACGACTCATCCCCGGGAGTGGGAACCACATAGACCGGAACGGGCGGGACGCTTGTGGGGTCGGGGAGCGGATCCTGCGCGAGAAATGCGATGGCCACGATGTCATTCTCGTCCACTGGAACCGATTGAACGGGCGGATCCATCTTTGAATACGGGCGAAGCCGCCCGCCCGTTCCACTTCCGGGGATCGTATGGGTCGGTGATGTCGACCGGGGTGGCGCCGGCGGTGGGTGGGGGGCCACTGCTCGCCCGGCGATGATCGCGGTGGCGGCGAACGCGGTGACCTGCGAGATGGCGAGCGAACGGGCGCGGCTGCGGTCGTGGCAAGCGGCGCGGCGTCCCCGCCGGGCCACGCACTGGCGTAGGGGTGCCGATCGGCGTGCGTCCAGACCGGTGTTCTGTGGCAGTGCGCGTTGCAGTCGAGTGCGGCGCTGCATGGCGAGCCTCTCACGTCCTGGCCCGACACACATGGTACGCGGTACACTTTTGGCACATTGGAGGTGATGGACATGCTCGTCGACCGTGATCGCGTACGCGACTCGATCCATGCCTTGTCGGACCCGGATCTCGTCGAGCTGCTGGTCGAGGAGTTCTCCCGCCGGCCCACCCTGCGTCCTGTCCGCGACGACGTGACGGCGCTGTTGTCGATGAGCCCGGCGCTGGCACGTCAGCAGGAGCGGGCGGTCGCCAACCCCGCGGCCGCCGCGGTGGCCCGCACCCGGATCGTCGCGTCCGCGCTGACCGCGATCGTCGACCAGCACGAGATGCTCGACTCCACCGCCGTCAGCCGTGTCCTGGGCAAGGCGGCCACCAGCCGGAACACCGCCAGCCGCCTGTCCGCGTCCGGCACGGTGATCGCCCTGCCGGTCTCGGGGCACAAGCTCTACCCGGCCTTCCAGTTCGACGCCGACCGTCGACAGGTCCGCCCGATCGTCGCCGAGATCAACCGTGCTCTGGGCGCGAAGGGCGACCCTTGGGGGGTCGCGTCCTGGTGGCTGAGCCCGACCGACTTCGCCGACGACCCGAGATCACCCGCCGACCTCGCCGTCGCCGGCGGGCGCGAGCAGGATCTGCGGGACACGGCCGACGACCTGACGCAGGACTGAACCCGCGTGACCTACCCGGATCCACCCACACCGCTGCCGCCTGCCCTGATCACCACGATCCCCGCCGATACGTCGGTGTGGCGCATCCACAGCGCCACCCGCGGCGCGACGGAGTTGATCCCCGCGGCCCGGCCGAGGGCCCGGGTCGGGGGCCGGTTCGACAGTCTCGACGGCTCCTACGGCTACCTGTACGTCGGTGACAGTCCGGCCGCGGCGGTCGCCGAGACGCTCTGCCGCAACCTGCCGGTCGACCAGTCCCCGCGGCTGATCCCGCGGGCGAAGATCGCCGTCCGGGTCCTGAGTGAACTGCGGACCACCCGCACGGTGAAGGTGGTGGATCTGACCGGGGCCGGGGCGTCCCGGATCAACGCCGGCGCCTGGTTGTCCAAGTGCGACCCCTCCGGGTATCTGCATACCCGCCGGTGGGTCGCCGCGATCCTTGCCGCGAACCCCGATGTCGATGGCGTGCAATACCGGCCGCGGCACGACGAGAACACTCTCGCCTGGATGCTGGCCGATGACCCGGCCACGCACGCCCACCCGGCCGTCACCGCCGTCGGAGGGGTGATCGCGCTCGACTCCGCCGACGGGCACTACCTGTTGGGTGCGATCCTCACCCCGCACAACGCGGCGCTCGGACCCTGAAACAGCCCGGGCCGACAGATTCCGAGATGCCCAGGTCGCGACACACCTGGAGCTGATTCGGGGGCAGAGCGCGTCGTGAGGTAGAGGCCGGCGACCGGCCGCGTCGAAAGGAACTTTCAGGGTGCCGCGGTGCTCTCGGATCGGGTGCCCGGGAGGTGCGGTGCGGTGACACCATCGACGGTGATGACTCCGTGCAAGTGACCGCAGGATTTCGGGAGGCGGGGTGCACCGTGTTTCGAGGTGTTCCCAGGGACTTGGATGTATCACTGCTTTCAGAAAGCGCAGTCCCGGCAGGCCAGCTGCTGATGGTCGGCGAGGCGGCCGCGGTGGTGGACCAGGGAGCAACTGGTGCAGATGAATTCGTCCGACTGCTTCGGGATGGCGCGGACGGTGAAATCTGTACCGGACAGGTCGGGGGCGTGCAGCTCGACGGACCCGGCGGTGTTGGCGTGCACGACGGGTGACTGAGCTTCTTTCCTGATGGCTGTCAGCTGGACGAGGGAAGCGTCCGTGGACACCTCGGATTCGGTGACTCGCGGTGCGTCGTAGTCGGGGGCCATGCCTGCCCGCCCTCATCGCGGGTATGCAGTGTCATTTATGTGAATGACACTGCCAGAAAACGTGTTCGGTGTATGCCCCACGAAAAGCTCAAGTTTTTCCACGGCTTCGGGCTGCTGCATTTGTCACGTCCCGCCCTTGTTGTCCGTTATGCGAAACTCTGCACGTGGATGAGCTTCGGATGGTGGGTAAGTGGTGGCTTCCAACGGCGCCTACCGCGCCGGTCGGTGGGGTACTGGAAATTGATGCGAATGGGCGCAGTCGCCTGGAGCTGACTGATTCGCTCCTCGGCAACATGGGCGCGCAGGTGGTGCATGGGGCTGCCGACGGGCGGCAGGTGACGCTGTTGGAGTGCCAGCCGGCGAATGGTGGGAAGATCACTATGGGCCAAGAGCACACGGTTGTGGAGGTGGTCCAGCCACGGGTCGTGCTTGTCGGAATACACCTCGAGTCCGCCGAGGATGAAGCGTTCGATGGGCTCGAGGTGGAGATGGCGAACCTCACGGCGTGGACACAGCGGTCCGGCATCAACCGTAGTGACGTCTTCAAGGTGCCCGAGGATGGTTCGGATAAGTTCACATTCTCCCGGGTCGTGGTGGAGCCCAGCGTGTTGGAGAAGGTTCTTGCCCGTTTAGAGGACGCCGGTGAGACGGCGACGCTGGGGTGGACTCTGAAGTGGAACACGGCCACGAAGGCGTGGGAGCGGGCCTTCGCCGTGAAAGAACTCGCAACGGTGACCGTTCGGTCCGATGAGAAAAGGACGTGGCGCGGGTTCAACGAAACGGTGTCCGCGGTTCGGGACCTGGTCACCTTGGCCACGCAGGTTGGTTGCCGAGTAGGAAAGAAGACTCTCCTCGTGCGGGAGGCAGAGGAGGACGAGGGCACTCGGGATTACCCCGTCGGGCTGTACTTCGATGCGGGCTCTGGTGACGAGCGCGCCGTGTCTCCCCATGACATCATCTTCACGCTGGAGGATGTGGACTGGGGCATGCTGCTGCCGGCGTGGGTGGCGCTCCGAAAGAAAGTGGGACTGCCGCTCGACGTGCTGTTCAGCCTCGACTACAACGAGGGCGACTTCTACCAGAACCAAATCTTCAACGCGGCCTCCGCCACCGAGGGTTTCCATGCCGCGTTGCGTCCCGAGTCAATCGGGATCCCGGACGAGCTGTACCGGAAGGTGAAGACCGCAGCCCGTGCCTCGTTCCCCGAGAATCCAGAGGCTCGCGAGTGGATCCGAGGCCGCACGGGTGACAACCGGCCCGGGCTGAAGCAGAGGATCCTGGAGATTGCGGAAATCCCGGATCAGGCGGCGGTGGAGAAGTTGCTGACCGACGTAGATGTGTGGGCGAAGTGGCTGAGGGATCCCCGTAACGCACTCGGCCACCTCAATACTGGCGAGCTGGAGGCGAAGGTACCCGAGCAGGCCCGGTACCGGCTCACCTACGTCACCAAGGCCTTGCTTCATCTGGTGCTCATGCAAGAGCTCGGATTGAGTGCTGCTACGCAGAAGAAGGCCGTGGAGAATAACTTCGACTACTCGGCCCGCGCGTTTGGGGAGGTAGTCCGCACTGCGAAGAAGTAGCCGAGGCGGGCTGTCGCGCGGGAGGTAGGACACCGCAGTGTGTCTGTTGCCCTGATGGTCCGGGCGCTCGCGGCAGCGGTGACCCAGCAACCGTCCACAGCGTACGAGCACTCGAGAGCACGCCGGGGCGAAAACTCACTGCACGTACTCAGAACGGTGGGCACTCGAATGGGTGAGGGCGGAACCGATCGGGTCCGCCCTCACCCATTTCGTTCAGATCAGCCTCCTGGTGTGAGTAGGCACAGCGATCCGGTGCAGGCTTCGTTCGTGCCGCCTTGGGTGATCGTGGTGACGGTGTTGCTAGAGTTGGTGACGCCACCGGTGATCGCGCCGACGGGAAGATTTGGCGACCTCGGTGTTGGTGGCGGTTTCAAAGACCGTAACCGCCCGCCTTCGGAGTCGATGACGTACAGCGTGTTTCCGTGGCCGGTGACTGCCGCGCCGCCGAGTGTTCCCTTCACGGGAAAGGTTGTGCTGACCGTGTTGGTGGCGGTGTCGATCTCGATGATCGCATCACCGGTCGGCACATAGATCTGTGACGGCGCTGCGCCTACCGTTGTTCGCGCCAGTAACCGCCGATTCGAAGAGGTACCGCAGGCCGACCGCTCGGCCGAGGATCCTCCGCCGCACCTCGACCATCCTGGCCATGACCGCCGCGACACTCGCCCTCGTGGCCACACCGCCAGCGCCGCCCCGGCCTACTCCTTCGCGGTGGCCACGACTACGCAGGCCCCGGTTCGGCCCCTCCAGCCAGACTGCCCGCAGGAGATCGACGCCACATCGTTTTTCGGTGTTGAAATATTAATTCACGCAGTGTCATTCACGTGAATGATGTTCCGGGGGATAGTTGGTGCCGGGTGCTCGAGGTTGTCGGTGTCGTAGCGCAGACTTATCGGTATGTCGTCGAATCGCAGTCTGATGAATCCCGCCGTCGCGAGCCGTGCCTTCGGCATGAAGGCGGCGATCGCGGCGCGGGAGGTCCTGGGGAGCGCGTTTGATCGCGATGACCGTGAGGGTGTCTGGCATGGGGTGAACGTCTACGGTTCGCTGCAGGTGGTTGCCGAACTGCTGGCCCGGTTGGATTCCGCGATCATCAGCGACACCCGGATGGATGTGGAGCGTGCCTGGGTTGCTGCCCTCGGTCCCGAACTGCGCGAGGCGCTCGAACCGTTGATCGCCGCCGACCACCGGGGCCTGATTTCTCCGAGGGGTCTGATGCAGTGTGCGCGAGAGGTCATCTTGTCGGCGCCGGACGACGACGCGCTCGACCCTGTGAGTTCCGATGACCTCACGCGTTGCCTTCTCGGGATCAACACCGAGCATGATCACGTCTCTGGTCAGCTCGAAATGCCGGAGATCAGGGGTTTCGACGCCGAGTCCGTGGCTCAGATCGAGTCCGTCCTCGACGGCTTGAGCGAAGAGGGTCTGCGCGAGCTCATGCGGACGTTCGCCGTTGACGAGGTCGCCACTCTCGCGTACGAGAAGCCGGAAACGATCGAATCATTGCTTCCGCATCTGCACGATGTGTGGCGGCGTCCATGGCCGCAGGGCACGAAGGTGGACCGGCTCACCGGAGAGTCACCCGCGATGGTGTTCGAGGCCGCATTCGGGGTGTCGTTCGACGACGTGCTCGCGTTCGGCCGTCTGATCATCGACCGTGCAACGACCGGTCACGTGCGCTTCACCGCTGACGAGCTCCGCGCCGCCGGTGTTCCCGACGGCGTCCTCACCCACGTGGAGCACCATATGGTCATCTCCCTGGCGGATCTGGGTCAGAGTTTCCGTGACCAGGAAGAGCAGGGACTTGTCACGGCATGGTCCCGGTTCACCGTGCAGCGCTACCCGCTCGTCAGGCTTGCCGACGGCGCACTGTTGCTGCTGCGCGCCCAGATGGGTGCACAGCGGATCTTCGGCGACCTTCCCTTCTTCGACCTGCGCGAAGAACTGCGCAGAAGTGACCCGCGAGCGGGTAGGCAGTTCGAGCAGGCGATGAACGATATCTTCGAGGCCCGGGTGGGCGAGGGGATCCGCCGCATCGCCGCGCAGCCGCATCTGCACGACGTCGCGGTGGCCACCGAACCGGTGATGCAGAAGGCGTGGACCACTCCGGGGGCTTCCGGGCCGCCGTCCGTGTGCGACTTCGCGATGGTCCGCGGCCGGTACTGCGTCGTGGTCGACGCGAACAACCGGCGCCTGATCGCACAGTTGTCCGAGGGGCAGGGTGATCCGGATCTTCTCGACGGCGACATCGATCGCAATCTCCTCGAGCACAAGTTCACACAGTTGGCGTCGACGATCAAATCGCTCGCGGACAACGGCTGGCCCGGAGACGGCTCACGGATCACCTCCGACACGATCTTCGTCCCGTTGGTGGTCACTCCGGATGCCGGGTTGCCGTACTCGGAGTTCGTCGACTTCCAGATCGCCGAGCGCGCGCATCCACTCTTCGGTCCAGCGGCCCGGTATGTGGCTCCGCCCGCACTGATCACGGTGACGGATCTGATGATCCTCGAGGGGCTCGCCGACCACATGGGCGGTGACCCGGTGAAGATTCTCGCCGACTGGCGGGCCCTCGCTGGTCGCGGGATCCCGATTCGGCTGCAGAACATGCTTGACCTGTTCGGCTTGCCGGCCCGCCCGATGCCCCGACGGTCGGTGGGTCGGATGCGCCGGCTCAGCGCTGAGCTGCGGGACCGGCTCATCTCTACCGCATAGAGGGCATCGGCAAATCGGTGTCGGCGATGCTTCGGGGACAGCGTCGCGCATCCGGGTGCGCCCTGGAGTCAGCACCGCAGATGCATCGCAGTGGGCTTCGCGATTGTCGGATCAATGCGATGTGAGGGAACGCAACGCATGTGCCGCGAGGCCGGGCGAATGTCAACCGGGGCCATCCGGATGTGGAGCGAGGGCAATCGTAGGTCGGATATGCCCTGGGCACTAACGGCTCCCGCAATTTACTGCTTGGACTGCCTGTCTGGGGCGGTCGATGACCATGAGGGGAAAGACGATGAGCACCAACCAGCAGATCGAGTACGCCACCGTGACCACTGGACTCCGCGCTCCCCGGGTAGCGGTGGTCTTCCGGGGCCTGTGGCGCTGGGACTACTTCGCTCGGGCAGCGATGTACGGCGCCAGCAACACCTGGGGAGGAGCCGGCTTCGTGCTCGTGCCCGCGACCGACGGAAGTATCGATCCACGGGTGCGGGAAGCCGTTGTCGCCTACGACCCGGACTACGTCGTGCTCCACAACTACACCGTTGGAGACCTCGATAACCTCACCCGGGGAACCATCGAGAAGATGCTTGACGAGCAGAACATCGACGACCAAGGAAGCCGTTCCCGTCTGCGAGACGAGTTGCGTTCAAAGGGTGTCGACGATGACGTGCTGGCTCGAACGCGTGATGAGCTGGTGAAAGCGTGTTCCTCGTACCGAATGGACAACGGCTCCGAACTAGGAGACAGCGACCATCGCTGGCACGAGAGAGAACTGACGTTGTCCGCTCCCGTCCTGACAGCGCCCGGAACCCACCATGGACCGCTCACCCCGATCGACAAGATCCGGCGCCCAGCCGATCCCACACCGGTCGGCGTCTCGCCCGCGCTCACGGGTGATATCGGTGTAGCCGCCGCGATGCGGCTTGGCCTCCTGAGCACCCCGACAGCGGAAGGGGCGGCGCTCGACGAAAACCAACGGTCCGCGATTCTGCAGTGGCTGCTCAGAACAACGGCGCACTACCCTGCCACGATACCGGCTATTGTCTTCGACCCCGCCCATGGAGCAGAACAAGATCTGCCCTCCGCCTGGGAAGCGACAACACCCGGCTTAACCTCCGTGGCCAGTTTTCCCAGTTCGCCCGCCCGGAGACTGTGTGTCATTGGCGGTTCGGCCAACGACTTCGCGCTAGCCATGATTTGGGACCGATTGTATGGGGGCGGGCTGTGGATCCCTGATTCCTGGATCGACGGGGGCGAACGCGCGCACGTCCTACAACTCCTACGAGATCAGCTTGCCCCCTTCGTAACCTTCAACAAGCGGACGTGGGCCATAACCTCCGTATCACATGACACGGACGACGTCGCGGAGATCCGTGACGACGTTCTGCGCAAGTCGTCAAGTTTCACCGTCAGCGAGCCAGAAGAGGTCGATCCCGCGAACGACTTGCCGGTCATCGGACTGGATGACGATCTCCAGTTCCCTGCCCGCGGAAAATCGCACTTTGGAATCGACGAACAGTTCAACTCCACGACAACTCTGCCCATCTTTCGTGATACCGACGGCAGTACCACGCTAGCCGCGACACCAGCACCGCCGATCATTCAGCACGAGCTCCTCAAGACGGTGCCGGATCTGTCCTGGCAGGTCGACATCGACATTCCCGATACGCCCATTCCGCCGGTCCGCCACGTCCCCGCTCACGCGATCCTTCACCCCGACGAATCGCCGCAAAACACATGGGTGCGTGTCGGCAGGACCGGGCTGTCGTATGAAGCCCTCGCGTACGGATTCGTCCCAGCAGGAGCATCTGCCGACTATCGGCTGGTGAAACCGCGGATCAGAAAGCCAGGTATGCAGACTTGGGCGTCAGCACGAGCGTCGCTGATCGGGCGGACCGTCACCACGTCAGCCGCAGGCAGGCACGGTGACGTCCTTCAGACGATGTTCGGATCGAGAACCCGTCTCATCGAGGCGATTTCCGGCGATCTTCTGCCCGTGTTCCGCAGCTTCATCCCGCAGTTCAAAACGACTAGAGAGCAATTCCCCGAGGATCAAGGCTGTCTGGTCAGAGGGACGGTGGCGTATCTCAACTTCTCCGGCATCGTCTCCATCTCCGGCCTACCCATCGAGGAAGCACGAAAACAGTGCGACGAGCTTCTCACCGAAGGGATCCTCTCGAGAGGCCTGCTTCTGAATTGCTCAGCCTGCGGGAATCTCGACTTCGTGGTGATCGATCGCCTTCGTCAGGTCAATGAGTGCCTCCGGTGCGGCGACCCCAACGACTTGTCCCTAGCACGATGGAAGATGCCGACCGGCGAGCCGCAATGGTTCTACGATCTACATCCCGTCGCAACCGCACTCATTGCCCAAAATGGTGACGTGCCGATTCTTCTGGCCGCCCATCTGCGTGCCACAGCTAGTCACAGCAACCGCTATGCCGACTGTGCTGAGCTCGAGGTGTCTGATTCGACGGGCAAGAAGCTCGCCGAGGTGGACCTCCTTGCCCTCGTCGATGACAGGGTTGTCGTAGCGGAGGCGAAATCGACTGACGAGATCGACAAAGGCACAAATCAGAGAAGGGCTGCGAGAAAGCGAGTGCTACTCGCCGAAACCTTTGGTGCAGAGGAGATCGTCCTCGCGACAACCAGAGACGCCTGGACGGCAGCGAGTCTCAACGCTATGCGGACAGCGGTCAAGGAACACGACTGGAAAACGATGAGCCGTCCTCGAATTCGCGAGGTTCTCGGTCTCGGTACGAGAGCAGTGAATGATCGGTACGTGGACGTCGATTGAGGCTGGGTTTGCCACCCGGCATTGCCTAACGCGATCACGGCGACGAGCCTGCCCCGGAGTTGTCGCGGCAGGTTCGTCTCAACAGCGTGGTCGAGGCGGTGGATCTCGCCATAGTCTCGGTAGATTGGGGATCAGGCTGTGGGCACCCACCCGAGACGACTCGGGTCGCGCCACCGCCGTCCGCGCGTACACCCAGGTTCCTCGCCCGGTCGCGGTCCAGGCCCGTCATGCGAGCGGCGGAGGCATGACCTCCGCGGTTCATGGTTTGGTTCAGTTCAAACGAACTGACGGTATTCCTTGAGGTAGTCAGGCCATCGTTCGTAGTGCTGTGGCAAGGGAAGGTCCTTGTGCTCGTGCAACGTCGTCTTGCGGTAGAGGTAAAACGGGTCTGCCTTCACCTTTAGCTGTGAGTTCCAGCCGTACAACACCCCAACATTGCCGATAACACTCTCGCCGTAGAAGTTGATGGGGAGGTTGTTCTCGGAAGACAGCCATGCAGATATCGCTGAGTGGGTAAGGGGGAAGCTGTTTATCGACGCGGCACGCGACACTTGGTTGTACAGATTTAGGGCCGATGTCATCGATGCGGCACCCCAGATACTTCATGAAGTAGCGAGCAAGGTTGTACTTCCCAGATGTGACGTCCTTACCGCTGAAAACCTCGCCCAGGTCGAGAGCGTCGAGCTTGTAGATCGCCGCCATGTTGGCATTAGACCACTCGGAGAATGTCGTATACGCGTGGTCGAATGGCTGACTCCTTGCATTGTTGCAGGGCCCGCATAGGTTCTTGCGGAACTTCATACGCTTCGCGTTGGTGCCATTGATGCGCCCGAGCCGACTATCGCCGTCGCTGTGGTGGTAGAGGAATTCGTCCTCACCCTTAAGCCTGCGGAGATCGGTCTGCTTGAACTTGTGCTCAGCTGTTGTGGCCGGTGCGCCGCACCACCAGCAGGTGTTGTCGTCTCCCCGTCGTTCGACGAACGCTTCGATGGGGACTCCTCTGTCCGATCTGCACAACCACCTCAGGACCATTGGCTGGATGTCTCCCTCTCATGGCTGCTCCGACTGCGCGCACGCTCAAAAAAGCCCTCGACCTGGACTTTCTCCAGAAGCGACAGGGCGCGAGGATGAATTTCTGTTCCTCGTGCGCCCTGCCCCTCCGTGTTGCTACTGGATGACGTCGCCGGACACCAGCTCGATCTCCTGGTCCAGCGGGACGAAAACCTTCTCATCGTGAGCCGGCTGGGTCGGGAGCTTGGGGTGGGAGACTGAGATGAGAACGCCATACGGCTCGTCGATCTTCGGGACGACGTCGTTGATCCGGATCGGATAGTTGTATCCGTCGCGGTTGCCACCGATGAACTTGCCAATGTGCGAGCGGTTCAAGTCGCGGGCGGTGATCTTCTCGATCTGTACGTTTCCGCGGTTGTTGTCGCCGCCGACGAGCTCAGCTTCGAAGCTTTCGGGCACTTGGGGACTTCCATTCGTTCAGAGACGTGATGTACGGAATGACATCTCGGAAAATGATAGTCGGCCCGCCCGACAGCACCCGTTTTGTGACGCTCAGGTCGGACTCGAATCCCTCGCGCCCGCACTTGCCGTAACTGGCTGTTGGCTACAGCCCCCGAGTTCGACTAGATCGCCCGCCGCGGTGATTATCGGTAGACGGCGGTGAACTGGCTCGGGACCGCCTACGGAAGTTTCTGTGAAGCACCTTCCGTCGCCGCCCTACCCTGACCCCCACGCGGGAACCTCAACAAGTCCGTGCACCCCAATGTGTGCTGGTAAACGGGAGGCCCGCCCGCCAGTTCGCTGTGTCGTTGGTGGGTGCGTTTCTGCCGTTAGCGGCGATGGTGGCGTGGTTCATGATTGGGATGGAGTTGTTCTTCGTCCCCCGACTGAACCCTGACTGGACCTGTTATTCGTGTTGTTCGAGGGCGTCGGTGATGCGGTCGTCCAGGTTTCGAGGTTCTGGCCGGCTGTGTTGGCGGCGGCGTGGGCGCGGGTGTATTCGTCGTTGCTGAGTCGGATGGGGATGCGGTGGGCGGGGCCTGGGGTGGGTTGTTGGGCCAGTTCGTGTCGGAGGTGCTCACGCATCTCGCTGATGCTAAGGGATGCGAGGTGGGTGAGGATCTGAGCGCCGGTGGAGGCGGGGTCGTCGAGTAGGGCCAGGAGGAGGTGGTCGGTGCCGATCTCTTCGTGCCCGAGCAGGGCGGTCTGGCGCAGGCTGCCCTCGAGGACCTTCTTCGTTTTCGCCGGTGTTTGGGATGTGCCCCGCGGCCGGGGGGGTCCGCCGGTGAGCTGGCGCCCTCGATCTTGCTCTCGAGGGCCGGGGCGGTGACTTCCCATGAGGTCAGTGCTGCCGCTCGGGGCCGCCGGCGTCGAAGATCCCGACCAGTAGGTGTTCGGTGCCGACGGAGTTCTGGTGGTGGGTGCGGGCGGATCCGGCGGCGAGGACGACCACCTGACGGGCTTGATCGGAGAATCTCTCGAACACCATGACGCGCTCCCTCCCCAGGCGTCGCCGCGAGCGACGCGAACTACCGCTGAATCTCTGCTGCCCATTCTGGGCGGTGTGTAGGTGGTTATGGGTGGGATCGATGCGACCTCGGCACCCGAGGGCGTAATGGTGTTGTGACCTGGTGTGATGACATGTCCCCGGTTTGTGATGTGGGGGTGCCGGCGACGTGTCGGGGGAGGGCCGGCGTCGACGTGTCGGCGGGCGCGCGGTGTCTGTTTCGTCCGGTTTGAGCAGTTTTGAAAGTTGTTGATCGACAACGTGTTTCGGTAATTAATTGGTGAATAAGTATTTACAGCTGTTATGCACAAACGTCAGATTGTAAGGTTCGAAAATAGTTGTAGATCAACAGGTTTAGGTGTTTGAAGTTTTTCGACTGTTTTGGGTTGCGTTGGGGGTGGGTGGTATGCTTGTGGGTATGACATGGAGCGGTACGGGAATGCGAGTGGACGACGGGTCGGGCACACCCGCCCTCCTCCTCAGCCTCGTTGGGGTGTGGGGATCGGATCGAACGGGACGATTAAAAGCGCAGGCGAGGACCTAATCTCGGAAACTCAGAGAAGCGAAGCGACTCGATCGACGGCAACGGGAATCGACCCACAGCGAGCCGCGCAGTGGCTCCCTGGCGGGGAGCGAAGC
>NZ_JBHWUE010000144.1:0-18348 GCF_042738615.1 Rhodococcus sp. NPDC059968
AAGATCATCGATCGCCTCCTCCGCTCTCATGGTGTTGGATGAAACCTGTTCGAGCCCAGAGGCACCCGGCGGCAACCTAATGGATCAGTGCTCGCACGGCACGACACCCCATCAGCGCTATAGGCGACCTCACCGACCGGACCGGGGCACGCTCTACACTTAGGAATCGACCTCTCACTCCAGGTTCTCGCGGTGCTCACCGGCCGGCGGCTCGGTGATCAGCTTCCCCCTCCCGATCTGTTACTTGTCGAAGGCTCGCTGATCGACTCCCATTAGGTTCGTCGGGTCGCTGCGATGCGGGTCGATGAACACGAGCTCTCCGACCCCGAGTCGGGCGTGGTACTCGGCGATGAGTGCAAGGCCTTCCTCCGTGCACGTATTAATGTTGTCGGCGACGACCCAGCCGTCAGCTTTCGATAGCTGCGGCTTCCCTCGATGTAGTCGAAGCCGTGTACCACCGAAGCTTCGGGCGATACCACACCGTAAGACTGCGCCGTGCTCGTCCCCGTCACCGCGGAAAAGGTGCCGGTGGAGGAGCGCCCACTGTTCCCCGGTGATCACGACCGACCACGTGCCGTTCACTGTTCGCTCAGCCATTTGAGTACCTTGAGGACCTTCGTCGTGGCCGTGTCGATCGCGGGATTGAGCCGGTTTCCGCGACGCGACAGTTGCGTTCCGGGCTCACCGCGCGGACCCCAGGTGACTGACTGGAAGCCCCCTCCGTGGCCGGCGCCGTCCCTGCGGCGCACGTCGGCGCGTACGAACAGCGGGTACACGTCCGCCTCCGGGTACGGGAAGGTGATTTGGAACGCAATCCAGGAGGTCTCCTGCTCATAGACCGGCCCGAGCTGGATGGGGTCGATGGTGACCCATGCTCCGCCCGCCCGTCGCTGTCGAACAGTGACGGGGCGGACGCGAACGTCTGCCGGAGCTCCTCGATCGCTTCCGCGATGGCCTCGGTGGTCGTCATCGTGGTCACGAGTTGTCGTCGCGCGGAACTCGTCGTCGTTGCGGGCACGAATGTGCTCGTCGTCCCCGACCGGCTTGAACTTCGGGCCGTCCTTGCGGGAGAGGAGGAAGTCGGTCTGGATAGGCACCCCCTGACCGATCGCGGCCTCCTTGATCGATGCGCCGGTCTGCCGGACACCATAGAGCATGGGGCGACGATTGAACCTGACGCGGATCTCCTTCTTGGGAAGAGGCCTGGTGAAGAACCGGTCCCCGCTGACGAGGGTGACGAGCTCACCGGTCTCGATCGGATCGTCGAGGTCGTCCTGGATGTCCTGGATGTCCTTCCAACTTCCATGGTCGTCGGGAACCGCGGGTGTACGCAGGGCACCGAGTTGGGTCTCGGTGAGCGCCGCCGTGCGTACCTTCTAGGGTGTCGAGCTCCGGGATTGGTAGGGCCTTGGTTATCTGGGTTTCCAGTAGGGGTGTCTGTGCGAGGTTCGCGGCATGCGTCACGGCGAACTCGGCTGGTGGGACCTGACCGAGCTCGCCGTGCAACCTGCGCTCGTTGAACCAGTCGACGTATTCGGCGACGGCGATCTCAACGTCGTTGATGCTGTGCCAGGGGCCTTTGTTGCGGATTAGCTCAGCTTGAAGAGGCTGTTGTACGCCTCGGCGAGGGCGTTGGTGTGTCCTGAAGATGATTGTGAGGTAACGATGTAGAAGGCGTAGCCGTGTGATTGTCGTGCTGTTGTGGAGATGAAGGTAGGTCCTTCGGCATCGGTATGCAGGTGCAGGTGCCAAACCGCCCCGAGTTGCTGCGGAGAATGAGCCGTGGTGGTGAGCGTCGTGGGAAAAGCCGCACAAGATGCGGCAGGTGTGGGCCAAAAAAGGCGAACGTGCGTGAACCACTGATGACGAGTCGTTACGCCGGCCTCCGGTGTGAGGACGCGAAATGCGGGTACTGCCGCATGGGTGCCATGATCTCCACAACTTGTGAACGAGGTCGTCGCCGCTGGCGACGTCGATCTCCTAAGGCCGCACGGGCTCCAGCAGCTGCAGGCTCACCACCGCCGAGTCAAGCGGCATATGGGCAAGGCGCCTCCTTGTAGTTGTCTACGCTAGACAGGGTCTATGTGCCTCACGCGATGATGGGCGCAATGTGCCGCCGAGCTTCGTCCATTGTCCGACTCGCTGCGCTGACGTAGCTTCACCACGGCTGGGAGGGTCGGCTGGTAGGTGCGGTTAGTTTCGTGAAAAGTTGTTAAGTGTCGTATCGACGATCGCTGCACACTTTGTCGGTCGCGTAGGGGTCAGCGCTTTGACAGCATCTTTTTTAGCTTTGGCGACCCTCGGCGAGCGGTGCGTGGCTCGTTTGCTAGATCCAGTGGCTCGGTGCATGCGCGTCGCGGTGTAGTGGTTTGTGGGCATCGTGGAGTACCTCCGGTTGGATCTCGCGAGGGCATCATCTTCGGAGCTGCAATAGGGCCTGTGTGGTGGTTGCGATTGGGCACATAGTGCAAGTGGATTCGGGAGAAGGGGAACAATGAAGTATCTGTTTGTGAACGGGCGACTGGCAATCCAAATTCGCTACTGGGAAGAGTTCAAGTTGGCCGACGGGGGATGTCGGGTCGAGATGCGCCGCGTGGCGCAGGTGGAGGGGGATGGTCACCGCGCCGGAGCCGCGGGATGCACCATTAGCCCTGTTTCGCCGGACGGCATCTGGCGGGCTGACCTTTTCATGCACCTCGATGAACCGGGCAAGGGTTGCTGGCATCACCACCCTAAATTCGAGGACTCTGATGTCGGGTGGCGAGATTTTCCATCGGACTTGGAGGATGATCCGCGGGCATGGATCGAAGACCAGTTGGTTCATCTTCCCGAGTTGCTCAAGAGCTGCGGCGCTGATGACGTTCTTCCAAGCGTTGATCTTCGCGAGCACAAGCAAGGACTACCTCTCATGCTCAGCGCGGTCGATGCGTGCCTCGCTCGGTTGCCCGCCCGACTAACCCGCAGTTACAACGTGCGCAGCGCTGCGAACTAGGACCGGATGTGTTCGGCTTCGGGCGCTCCAAACCGGCGGGCGGCGAATCCTCGTTGTTGCCTTAAGCTTCACCGGGTCGCGCAGGAGAACCGGCTTAGCGGTACCTCCTTCTGGCTGGCTACTGACTCGTTCGTGAGTGGCTTCTGCCGGGCGATTGTGGTGGGTGGCCGCCGAGTCCAAGCATGGCGAGGGCGATGAGGGCATCGGGGGTGCGGAAGCCGAACGCGACCCGGGTGATGAGTCTGATCTTGGTGTTCGGATGCGATCCGCCCGTTCGACAGGCCGTGCTCGATCGCGGCGAGGATCGAGTCCTTGTGGGTGACGATGCTCTTCTGCAGCGCGACGAACTCCGGTATCCGGCAGCGGCGAGCCCAGCCGATCCACCGGTCCAACTCCACGATCGCGTCTTGTGCACCATCTGGAACACCAACCGCAGTGACTCCTTGAGCAGGTAGGCGCGGCGGGAGAACCCAATCGTGGAGTTCTATCTGTCGCAGGGTTCAAGTTCTCCGAATTCCTCAGCAGCGCCCACCGACTGTCTTGACCGTCCTCGCCCCGCTCGCGGTGCGGATCGTGACCATTGCCCGACCCCGCCCCCCGACCGCCAAACGTCTTGATCGGCAGCATTTTCGCTCGGGCGCGATTCCACGTTCCCCGGCGTACCCTGTCGACCGCGGCGGTGGCCCAGGCCACCACATGAAACGGGTCCGCACTGTGTGCCCGGCACCGTGTCGGGACCACGGCACATGCGCGACGACCACCCCGTGCTCACAGAACGACACCCGCGGCGCCGAAGCCTCGATGATTACCGTGGTCAGGCCTGGCATCGAGGGCACGCCACCGCCGTCGCCCCGCACCACCGTTATAGCCGGGGCACCGGCGCCGGCACTTCCCACACCGGGACCAGACCCAGTCGGATCCCATGACCGCGGCCCGCAGCTGTCATTACCGAAGCCGCGGGTACCTTCCATAAGTGCCGTTGCAGTATTAGAGCATGTCTCATGTGGATGAAGCGACTTGTGGTGCATGGTGTGACGCGTGGTAGATGAGTTGTCTCTGCGGTTGATGCCGGATGCGTTGTGGGAGATCCTCGAACCGTTGATTCCGCGCTTCGTTGCCCGTCCGCAGGGAGGTGGGAGCGCGCCGGTCGACGATCGTGCGATCTTTACCGTGATCGTGTTCGTGCTGACAAGTGGATGTGCGTGGTGGCACCTTCCACCCTCGTTCGATGTCACGGTTCCTACCGCGCACCGCCGGTTCACCGTCTGGGCGGCGACCGGGGTGTTCGAGAGACTGCATCGTGATGTGCTTGACCGGCTCGGTGGCGCCAGCGAACTCGACTGGACGGCAGCGATCCTGGACGCGTCAGGCGTGCGGGCGAAAAGGGGGGCTCGCTGACCGGACCCAGCCCAGTCGATCGGGGCAAGAAGGGATCGAAGATCCATGTCAGGTGGAAGATCGAACGCACCATCGCCTGGCTCACCGGTTACCGACGCCTGACCATCCGCTACGAACGTCACGGCGAACACTTCGTCGGCCAACCATGCCGCGTCGGAGACATCGGATTTGCGTCCCGGAACCGTCTTCACCGCCTGCGCGTTGACGAGCAACACCTTGAGTCGTTCGTCCAACGGGTAGTAGAAGGGCCGCCAGTAGTCGCTCGTGGCCTCCATGACGACGACTGTCATCCCTGTAGGAGTGGGGCCTTGTCAAGGGGGCATTTGTACGGGGTTTCGGCTCCATGCGGGCAGCGCTGGGTGAGGGCCGGGGGGTCAAGACACAGCGCCCGCAGCGTCAGCGAGGACGAATGGTCTTGACGGTGGCCCGGCCCGGCGCAGACTGGAGTGAGCCCGAGAACCGATCGAGGACCAACGACGCGGATTCGATTTCGCTATGTGGTTGTGGTGCAACGTCTCCAGTGTGGTGTGGGGGTTGGGCAGGGCCGAGCTTCCTCGGCTGCGGTCATCCCTTCGCCCGGCCGGGTAGGGCGGGCATGGAGCGTTACGGCGAAGCAACACGCGGGGTCAATCACGTTGGCGACCACGCCGCCGAGGCAGGGGTCAGACAGTGCAGCGACCGCGCGCGTGTTGCGCCCGGGGTGCTCACGCCACCGCCTTCTGGTGGGCCACGGCGCGGATCTCTCCGTCGCGCAGCCCGTAGTAGACGAGGGTGAGCAGTTTGCGGGCCGCGGCGACCTTGGCGATGTTCCTGCCGCGACGGGCCTCGATGCGTGTGCGGTCGACCGAGATCTTCGTGCCGGCCTGGTGTCGCTGGATGGCCTCGACCGCCGCCCAGCGCACCAGCTTCGAGCCCTGCTTGGTGATATGGCCACGGCGCACCACGGTGTCGGACTCGCGGTGCTTGGGGGTCAGCCCGGCCCAGGAGCACAGATGCGCGGCGTCGGCGAATCGGTGCACATCCCCGATCTCGGCGACGAACACTGCGGCCAGAGTCGGACCGACACCGGGCAACGCCTGGATCGCCGTGTAACCGCGGTCGCCACGCAGTTCGGCGGCGATCCGGGTGGTGAACCGTGCCTCGTGGGCGTCGAGGACGTCGATCAGCTCGAGCAACGAGATCACCCGCCGCGCGTACGCGTCGGCGAGCGGCACCCGCGCCAGCTTCTGGCGACCGGTGACACCGAACAGGTCCGACACCGGGATCAGGACTCCCGCCTTGGCGAGCACGGAGTGCACCTGCGCCTTGAGCCCGGAGCGCAAAGCGACCAGCTTCGCCCGGTACCGGACCAGCTCACGCAACTCGCGTGTGGCGGGCGGGGCGATCCACGCCTCGGGCAACCGGTGCATCCGCAACAGATCCGCCAGATCTCCCGCGTCACGTACATCGTTCTTCACCCGCCGATACCGGAAACCCTTGACACCCAGAGGATGTGCGAGATGCACGGTCGCGCCGGCGGCCTGCAGGGCATCGACCGCCCAGTACCAGCCGTAGGTTGCCTCGAGCACCACCTCCGGGTTGACGCCGGCCTTCTCGATCTGCAGTCCCAACGACACCGGATCGTTGACGATCCGCACCGCCGACAATTGTTCGCCCTCCGCCGTCTGGCGGACGATCACCGACCGCTGCCGGTGCAGATCGATCCCGACGACCTGACTTCCGTCATACTCGTTCATAGGGGCCTCCTCCGTCGTGACGAAACCTTGACACCCCCAGCATTCGCCGGGAACCACGAGGAGCGGGGAGGGGGAGGCCCCGCTCCTACATCGCATCACGTTGTTGTCGAGTAGGAACTCGCGCAGCGCCAGTACCTGATTCGTTGTCGACCCCCATGTCGTCACGGTGCTCGCTGCGCGCTTGCGTCCGCTGCCTTGGATGCGAACACACACCTTGGCGTCCTGCTTGGAGATATCGATTCCCGCGCATCGCGGGTACACCACATCCATTGCGCTTCACCTCATCAAATCGGCCCGCATTCGACTGTGTGGGTGTGTGTTTCGCCCGAGGGCGGGAGAAGCTGGATTCTGACACTCGTGCTCGACGGCAACAATCCACGGTTCCCGTGGGTAAGGAGCATCCCATCCGCCACCATGCTTATATGCAGGCTCGCTGGCACCAAAGTCGGTCGGGGTCGAGGCGAAACACACACCCGAAAATGTGCGCCAAATACCCCAACGCCGCCCGGGTGCTCGGGAGGCGACTCCCATACCGATTTTCCCTGCCCCACGGAGGGGCGAAGCCCCTGACCTGTTTGTATGAGTGTCAGCGGTTCTGATCGGGTCAGCTACCCGTAGCGTTCCGTAGCAGACTGGAAGGGCTGACTCGAGAAACTCTTGTCACCCGCACGGCGGGTTGACCCTTGTGGGGGTGTCCAACCCTTCCGGTCTGCGTTCGCGGGAGTGACTGAAGAGAGGCGTGACCCCAAGCTGCTGTGAGAGGTACTTGAAGTCGGATTGTCCTCCGCGGATCCCATCCTGACAGACATCCAGGAGCTTAGATGTCAAGCAGCAACCTTTTCGGTGCGATGGGACCAGGCGGTGGCTTCGTCGTAGGTGGTGCGGGTTTTGAGACAGCCGTGCCGGATTCCAACGAGCCGGTTGGCGAGTTGGCGCAGCGCGGGGTTGTGGTCGAGGCCCCGGTCGCGTTGCTGGTCGTAGTAGGCGCGGGCGCCGGGCGAGGCTTGCAGCGAGCTGAAGGCTTGGGACATAAGGGCGTCGATGAGCTGGTCGTTGTGCACGAACCGGGCCAGGACGACCTTCTTTGAATCGCCCTGGATCGAGTGGAGACTCCGGTTCAGGCCACCTCGGGGGTTGAGGCAGCCGGGGGACGCTGTTCACGATAGCGGGTCTCGTACCGTGTTCTCCATGACCGACGGCTCCTACAACACCGACAAGCTCATCGAGTTCCTCGCCGAACTCCGCGCCCACTTCGCCGGGGAGCAGGTCATCCTGATCTGGGACGGGCTCATGGCCCACCGATCCAAGGCGATGACCGCGTGGCTGGCCACCCAACGCGACTGGCTCCACGTCGAACGCCTCCCTGCGTATGCCCCCGAGCTCAATCCCATCGAACAAGCATGGGGCAACATGAAATCCACCGAACTCGCCAACCTCTGCCCCGACATCCTCGACGAGGTCCGCATCGCGACCGAGACTGGCCTCACCCGGATCGGCTCGAACTTCGACCTGTGCCACAGCTTCCTCGACCACACCGGACTTTCCTTATGACCAGTTCTCACTCAATTACCGAAACGTCTTTAATCGCTGTGGAAAACCTCACCACCGCGGGTGCGCCGCCGTCTCGATCGCCTCTGTGACGGGCTCGGTGCGCATGTGGTCGGCGATGGACCACCCCAAGTCGAGCAGCGTCGACTTCACCATTTCCTCACCAGTCACATGCCTATCACCCCGAGTTTTCAGATGCGCTCTGATACACGCTGCGCCGCGATGTCGCCAACCGGTGTGCCCCGCCTACCCCACCGTCACTGCTGTTGCGCGTGTGCCCTCACAGAACGCGCAATGCTCCACCGTCGACGGCGACGGTGGAGCCGGTGATATAGGAAGCTGCGGGCGATGCCAAGAATGCCACAGCACGACCGAACTCCGCTGGATCCCCGCTGCGCCTCAGCGGGATGTTGTCGAGTTCCTGGCTGGTCGCGCCCGCTCCCCGGGCGGTGTTGAAGAGTCCGGGAAGCATACTCACTACCCGGATGCCACTGGGAGCCAGTTCGTCGGCGATGTCCTTGGCGACCATGGCCAGACCGGGTCGAAGTCCATTCGAGATGCCGAGTCCGGTCAGCGGGGACTTCACCGAGGTCGACAGGACGAGGACGATGGCGCCACCCTCGGTCATCGCCGGCACGGCGGCGCGTACCAGGCGGATGGCACCGAGAAACACTGAGTGGAAGGAACGTTCCCAGTCGTCATCGGTAGCGCCGAGCGCCGTGGACGGCGGCGGCCCGCCGACACTGACGACGAGGCCGTCCAGCCTACCCCACTGTGACAGTGCCGATGCCACGACCCTATTGGCCGACGTCGGATCGCCATTGTCGGCCGCGACTCCATGGACAGCGTCAGGCCCGTCGACGGCGAGCCGGGTCACGGCTTCGGTGACTTTGCTTTGCGAGCGCGAGGACACCGTCACCACGGCGCCTTCGCGAAGTAGTTCTCGCGCAGACGCGAAACCCAGGCCTTCACTTCCACCGGTGATCACGAAAGCCTTGCCGGACAGTCCAAAATCCACGAATCTCTCCTCCATAGTTGATGACCTGCGGTAGCCATCGCGGTTGCTTCGCCGCTCACAGCACCCTTCACTAAGTGGTTCGAGAGCATCGAAGTCGAGTGGGGCGGTGGACCGGACATTCCGGAGCGGTCGCGACGTCGCGGATCACGGCTCTGCCCGGTAGTGGCCCGAATGGGCAACCGGACCCTCCGGATAGCTCTGTTTGGGTGCTGTGGTCAGCGTACGTCAGTAAACATCGGACACCAGGATGACTCCGCCCAATCCGGCGCCACGACCGGCAGGCAGGGTATGAGCCGGCGGGTTCGAGACTCGTCCGGCACGCCGGCACTCCTGTGGTGGATGAGGCTGTCGGCGGAAATACCCGTGCTGACGATGCTCAGCTACCAGCCGGAGGTGTTGCCACGGCGATCGGGCACTCATGGCCCGGTCGCCGTATGCCGCCCTTTCAGCGGCCAGGCCCCGTCCCCAGGACTTCTTGCCTTCCCAGACTTTGAATGCAACGCAGCATTATCAGGTCCACTCCCGTGAGGACTTTCGCGTGAGGCGTGAGCCGCTGATGGCTGGCTGCGGGTTGAACACTTTTTCACCTGACACCCGTCGTCCTCTGAACACAACCGGCATTCAGTAGATGCCCGGATTCGTGGGCGCGGATCGCCGCCTGTGCTTACACAGCCTCAGGTGAACTTTCGCGATGTGCCGGCAGGCGGTCTTGTGGATTGATGGCGTTGTTACGATTGCCGATCCCGAGGGCGGCTACTACTGCCGACACTGCGCACACTCCAGCTAGATAGCAGCCGGGACCAAGGGAATAGCCTTGTCCAACGAGCCAGGTCGCCACGAAGGGCGCGGTCCCGCCGAACGCGGCGATACACGTATTGTAGGCCATAGCACTCGCTGACGACCGAAGACGCGCCGGGAACAGTTCGACGAATGCCAAGACTGTCGTCGAACACACCCCACCGAAAAAGAGTCCGCACACCCCGACGACCAGCAAAGCACCCGGCAGGCTAGTGTGCGGGAGGAACGCGAATGTGGGGATGATGCAAATCCCCAGGCCGAGTGCGGAACTGACCGCAGTGCGCTTTCTTCCCAGTCTGTCGATGGCATAGCCGGTCAAGAGACAAGCCACTACGACAATAAGTGTCCAAGCCAGTTGGACGAACAACGATTCGGTTTTGCTGAACTTCAGGGTCGCGTTCATGTGCGCCACGAGAAACGCAGTCAAGAGGTAGGCCCCGACCGCGTAGGTCATCGTCCACCCAAAGCAGATCAGCATCGACTTTTTCGCGTGCTTGAGTGCCTGCGCGACTGGTGCGGATTCGATGCGGTCAGCGGCACGTAGCGCAGTGAATTCCGGTGACTCGTCCACGCGCAGGCGCAGGTAGAGGCCGACCAACGCAAGGGGCGCTGCTGCCAGGAAAGGCACCCGCCATCCCCACGAGATCAGTTGCTCTGGGGTTGTCAGCGAGGTGATGGTCACGGCTACCAAGATGCTGAACACCCCCGGGAGCCAGGCGGCCGTCGACATGATCGATGCGTATCGACCTCGCCGTCCGTAGGGTGCGTTCTCGAGAACGAAGATGGCCGACCCGGTAGCCTCGCCGCCGGCCGAGAAGCCCTGCAATAGGCGGCACAGCAAAAGTAGTACCGGTGCCACGATGCCAATTTGGGCGTAGCCGGGCAGAAGACCCAACGATACGGTGCTGACACTCATTAACATCACCGACACTAGGAGCGTGAATCGTCGACCGACGCGATCACCGAGGTGCCCGAATACGATGGCACCCAACGGGCGGGCGACAAAGGAGAGCCCGAAGATTGCAAAGGTGGATAACAGGGCGGCTGTCCCGTCGGATTGCGGGAAAAACACCGCGGCAATCGTGGTTGCGAACAGTCCATACAGACTGGCGTCGTACCACTCCACGAAATTTCCGACCGCGCCGGCCAACAGCGCTTTTCGCTGCGCGACGTCATTGCTGCCGTTCATCAGATCTCCTCAAGCGAAGTCTACGCTGGGGGCCGAAACCGGCCAACGTGACTGCTTTTTCGTTGCTAATGTGTGCGCCTGCATCGAGTAACAATACGATCGCTGCATGCGTAAAGTTTTCTGAGTGCATGTGTCAGGATGGCCGTCCGATGGCGGGCCCGAACGGGCGTATTGTCTGCTCAGGGTGCAGGTCTGGACATTTTCCGGGTCAGCATGTTCAACCCGGGCGTCTGTATATCGCCATGGTGGCGGGTTCACGCGCGTGAACGTATGAGACCAGTCTCGTCGCTTTCTTCCTCTCTGAAATCGCGGTCCGCAACGCATCGATCACCAACGTCGAGCTGACGGGCGAGCACCTGACTTTTTGTCGCGTCTGTTCTGCGAGCGGGGTGACCACGACTACGCCGCACCCTCGCGCTGGTTCGGCTGCGTGCGCGATTGCGTACGGGTGATCAGACTCACAAATTTCGCGTTCACAGGTGACCCACAACCTGTCTAGAAACTAGCCCGGATCATGACACAAACTGTTCAGTCTAATTTCTGAAGCGGCACTTATGGGACGTGGGACGCCGGGGTCCGGCGCAGATGTAGTACGTGATCTCGGTCGGCTCCGAGAAGGATCGGCGGGCGAGCAGCCAGTGTCCATGGCCGGGTGCCCGGGCGATCCGGATCGGGATCCGCACCCAGGAGTACGGCCGTGGGCCGTGGGCGCCGTCGCCGGCGGAGATCCGGCGCCACTGCTTCGGCGGGACCGCGTCGATCATCTCGTCTGCCCGGCCGGTGCGCCCGTCCAGGGTGAACACGTCGTCGTTGCGGCGGGTGGCCAGTACGTAGGAAATATCGCGCTCTTCGAGCCAGACCCGCAGGTACTTGACCTGTCCGTAGGACTCGTCCGCAGTCGCCCAGGAGAACGGCACTTACGCGTCGAGGGCGCGTTCGACCATGTGCTGCGCCAGCACGGGTTTGGTTGCGAAGTCCACATCGTCACCGATGCCGGCGGCTCCTGCAGGTGTCGCTGGCCGCCAGATTCTTTCGAATTTCAGGACCGGGCTCCCTCACCAGGATGCGGCCTTCAAGAGCGGAAGAACTGCGAGAGCTCGCGCGCACCCCGCCTGACGGGTCCGGCAACGTCCGAAGGATCGGTCTTCAGCCCTTGGAGGAAGCGGGATTCATCAGGTGAGGATCCAGGCCTTCTACCTCGGGCTCCGGTCGATCCTGGATGTCGATGGCATGTGTGATGGGGAGGCACCTCTTGAGCGCAGCGTCCTCGACGTCTCCCAAGCGGAAGGAGCCGGACCGGCGGGTGCTGGCCATGCTGAGTTATTTCGGTGATTTGGACAGTCGCGCGCCACCGACCAGTTGGCGCGTATTGGCTCTTTTGAATCCACTTGTATCTGCGCAGTATGGCTGTTAGCAAAGCACGACGGATGCAGAGAGGTCAGAATGAATTCGATGCCCACCGAGGCCGCGCCCATCACCATGCCGGTCGATCGCGGCATGTTCGACCCAGCACCGGAGCTTGGTCGGCTTCGTGAACAGACGCCGCTGCGGCGGATGCTCTATTCGGACGGCCATGTTGGCTGGCTTGTTACCAGCTACGAGCTGGCTCGGCAGGTGCTCGGCGATGAGCGCTTCAGCATGCAGCCAGCAAGTCGTGTCAGGACGGGCGATCCGGAAACGCGATCCGCGGCGGCGGTGGATGAGCTGCGCAGCCACCCTCGCCTAGCCAAGGTGTTCGATCGGTATGTGAACAGTGGAAAAGCGGAGTATGAGGCGTTCGATGATCCCGAGGTGTTGGATATTCTGCGGAATGATCCGCCGGGCCTCACAGAGTTCATCGTGTTCGACCCGCCACTGCACACAAAGTTTCGTCGGTTGGTGGCCCGCTATTTTACTCCGCGCAGGGCTAGAGAGCATCAACAGCTTATTGAGAACATTGTCGCCCAGCGGCTTGACGCGATGGAACAGGGTGGGGGGCCTGTGGATTTGGTTGAGATGTTCTGTCTGCCAATTCCCTCGACATTGCTCTCTGCGTTGCTCGGCGTGTCGCCCGAGGAGCGACACCGGTTCGAGGAGCCGCAGGTGGTCGCCGGCGATCCGAACTCCACTGCTGAACAGAGGGTGGCAGCAGAGCATGCAGCCATTGACTTCGCGCGTGATGTGATCCGGCGCAAGAGGACCAACCCAGGCGATGATCTGTTGTCCGAGCTGGCCCAGACTGGTGAGCTCAGCGACGACGAGCTTGTCGCTCTGGCCAAGCTGCTATTCAGGGCAGGACATGACACTACGCAGAACATGATGGCACTGTCTGTGTTGGCGCTGTTGCAGGATCGGACGCGGTGGGATGCCCTGCGGGCCGATCCGACGATGGTCGGGACCGCGGTGGAGGAGTTCTTGCGGTTCATGACCCTGATCCAGGTTGGAGCTTTCAACCGGACGGCGCTGCAGAATGTCGAGCTAGCAGGCCACACGATCCAGGCGGGGGAGACGGTGACGGTGTCGTTGGCGGCGGCGAACCGCGACCCGGAAAGGTTCGCCGACCCTGATCGGCTCGATCTGGCGCGAAAGGACGCGCCGGGTCATCTGGCGTTCGGCCACGGTGTCCATCAGTGCTTGGGACAGCACTTCGCTCGGCTGGAGCTGCGGATCGGCTTGACCGCGCTGGCGCGCCGGTTCCCGGACCTGCGACTGGCCATCCCGATCGACGAGGTGCCGCTGCATGACGGGTCGATGTTCGTTTACGGTGTGCACCGCCTCCCCGTGACGTGGTGACGGCCATGAGGATTGAGGTCGATTGGGAACGCTGTATCGGGGCGGGGATGTGCGCCCTGACCGCGCCTGATGTGTTCGAGCAGGATGAGAACGACGGACGGGTGGTCGTCCGAAAAAAGCACGTCGGCGCCGATCACCTCGACGCAGTCCACGAGGCTGTCAGGCTGTGCCCCTCGGGGGCCTTGGCGTTGCGTTCGGCTGAGAAATAACCAACGAGGCTCGGCGGCCCGCAGCGGATACCATTACAGCCGGTTGAGCTTACCGCTTGTATTTAGTGCGCGGAAAAAACAGCCGATTGCATCGGTAGATGTGCTGGTGCCGCAACTGCCGGTTGATGCATGGCATGGGCTGGTCCGGGTGTTTCCGGTAGTCATCAGTTGTTTGTTGGCCATTGAGAGCGACAAGAACCATCGAAAAGATGAAGGAGAAGGCTCGTGCGGGTTCAGGTGGATTTTGAGAAGTGTATTGGTGCAGGACAGTGTGTACTGGTCGCGGAGACGGTATTCGATCAACGCGACGAGGACGGCATTGTTATTGTGTTGCAGGGGGAGCCGCCGGAAGAGGAGCGGGACATCGTGTGGCAGGCGGCGGCGCTGTGCCCGGCCCAAGCTATCCGCACCGAAGGGTAATGAGCGTGCTCGAGCGGGTAGTGGTCGTCGGGGCCTCCGCGGCTGGACTGGCGGCAGTGGAGACCCTGCGACGGGACGGCTACGCCGGCCGACTGGTCTTGATCGGCAAGGAGTCTCGGCTGCCGTATGATCGGCCACCGTTGTCGAAGCAGGTCCTTGCCGGCACATGGAGCCCGGAACGGACGTCGTTGCGCCCCGAAGGGCACTATGGCGAGCTGGATGTTGATGTCCGACTGGGGCTCACTGCTACCGGGCTCGACGTGGCCTCACACAGCGTCACGTTGGATAACGGCGAGAATGTCGGCTACGACGGCCTAATTATCGCGACGGGCGTCGAACCGCGCCGGTTGACCGACGGCCACGACCTGAAGGGCTGGCACGTGCTGCGCACGATGGGCGATGCCCTGGCGCTGCGCGAGGATCTTCATCCCGGCGCCCGGCTGGTGGTGGTCGGGGCGGGGTTCCTCGGCTGCGAGATCGCCGCCGTCGCACGCGCACAAGGCCTTGAGGTGACGCTGATCGATCCGTTTGAGGTGCCGATGATGCGGGCGATCGGAGCCAGGGTCGGCTCCGTGGTCGCGCAGCTGCATCGCGACCACGGGACCGAAGTCCGCATGGGCACCGGAATCACCAAGCTCATCGGCTGGGACCACCGAGTCACCGGCGTCGAACTCACAGACGGTTCGGTTGTTGCCGCGGACATTGTCGTGGTTGCGGTGGGTTCAATACCCTTGTGCGGGTGGCTGTCCGACAGTGGCCTGCGGATCGACAACGGCATCGTCTGTGACGAGATGTGCCGTGCCGCGCCTGGAATCTACGCGGCCGGGGATGTGGCACGTTGGCACAACCCCCGATTCGGCGTCAGCATGCGGATCGAGCACCGAACGAACGCGACCGAGCAGGGCATGGCCGCTGCCCGTAACCTGCTGGGCGCGCAGCTGCCCTTCGACCCGGTGCCGTTCTTCTGGACCGACCAGTATGATGCGAAGATCCAGGCCTACGGCATTTTCCCGCCTGACGCTGCACCTATCGTGACGCGAGGCGAGCTCGAGCAGCGGAAATTCACCGTGAGCTATGTGAGTCGGGGCCGAATCACCGGTGTGCTCGGCTGGAACATGCCACGCGAGCTTCGATCCGATCGCGCCCTCGTCGGCACGAGTGCTGGCGATGTGGCGGCGGCAACCAGCGACGGGAAACTCGGCTGACAAGCCTCGGCCCCTATATAAAGGTTCAGTCTGTCGATAGTTGCCGACGGATATGGCGGCCGGCTTGGCCCACCATTGCGACAGAAAGAGCGCTTCCGCGGACACTGTGACGGGTGCGAAAGCTGAATCCGCAGCAGAGCCCAGGATCGCCGGGGTCATGGCGAGACTGGCTACCACTGTCCACACCGAGCGTTCGATGACCTAGTCCACAGCGAGACTCAAGATCTACGTCGCCAACCGCGGAAATAATCGGCCAATAGGGATAGGCCGCGCTGCTGCGCTTCCTCACTGATCTCGACCGCAAGGAGCCTCGTCAGTCGGCCGTCGCTCGATGGGACAAGTCCCTGTTCATCGTCGACCAGGTCATCGGATTCCTGATCCGAGGGAGTCTGATTCCGGTCTTTCGTGCTGACGAGTACATCGCAACACGAAGCGCAGGACAGAAACTATTCGGATCATCAAAGCACCGCATCAACCAATCTGACCCAGAGATCTCAACACCGGAAGGCAAGAACATCATGCAGACGGTCGTGGAACTTGCCCACTTAGCACTCGAGTGGGACCAGAGGTACCTCGAGTACCCGGATACGAATCAGTGGGCCCACCATGACATCGTCGCAATGGCCGACGGCCGCGTCGTCACCGCTCATCCGGACGGCACCTCGCTGCTGGTCTTCAGCCCCGATGGACGGCACTTGGACACCGTCTCCACAGGGACGGTGGAGTTGCATGGGATCGCCAACGACGACCCTGAAGAAGATTCCTTCTGGGTCGCCGATCCGGGCCAAAAATACACCCCGGCCGAGCCTGAGTACGGCTGGCTCAGCCAGCCAGGGCGCGTCCTGAACGTCGCGCTCTCGGGCGCAACAGTGCTCGGTGAGCTCCGCCAGCCTGACCTGGAGATCTACGAACGCAAATCCTGGAGCCCGTCAGCAGTCGTGCGCGTCCGCTCAGGCGACGGCGGGAAGGGGACCGAAACCGTTTGGGTGGCAGACGGATACGGCCAGAGCGTGCTGCACCAGTTCTCCAGCGACGGAACCTACCTGCGCAGCATCGACGGCCGGGACTCAGGGCTGGTCTTTGACACCCCACACGCGATCATCACCCGCCGAAGGAGCGGTACCGCGGAACTGCTCGTCGCGGACCGTAGCAATAGGCGAATCGTCGTGCTGTCGGCCGATGGCGCCTTCATTGGCGCTTTCGGCGCGGATTCTCTGACTTCTCCGTCCGGCCTCGCCGTAATGGACGACGGAACGATCCTCGTCACTGAACTATTCGGCAGCGTCGCGGCCTTCTCGGAATCGGGCGAACTGCTCGGTTCGTTGGGATCAGCGGTTCCTTTCGAGAAACAGCGATCACGCTGGCCTAACCAGATCACCGCCTCCGGCAACACTGTTCGTCCTCCGCTAAACCCAGGGGCGTTCAACAGTCCCCACGGGATTTGTCTCACGGGCGGAACCATCCTGGTGACCGAGTGGATGATTGGTGGGCGCGTCGTGCGGCTCGCCCCCGTCTGAACGGCGGGACCGCCGCTTCCCGCCGGTTCCGCGGTCACCGCCATCCTGCGAGACCGGCGGCAGCGGATCAAGGAGTCCCCCGATGGGGCGAGCGTTCCATGTGCTGGAGAATCACACGAATATCCATACCGAAAGGGACGGACCAATGTCGGGAAACAGAGCAGTTGCCTACAAGGAGCCGGGTGTCGTCGAAGTCATCGACACGGACTACCCTACGTTCGAGCTAAAGGACGGCCCGGGCGTAAATCCCGCGAATGTGGGCCGGAAGGTCCCGCACGGGGCGATCCTGCGCACCATCACCACGAACATCTGCGGCTCAGACCAGCACATGGTGCGTGGGCGCACCAGCGCCCCGCGGGACCTAGTTCTCGGCCACGAGATCACCGGGGAGGTCGTTGAGACCGGCCCAGACGTGGAGTTCATCAAGGCCGGGGACATCGTCTCGGTCCCGTTCAACATCTCCTGCGGCCGCTGCCGGAACTGCAAGGAGCGAAAGACCGGCATCTGCCTCAACGTGAACCCGGACCGGCCCGGCAGCGCGTACGGGTACGTCGACATGGGCGGCTGGGTCGGCGGCCAGGCCGAGTATGTGCTCGTCCCGTACGCGGACTGGAACCTGCTGAGGTTCCCCGACCGGGACCAGGCCCTCGCGAAGATCATGGACCTGACGATGCTCTCGGACATCTTCCCCACAGGCTTCCACGGGGCCGTCACCGCGGGGGTCGGAGTCGGGTCCACCGTCTACGTCGCCGGGGCCGGGCCGGTGGGCCTCGCCGCCGCGGTGGGGGCGCAGCTGCGGGGGGCCGCCGTCGTCATTGTCGGGGACATGAACGAGGGCCGTCTGGCGCAGGCGAAGTCGTTCGGTTGCGAGACGGTCAACGTCTCGCAAGGGGACCCGAAGGACCAGATCGAGCAGATCTTGGGCGTGCCGGAGGTCGACTGCGGTGTCGACGCAGTCGGGTTCGAGGCCAGAGGCCATGGCAGGGACGCCTCGCACGAAGCCCCCGCGACGGTGCTGAACTCGCTTATGGAGATCACGGCCGCCGGCGGTGCGCTGGGCATCCCTGGCCTGTACGTCACCGGCGACCCGGGAGGGATCGACGAGGCGGCCCAGCGCGGCTCCCTTTCGCTGTCACTGGGCACCGGATGGGCGAAGTCCCTGTCCTTCACCACCGGTCAGTGCCCGGTAATGAAGTACAACCGGCAGCTCATGATGGCGATCCTGCACGACAAGGTCCAGATCGCCAAGGCCGTCAACGCCAAGGCCATCCCGCTCGGTGAAGCACCCCGCGGCTACGCCGAATTCGACGCCGGAGCCGCCACCAAATACGTCCTCAACCCCAACGGCTACGTCAAGGCCTAGTTTTCCGCAGGGATACCGCGCACGATGCACGGTTAGGGTATCCCGTCCCGCGTCCCTCTCCGTGGCATCAGAAGACCCTGATCACCACTCCCTGCGGGACATCCAGCGCCACTTGGGCATAGCTGACGCTATGGCGGTCGGTCCTGCTCCCCGTCATGCCTCCGATGTATATGCCTCCCACGC
>NZ_JBHWUE010000145.1:0-17855 GCF_042738615.1 Rhodococcus sp. NPDC059968
TCGCGCATCTGGTCCATCAGGTCGGGTCCCATGATTCCCTCACGGAATCCGGGGAAGTTCTCGACGTCGGTGGTGGTCATGAGGGCACCACCGAACTGGGTCCCCTCGACCTGCAGCGGTTCGAGTTCCGCGCGCGCTGCGTAGACGGCAGCGGTGTATCCGGCAGGTCCCGAACCAACGATGATGAGTTCATGAACCGTCGATGGAGTGGTCACGAGGATCAAAATCCTTTCCTTGCGGTCAGCTGGTGGCGGGCGCGGTGGTGAGCTCGGCGATCAGGGCCTGCACCTTGGCCTGGATCTCGTCGCGGATCGGGCGCACCGCCTCGACGCCTTGACCGGCCGGGTCCTCGAGGACCCAGTCCCGGTAGCTCTTGCCGGGGAAGACCGGGCAGGTGTCGCCGCAGCCCATGGTGATCACCACGTCGGAGGCCTGCACCGCGTCGACGGTGAGGATCTTCGGGGACTCGGCGGCGATGTCGATGCCCAGTTCGGCCATCGCCTCGACGGCGGCCGGGTTCACCTGATCGGCCGGGGCGGATCCGGCGGAGCGGACCTCGATCCGATCACCGGCGAGGTGGGCGAGGAATCCGGCGGCCATCTGGGAACGGCCGGCGTTGTGGACACAGACGAACAGCACGCTGGGGCGAGAAGCCATGAGAATCAACCTTTCACAAGTTTGGGAAGAGAAAAGAGTGCGGGCGGAAGGATCAGACGCGGTCCGGCTCGGGCGCGGCGTGCGGTGCCGGGTCGGCGAAACGTTTGCGCAGCGCGAGGGAGACGTAGACCAGGCCGACGAGGACGGGGACCTCGATCAGCGGTCCGACGACACCGGCGAGCGCCTGCCCGGAGGTGGCGCCGTAGGTGGCGATGGCGACGGCGATGGCGAGTTCGAAGTTGTTGCCCGCGGCGGTGAACGCCAGCGTGGTGGTCCGCTCGTACCCGAGGCCCATGACGGCGCCGAGGAGGTAGCCGCCGCCCCACATGACCGCGAAATACGCCAGCAACGGGATCGCGATCCGGATGACGTCCCACGGCTGGGAGGTGATCCGCTCGCCCTGCAGTGCGAAGAGGATCACGATGGTGAAGAGCAGGCCGTAGAGCGCCCACGGCCCGATGCGGGGAAGGAATGTCGACTCGTACCATTCGCGGCCCTTCGCCTTCTCCCCGAAACGGCGGGTCAGGTAGCCGGCGAGCAGCGGGATGCCGAGGAAGATCAGCACCGACTTCGCGACCTGCCACGGCGAGGTGTCGATGGTGGTCTGCTCGAGGCCGAGCCAGCCGGGCAGCACGGACAGGTAGAACCAGCCGAGGACGGCGAACATGACCACCTGGAACACCGAGTTGATCGCCACGAGGACGGCGGCGGCCTCCCGGTCACCGCAGGCCAGGTCGTTCCAGATGATCACCATCGCGATGCAGCGGGCCAGGCCGACGATGATCAGGCCGGTGCGGTACTCGGGCAGGTCCGGCAGCAGCAACCAGGCGAGGGCGAACATCAGTGCCGGGCCGAGGACCCAGTTCAGCACCAACGAGCCGATGAGGAGCTTGCGGTCACCGGTGACGGTGTCGAGTCGGTCGTAGCGGACCTTCGCCAGCACCGGGTACATCATGATCAGCAACCCGAGGGCGATCGGCAGCGAGATGCCGTCGATTTCCACGGCGGACAGGGCATCCCCGAGGCCGGGGATCATCCGGCCGAGCAGCAGACCCACGACCATGGCGACGCCGATCCACACCGGCAGGAAACGGTCGAGGGTGGAGAGCTTCCCGACCACGGCCGGGTGCTCGGTGGTGGATACCTCGCTCACGCGGGCACCTCCGCGGAGGCACAGGTCTCGGACGGGACGACCGGGCCGCCCTCGGTGAGCAGCACCGCCGAGAGTTGCTGCAGCGAAGAGGGGATCACCCAGTAGTACACCCAGGTGCCGCGGCGTTCGCAGTCCAGCAGTCCGGCCTGACGCAGCACCTTCAGGTGATGCGAGATGGTCGGCTGGGACAGGTCGATCGTGGCGGAGATGTCGCACACGCACGCCTCACCGCCGGCGTGGGAGGCGATCAGCGACAGCAGGCGCAACCGGACCGGATCGCCGAGGGCCTTGAACATCCGGGCCAGATCCCCGGCCCAGTCCTCGGTCAACGGTTCGCGTACCAGCGGGGAGCAGCACGCGCCGCTCTCCGACGTTTGATTCGACATACGTCGATATTGACAAGAATCGAATCAGTCCGCAAACCGGCAGTCGGTGACCTGGGCTACCGGCATACGGCGACGGCGGTGAGTTCTGCGATCTTGCGGTGCTCGGCCGGTGAACGAGGGGCCGGTGCGGGCTACAGCTTGCGCGCGGTGACGAGCAGGTACTCGGCGTCGTAGTGTGTCCGGCCGGGCGCATCGGCCCGATTCCATGCGGTGAGGAATTGCAGGAAGTCCTGCTCGAGGTTCGCGATCCGGTCCGGGTCCGCGGCATTGTGGCGGTACACGGCGATCGTCGGGCCGTAGTTGCGTTTCCAGAACTCCCGGAACTCGGTCGGGTCTGCGAAGCGGTCGATCACGAGCGACTGGCGGTGCGCGTCGAGCGCGGTCACCCGGTCGCCGAACAGGTCGCGGACGTGGTGCTCGTCGCCCCACAACGGCGGCGGGGTCGCACCGTGCGGTGGGGGCGTTGCGTAGGGTGCCATGGTCTTGAACAGGTTGCCGATCAGGCCCTGCGGTGTCCAGTTGATCATCGCGATGGTGCCGCCGGGCCGGCAGACGCGCAGCATCTCGTCGGCGGTCTGCTGATGGTGCGGCGCGAACATGGCCCCGACGACCGAGATGACCGCGTCGAAGCTGTCGTCGTCGAACGCCAATGCCTCGGCGTCGGCCTCGACCCAGTCCAGCTCGACGCCGCGCTGGGCGGCGATCGCTCGCCCTGCGTCGAACAGTTCCGGCGTCAGGTCCGACGCGACGACGGTGGCGCCGCGCGCGGCGGCCTGGATCGCGGCGTTGCCGCTGCCGGCGGCGACATCGAGCACCCGCTGGCCGGCGCGGATATCGGCTGCCTCCACGAGCACCTCGCCGAGGGTCGGGATCAGCTCGGCGGCGACGGTCGGGTAGTCGCCGGAGGCCCACAACGCCCGGTGCTTGGCCTTGAGCGCGCGGTCGGTGTCTGTATCGGTGGGAATGGTGGTCATGTCCTCGTCCTCGTGGTCGATGCCGGGTGCCGGGATGTCGGCACACCAATAGACGTCGGCGGGTTCGGAAGGACGCACGCGAGCTGATTTCGGCGGAATCCGTCAGCCGAGAGTGAGCTGGGCGCGGTGGAAGTCGAAATGCTTGCCCGGGTACCGGTACACCTGCTCGAGGGTCATCGTCTCGGTGAAGAACGGATCCCAGCGCACCGGAAAGGCCATGCTGCGCCGCAGGTTCGTCTCGGATTCCGTGGCCAGGGAGCGTTGCAGCTTCGCGATGACGCGGTCGCACTTCCGTCTCATCCGGCGGCGGTCGAAGACAGTGGCCGCCGCGCACGAGCCGAGGTAGTTGATCCGGTGGAACACCGGTGTCGCGGCGTCCAGAACCCACGCGAACCCTCGGCCGACCCGGGCGGGCAGCCGGGAGAACACCCGGACCAGGATCAGTAGTCGGCGCACGACCATGTAGCCGAACACCATGTGGAACAGCAGTTGCTCGTTGGTCCACCGGGTACCGGACGAACGCCGCGCAAGCTGCTCGGTACTCGCGCCATCGAGCAGTTCGTGCAACAGAACCCGGGCCCGCTCCAGATCGGCGGCGATCGCGGCCCGATCGACAGGTGGCGGTTCGGTCATGACTAGCCTGCGGCGGTCGAGCGGCGTTCGAGGAAGACGGTGTCGCGCCAGATCCCGTCGACCAACTCGTGCAGCGCAACCCGGGCCCGCTCCAGATCGGCGGCGATCGCGGCCCGATCGACAGGTGGCGATTCGGTCATGACTAGCCTGCGGCGGTCGAACGGCGCTCGAGGAAGACGGTGTCGCGCCAGACCCCGTCGAGTTGGGCGATGCGTTCGCGGACGCCGAGGGTGCGGAATCCGGCGGAGTGGTGCAGGGCGATGGAGGCCCGGTTCTCCGGGAAGATCGAGGTCTGCAGCGTCCACAGCCCGGCCTCGTCGGCGGCGATGACCTGGGTACGCAGCAGCGCCTTACCGACGCCGCGCCCGCGCATGCCGTCGGCGACGTAGACGGAGTTCTCGGCCACCCCGGCGTAGCAGTCCCGCCCGGAGGTCGGGGACAGCGCGGCCCAGCCCACCACGACGTCGTCGATCTCGGCGACCCACCGATGCCCCGGCAGCCACTGCGCATCCAGGGTTTCCCGGGCGGGGACCTCGGTGGTGAAGGTGGCAATGCGGGTCGCGATGCCCTCGCCGTAGATCCGGCGCACCGCCTCCCAATCCTGCTCGGCCATGGGGCGAACGGTGACATCGCCGGGCAGGTCGTCCGGGCAGCACGGCCGCGGGGTCAGCACCCCCATCACCGCGTCCGCGGCGTGCGGCAGGCCCGTGCAGCACGCCGGGTTGACCATCACCACGGTGCTGGTGCTCCGCTTGTGCACCGAGACGAAACCGACATCGGCGAGCTTGCGCACATGATGCGACACGGTCGGCTGCCCGATGCCCAGGGCCTCCGCCAGTTCACCCACGGTGATCCCGGCCGGACGGGACGCGACCTGATGCAGCAGCCGCACCCGGGTCGGATCGGCCAGGCAGGCGAACCACCCGGCGTAGGTGGCCGCGTCCTCCGGCGCCAACGCATCCACCTCACCGGGGGTGCGGACGGTGGGCATGTCCAGGGAAGTCATGCCCTTACTATATCGATATCCATCGATGGTTGCATTCATCGACGCACATCGATACTCTCCGACATCAGAGGATCGATGAACGTCGATGGAAGGATTTTCGAGATGAACACCTTGCCCGTAGTCGTCGTAGGCGCCGGACCGATCGGCCTCGCCGCCGCCGCCCAGCTGCGTGAACGCGGCCTGACCCCGCTGGTCTTCGAACGCGGCGGCAGTGCCGGTGCCGCGATCGCCGAGTGGAATCACGTGCGGCTGTTCTCCCGGTGGGGGGAGCTGATCGACCCGGCCGCCCGCCGCCTGCTCGAGAACACCAACTCCGGCTGGGCGGCCCCGGACGACGCGGCATACCCGACCGGGCAGGACTGGACCCAGGACTACCTGCGGCCGCTGGCCTCCGCCCTCGGCGACATCGTGCAGGTGGGCACCGAAGTGGTCGGGGTGGCCCGCCGGGGGCGGGACCGGGTCGTCGACTCCGGCCGCGACACCGAACCCCTGTCGGTGCACCTGCGCCGCGCCGACGGCACCGAGGACCGCATCACCGCGCAGGCAGTGATCGACGCTTCCGGAACCTGGACCACCCCCAACCCCCTCGGAGGCGAGGGCCTGCCCGCGCTCGGCGAGAAGGCTGCGGCCGACGTCCTCGAATACCGGGTCCCGAACCTCGACGACGAGGCGGTGCGTGCCCGGTACGCGGGCAAGCACATCGTGATCGCCGGCAGCGGCCACTCCGCTCTGACCGCGATCGTCGCCCTGGCCAATCTGGAGAAGCGGGCGCCGGGCACCCGGATCAGCTGGGTGCTGCGCCGCGGCGATGTCGGCTCCACCTTCGGCGGCGGCGAGGACGACCAGCTGCCCGCCCGCGGCGCCCTCGGCCTGCGCGCAAAGCAGGCGGTCGACGACGGCCTGCTGACGGTGGTTCCCGGGTTCCGCACCGCCACCATCGAACCCGGCGGCGACGGTCGGGTGGTGTTGGTGTCCGACACCGGCGCCCGAATCGACGATGTGGATCGGGTGGTGGTGCTCACCGGGTTCCGGCCCGACCTGTCCTGGCTGTCGGAGATCCGCCTCGGCCTGGATCCGGTGCTGCAAGCGCCGGTGGAGTTGGCGCCGCTGATCGACCCGAACGTGCATTCCTGCGGCACCGTCTACCCGCACGGGGTCGCCGAGCTGTCGCATCCGGAGCCGAATGTGTTCCTGGTCGGGATGAAAAGCTACGGGCGGGCGCCGACGTTCCTGGCGATGACCGGGTACGAGCAGGTTCGTAGTATCGCCGCCGCCCTGGCCGGGGACCACGAGGCCGCCGCCCGGGTCGAACTCACCCTGCCGGAGACCGGGGTGTGCGGCGGCGCCGGAGTGTTCGACGACCCCGACACACCCGCGGCAGCGGACGAGTCCGTGGGGTGCTGCGCCGCCCCGGACCCGCAGCTGATCACCCTGTCCACCCGCGCGGGCGGATAACCCGGTGACCGGCACCCGGACCCTGCCGCAGACCGCGTCCCTCGACGAGACCGGTCTGCGGCGGGTGCTGGCGGTGCTGTGCCTGACCGAGATCACCAGCTGGGGCATCCTCTACTACGCGTTTCCGGTGCTCTCGGTGTCCATTTCGGCGGACACCGGGTGGTCGCTGCCGGTGCTCACCGCCGCCTTCTCCCTCTCCCAACTCGCCGCAGCCCTGACCGGAATCCCGGTGGGACGAATCATCGACCGCATCGGGCCGCGGGCGGTGATGACCGCCGGATCCGTCCTCGCCGTCCCGTCCCTGCTGGTGGTCGCGGCCGCACCGAACCTGCCGATCTTCTACGCCGGATGGATCGCCGCCGGGATCGCGATGGGCGCGGTGCTGTATCCGCCCGCGTTCGCGGCGCTGACCCGCTGGTACGGCGACAAATACGTCAAGGCCCTGATGATCCTGACCCTGGCCGCCGGGTTGGCCAGCACCGTCTTCGCCCCGCTGACCGCCGCGCTGGTCAACCGGTACGACTGGCGGGCAACGTATCTCGTCCTCGCCGCGATCCTGGCGATCATCACCGTGCCCGGGCACGTGCTGGGTTTGCGGGGGCGGTGGCCGCACCCACCCGCCCCGACCGGACTGCATCCGGTCGATCACCGGGACGCCTCCCGCAGCTCGGCGTTCCTCGCCCTCGTCGTCGCGCTGAGTCTCGGGGCGTTCGCCGCGTTCGCCGGGGTGTTCAACCTGGTGCCGCTGCTGATCGAGCAGGGCTTCTCCCCGTCCCTCGCCGCGCTGACGCTCGGTCTCGGCGGTGCGGGGCAGGTCCTCGGCCGCCTCGGCTACCTCCCGATCGCCGCCCGCACCACCGCCCGCACCACCGCCCGCACCCGCATCGTGGTCATCCTCGCCGCCACCGCGGCCAGTACCGCGCTACTCGGGATCGTGACCTCGGTGGTCGCGCTGATCGCGGTCGCTGTCGGTGCCGGGTTGGTCCGCGGGATCTTCACCCTGATCCAGGCCACCGCGATCACCGACCGATGGGGCGCCACCCACTACGGGCGCCTGAACGGGCTGATGTCCGCACCGATCGTCATCATCATGGCCCTCGCCCCGTGGGCCGGAACAGCACTGTCATCGTTTACCAGCAGTTACGCCCACGCCTACCTGATCCTCGCCGCCGCCGCGGTGCTCGCCGCCATGGTGGCGACCGCGAGCATGCCCCGGCGACAGCGAGCTTGAGTTCTACCGGTCGTCGCACCACCCGACAGTGCAGGATGGCGATGGAATTCGAGATACGGAAGCAACGGGGTCCCTCGCGTGGCGAGACCCTGCATCGGAAACGCTTCGCCAATTTTTGATCTCGTGAAACGACTCACTCCAACGACTTGCTGGTTGGCCCTGGCAGGTGAGCGGCTAGCGCTGGAACGCCGCTGAAGCGCTGCGTCGATCAGTCGTGATGCCAGACCTTGACCGCGGACAGCAGCAACAGCAGCACCAGGATCGGGATCAGCACGGCGCTGGGAACGACGCCGAGCAGGAACCCGCCGAGGACGGATCCGACGATCGAGCCGACGGACATCGCGATCACGAAGCGGCCGTTCGCTTTGAGGACGCCGAAGCTCTGATCCCTGCTGTATCGGGCGAAGGCGACGAGCATGGTCGGCAGCGACACCGCCAGCGACAGGCTGCCGGCGAGCTTGATGTCGACGCCGTAGAGCAGCACGATTGTCGGAATCAGCAGCTCGCCGCCCGCGACGCCCATCAGCGCGGCCACGATCCCGATTCCGAGGCCGGCGATCACGCCGGCGACCGCCCTCCACACCGGCCCGAGTTCCAGGGTTCCGAGTTCCCCGAAGTGGCTGGCCGCCAGGGCGACCGCGATGAGGACGAGCAACGCCGCCAGGACCTTGTAGAGGGTGGCGGAGCGCATCTTCGTCGCCCAGGTCGCACCGACCCAGGCGCCGATGAGGCTGCCGCAGAGCAGATTGACCACGACGGACCAGTGCGGTGCCAGATCCGCATACGGCACCGACACCAGTCGGGCCGGGAGCGCGGTCAGGACTACGATCAGGCTCATCGCCTTATTCAGGATCACTGCCTGCAGCGCGACGAATCCAAACAGACCGATCAACAGCGGCAGCCGGAACTCGGCGCCGCCGAGTCCGATCATGCCCCCGAGTACGCCGATCACGGCGCCGGCGGCGACAGCGAGCGGAAGCGAACGCTTCACCGACCCCGCCGTGCCGATCGAGTCCTGAGCGGGTGACGTCATCGGTGGCCGCCTGCCCCACGGCTGAGATTCATCCGCTCAATCTACTTCGGCCAGATGAGGCCGACATGAGCCGCCGATGGTCCCCACCTTGCCGCGGGTCTCGTCGGTCAGGTGACCGCCCACAAGCCTGTGTCTGGTTAGAAACCCAGTAGGAAATCAATGCGTGTTGCGACGACCGTGGGAATCCGCCGAGAAAGGTCAGGGGCACAAGGGCCCGCAAGCCCACAGTGCGGGTGATCTGACTGATCAGATGTGCCCGCATCAGGTATCCAGGGACGTCCCTGTCCAGGACGCGAAGTTCCCGAGGCGACGTGATTACTCGCCTTGATCTGCCGGTGGTACGGCGGCGTTGCGGAGACCCTCGCTGTGGTCAGCCAGGGTCGGGCGTTTCGCAGCCGCTGTGGATTCTCTCGCCTCGGCATTGTCGCGGCCGTGTGCTTCCTCGCAGACTTGCTGCTCCCAGTACGCATCAGATCGTGCCCGCGCCGCCCACGGAACGCTCATGCGATGTCCTCTCTATGTGTAGGAGGAGAGGAGATCGCCCCACCAGTCACACTTCGCCCGGGTAGTGGCGTGTCGTGCCACTGGCCGAGCCACATCGGTGTCTTTCCGTTGTACGCCTCAGGAGTGAGGTCTGTCGCGCCCAGCGGACCGGGGAGCGACCTGTGCAACTCGACTCCCGAGCGAGTGGGATGCGCTGAACCCCGCGCCGGCGGTGCCGGTGTTCGACATCGCCGGCTACCGAGCGCCTGACCGCGGGCGACTGGGATTGGAGTGCAGCGGTCGCTGTCGTCGGCGTCGCTGCGCGGGGTGGGCCGCGACGCCCACCACCTGGTGAGCAGGCTCGCCAGCGTCCGATAGAGAGCTGATTCGGCGTCGGGTGCGTCCCTCTCGCGGGGGGTTCGTCTGAGGAGGTAACTCCCGCCCACATCGGGTGGGGGATCGTCCCTTCGAGAGGAATCCTCCGATGACCACCCACCTGTTCTTTCCCACCGGAACCGGCCACGCGGCCGGCGACCACGGGGGTGTGCGATGACCGCCCCCGCCGTCGTGGTCGAGGATCTGCACGTCGCCTACGGCAAATCCTGGGCACTCGACGGGGTCGACCTGGAAGCCGCCGCCGGAACGACGCTCGGGGTTCTCGGCCACAACGGTGCCGGCAAGACCACCCTGATCCGCACCTTGACCACCCTGGTGCGCCCGACCATCGGCCGAGTGCAGATCGGGGGCCTCGACGTCATCACCGACGCCGACCGGGTGCGCCGCCGGATCGGGGTGACCGGCCAATACGCCGGACTCGACGAATTCCTCACCGCTAGGGAGAACCTGGAGCTGATCGGCCGCCTGACCGGGCTGCGCCGCACCGCCGCCCGTGCCCGGGCCGACGCGCTGATCGAGCGGCTCGGGTTGGACGAATACGCGACCAGGCGGGTCGGGGAACTCTCCGGGGGCTCGCGTCGCCGGATCGATCTCGCGGCCAGCCTGGTCGGGTCCCCGTCGGTGCTGTTCCTGGACGAGCCGACCACGGGCCTGGATCCGATCGCCCGCGCCGGACTGTGGGACGTCGTCGACGAGCTGACCACCGCGGGCACCACGGTCGTGCTGACCACCCAGTACCTGGAGGAGGCCGACCGGCTGGCCGACCACATCGTGGTCCTTGCCCGGGGCCGGGTCGCCGCCCGCGGCACCCCCGCCGAGCTGAAACGGATCGTCGGCGGCAAGGTCCTGACCGCCACCATCCCCACCGGCCAGCTCGCCGTTCTGCCGTTCACCCCGGATACCGACCGGGTCGACGGCGACCGGGTGCGGGTGTCGGTCACCGTCGACGACGCCCTCGCCGCGACCGCGCTGGTCGCGGACCTGCACCGCGGCGGCATCGACGTCACCGACCTCGACGTGACCTCCCCGAGCCTCGACGACGTCTTCACCCACCTCGCCCACACCACCACGGGAGCCCACCGATGACTACCGCCCGCACGACCACCGCCACCGCCATCGGGCGGACCTCGATCAGGGACCAGCTCGCCGCGCTGACCGTCCGGAACCTGCGCACCAGCGCCCGCGTCCCGCAGTTGCTGATGTTCTCGCTGACCATGCCGATGGCGATGCTGGTGCTGTTCAGCCAGGTGTTCCGCAGCGTCGCCGCCGGACCCGGTTTTCCCGCCGGAGTCAGTTACATCGTCTTCCTCACCCCCGCGATGCTCGCCGTCTCCACGGTAATGGCCGGCACCAACGCCGGAGTCTCCGCCGCAATCGATCACACCAACGGCCTGCACGACCGCTTCGCGGCCCTGCCCATGCGGACGGCGTTGCCGGGAATCGCTCGCACCATCAACGAGGCCGTGTTCACCCTCGCTCGGGCCGCGTTGCTCGGGATCGCCGCCGTGGCATTGGGTTTCGAGTTCCACGGCACCGCAGGTGATGCCGTGGCCGCGGTCGTGGTGCTGGTGGTGCTGGCCGGGGCGATGAGCGCCCTGTTCGGGCTGATCGGGGATCGGCTGCGGCGCCCGGACGTGGTCCAGTTCGCCGGGATGATGGTGATGATGCCGCTGATGTTCGTCTCGAGTGCGTTCGCGCCGATCGAGACCATGCCCGGGTGGATGCAGGCCATGGCGACGGTGAATCCGGTCGCGCACGCCACCGATGCCCTGCGTGGCCACGTCCTCGGCACCGCCACCGCGGGCGACACCGCCGCCGCCCTGGCCGCCGCGATCGGCTTGTGGGCGGTGGTCACGGCCGTTCCCGTTCTGACCCGCCTGATCCGGACGGCACGCACCCGCTGAGCAATGAACCCGCCCTGCCCCATCCCACAAAGGGAGGGGCAGGGCGGGTTTGGTGTGCGCCCCTCGTCCGGAGCTGGGCACTGTTCTGGCCCCTACCCCGGTCGAGGGTAGAGGCCAGGAGAGCGCTGTGGTCAGCGGATCCGCCCGGTGCGGGCGTCGACGGCGCTCATGCGGCGGCGTCGAGCAGATGCAGTTCCTCCGCCACGATCAGGTCGACCTCTTCGCTGGTCAGACCCGAAAACAAATGTGTGGTCAGCATCGCTCTCACCTCCTCACTGCGCTTCTGCTGGTACGTCGAACCGGAGAATCCGGAATCAACATCGACACCCATACAGACGAGGAACATCGGATTGGGACGCAGAGTGCGTCCGATAGCGGCCGTCGTCGTCGGTACGTCTGTGAGGACCTGAAATAGGGGGTCGCCACCCCGTCTCGGGGCGGGGATGCTGGAAAATGGAGAGGAACCACAGATCATGAGTGAGGACACGGCCACTACCGCGACGACACCAGCTGATCTCGACCAGCTCTGGCGCAACTTCTCGAGCGATCTGCGGGCCTTCATCGCCCGCCGGGTCTCGCGACCCGAGGACGCCGACGACATCTTGTCGATCGTGTTCCTGCGGATGGCCAAGAGCCTGGACAACCTGCGCGAGCAGGACCGGCTCCTCGGGTGGATGTACGCCATCACCCGCAACGCGATCACCGACTACTACCGGTCAGCACCCCACCGGCGGGAGCTGGCAGTCGACACCGTCCCCGACAACCCCCCCGACGGCGAATCGGACGCCGACGAGGCGGCGGAGAAGGAACTCGCCTCCTGCCTGGTGCCGATGCTCTCCGGGCTGCCCGCCGAGCAGGCCGCGGCGGTCAAGATGGTCGACCTCGACGCCCGCACCCACGCCGCCGCCGCCAGCGAGGCGGGAATATCGTTGTCCGGGATGAAATCCCGCGTCCAACGCGGCCGCGCCACCCTCCAAGCCCGATTACACGCGTGCTGTGAGATCAGCCAGGACCGCACCGGTCACGTGCACGACTACCAGCCACGCGGCGGTGGAACCTGCGCCTGCGGAGCCACACGCGGATGACCAGTAAACCGGCACACGGTTTCTGGTGACGTCGACCGGTCGCATGATCCAGCGCAGGCAACGGTGCGGTGCGAGCCCAGCGCTCGCACCGCACCGTTGCAGGGTGAAGGACTACTGGCACCCGCATCCGCCGCCGGCCGTCGCCGCCGCACCGCAACACGTCGACTTCTCACTCTGGTCGCAGCAGGTGGTTTGCTTTTCGGTGCTGCAACACGTCGGCGCCGCAGCCTGCGGGGTGGTGTCCGCTAGATCCGTCGCCGGGTTCTCGAACTCGTGGGCGTTGGTCATGGTGACTCCTTGATCCGTGGGGATGGGTACCAGAACAGACGGAGGAGAACGAGAACGGACGCACGGGCCGCTGCGGAAGAACCTGTGCCTGGCAGCTCGGGTGTGTGCCAGGCGTTTCCGTGCAGGTCACGGACCCTGCTGTTGCGTCGACGCAACCGGCACCGCCATGATATGGGTGCCCGAGGCAATAGCCGAGGGAAGTGGTTCGTGTAGGAGGTCTCCGGGGCGTAAGCACCCCTGTCGGCAGCCCCACCCAGCGGTTTCCAGCCTTGCGCGCCCACCCACATACGACGAATACTCCTCGCTTCGGCAGGGGCGTTTTGTGCGCTCGGTGCACGATCACACGAGTAATCGAAAGATCCCTGCCGTTCTCCACGGGCGATAGCCGATAGCTTTCTCTGCTCGTGCCGAGGTTTGGACCGCGATGCTGCGCGCCCGGTTGTTGCCGAATCCTGATTAGTGGTATCGCGGGCGATACCATAATGGGGTGTCGAAGCCGGCGAAACTCCTCGCGAGGATGCGCGCCGGTTCGCCGAGCGTGACCGATATCGAGTTGTTCAACTTCGGCTGTGACGTCGTCGGCGGCCCGCGCCAGAACGGCACCGCCCATGCGGTGTTCACGACGCGGGGGTCCGGAGACCCCCGGGTGAATATCCAGAAAGGCAAAGGCGGCAAGGCCAAAGCCTTACCAGGTCGACCAGGTCCTCGCCGCCTACGACGAGCTCGTGAAGGAGGCAGGCAATGGCTGCCGCATCGCATTACACCTACCGGGTGACCTGGTCGGAACCGGACGGCGAGTTCGTCGGCACCGTCGCGGAATTCCCCTCCCTGTCCTGGCTCGCCGACAGCCAGAGCGAGGTCCTCGACGGCATCGTCACCGTTGTCCGCGATGTCCTCGACGACATGGCGAGCACCGGCGAACGCCCGCCCGTCCCGATCGCGGACCGCTCCTACAGCGGCACCTTCACGGTGCGCACCTCGCCCCGGGTGCACCGCACACTGGCGGTCGAGGCCGAGGAGCAGGGTGTCTCACTGAATCTGCTGGTCAACCAGAAACTTTCCGCTCCCGCCGGCGCCCGCGCCGATACGCGGGCGGGGCGAGGGCGGGCGGAATCAACCTGACTACTCCGGTTCGGCGAGGGGTACTCGCGGACACGTCGGCGCCCTGCTCTGGCTCGTACAGCAGGCGCGGGCGCAGATACTGAACATGGTCACCTCCAGGAGGATTTCGCTTCTCCTCCGTTCGGTTGTGCGACGGCGTCCGGGGCGGTGTTCGCGCACGTTGTCCCGCGAGCCTCGGACAGCTCGCGGAGGTGTTCTAGGCGGAGTGTTTCTGGATGTATTCCTCGACTGCTTCGCGCATGAGTTCGCTGGGCTTGCGGTGCTGGCGCTGTGCGAGTTCGTCGAGTTTGTTGCTCAGCGGCTGTGGAAGTCGGACTTGGCGTTTGGGGGAGGCGCCGCTGATGCCTGCGTCCTGCGCCAGGGATGGGCGGCCGGCGCCGACCCTCTCGAGCAGGGCCCGGCCGGCGGCGGCGGCGTCGTCGCCGCGCTTGGCGGTGGCCGAGTCCGTCGGCAGGGTCATGTCGTGCTCGGCCCACTCGGCGAGCTCGTCGTAATCGTTGTTCTTATCGTTGCTGTTCATCGGTATGTCACCTCTTCGGGGTGCTGGGTGATCCCTTCGGATACCCGTGTGGATCGGTGGTACATCGGGTTGCGGTACCGGGCGCCTTCGCCCCCGGCACCTGCGGATCAGGGACGGTCTCTCATGCGTGCGAGGTGCTTTTTCCGCGCTTCCATCACGTGGAATACCACTATGCCCCGCGGTGGAATGATCTCCACCATGACTTCGAGCAGCGGTCCACCCAGTGTCCGTGGGGGACCGATGAACAGCCAGGGCTTCGCGTGACCGGGGACGCGGGGTTCGTCGAACTCCTGCTCGACGTAGAGCGCGTTCTCGATCGCGTGCAATGCGTCCTCGTGGTCGATCCCGTGTTTGTCCGCGCTGTTCGCCCATTCGACCGCCACACGAATACTGTACTACAAAAATAGGTTCTGTAGTACAAAAGTCCGATGACGGGCGACCGCCACTGAGCATCGGCGAGGGTGAGGCCCGTCCAAACCGGGACCCGACCATCGGGGTCAGGCCGTCGTGGAAATGGTGATCTCGGCTCTGCCGTCGATGGCTGATAGTAGGTAATGCGGACAGGTGACACCTGCCGAGGCGCGGGAATCGCCCGGCGGTCGGTGTCGAGGTAGAGGCGGTATGCGAGCTGCCCGCGTCGATGGCCGCCGGTGTCCGGGTCGACGGCGCCGAGGAAGTGTCCGTGCGCGCCGTCGACGGTCGAGAAGATCGCGTGCGCCCACTCGGCGGGCTCCGCGGGCGGCAGATAACGTGGCCGGCCCGTCTGCGCGTCGACGGGGTGCACGATCACCGTGACGGCCAACCCGGCAGCCGCGGGAAACCACTGCTCGGCTTCAACGTGGAACGGTGCGATGGACGTGTGGATCCGCAGCTCGATGTCCGTTCCGGTGCGGGCCGCCGCCGTGATGATGTGTGGGTCCGCTGAGATGCCGACGGTGGCCAGAGACGGCAGCGCCTCCTCGGCGTTGGGGTTCCGGGGCGTGCGGACATGGGGCAACGGTACGGGGTACGGGGCCGCCGATACTGGCTTGGCCCAAGACGCCACGCTCCTGGCAGGGAGCACTATTCATCGTGTCCATTACTAGGTCGGACCTGCACTGAGGGTGGCGCGCTGCTAGCTGCGACGTCCCGTTCCACGGGACATTGAAAGCCGTAGGATTCTTCGGAAGGCTGGCCGCATCGCGGTGCCGGTCGGACCGGGCGGCGCGAGTCACCTCTCGATCCTGACTGGTCATGCTCGTGTACACCGTCGAGCCAGGGTCAGCGACTGCAGACGCCATGCAAATTCTCGCAAGTTGGACCGCCGGGCGCTGTTGCGATCGATCGGGGGCTGCACTGGACGGCATCGGACCGGTGTGGCTATCCTGTAGTGGGTTGATTCATTATGAATCAAGCGAGGAGGTGCTTGTCGTGGACACCATCGACCACAAGGCTGTCGCCGCACTCGATGCTGCGGCCGCCCGGCGCAGGGTCGCTGACCTCGATGTTCTGCGGGCGGTGGCCGAGGCGAACGCCGCCAACATCACCCAACGGGTCATCCATGAGCACATCGGAATCTCGCAACCTACGATTCATCGCATGCTGCGCACCGTGCTGGAGAACCCGGCCCTGCTCGATCAGACCCCGACCGAGGTCATCGACCGCCGCACCGCCGGCCAGATCAGCGACGACGAGATGATGCAGGTTCTGCTGGACTGGAAATTCACCTTCGGCCGGGTCCCGGTCAGCGGCGGCATCTCGGCGGATGCGTACGAGCCCGGTAGCTGGGACGAGATCGAACGCGCCTACTACCGCGGACTGCTGACCGACGACGAGATCGGGCGGCTGATGGAACGAAACAAGGACGCCCTCGAGCAGGCGGCACGGTCTGCGTGAACTCTCCGGATCCGCTGCGCGGCAAGGTCGCCGCGCAGCTCACCGCGATGTCCGTACCCGGTGGCCCGCTGCACACCAAGTCCAACACCAGCACGATGATCCGCTTCGCGGCATCACCGGCCCGGCTGCGGTTACGCCGCACCGTCGTCGACCGGTATCTGGCGCGGGACACCCCGCTCCGTGAAGGGCGCTCGGCGATCCTCACGGCCGGCGCACCAGGCGCCGGGAAGAGCACTCTGCTGCACGACCACATCCCCGACCTGGACGGGTACCGCAGCCTCGACGCCGACGAGGTCAAGGACTTCCTCATCGAACAGGCACTCCGCGACGGGGACTATGCGGAACTGCTCGGCACCGAACTCGCGGACGGGGCGCCGCTGGCACCGCGGGAGTTGGCGGCGTTGGTTCATGACGAATCCACCGCCCTGATCGATCAGATCCGCCGGCTGTGTCTGGACCGCGGCGAGAACGTGCTGATCGAGGGAACCCTCCGCTGGCCGGGACAGGGTCCCAGGGTGTACGAGGAACTCGTCCGCGCCAACTACACGTCGCTGCGGGTCATCGGAGTCGAAGTACCCCGGGACATTGCGCATGAGCAGGCGCTGTCCCGCTGGTGGGACGGCCGCCTCGCACGGCGCGCCGATCCTGCCTCGCTCGGTGGGCGGTTTACCCCGCCCGCGGCGATCGATGACTGCTATGACGACGACACGATGTCGAAGTGCGCCCGCAACGCTCAAGCGCTCGCCGCGGCGGCGCGCAACCGGGAGAGCATGATGGTGGTGGAACTCGAGCTGTTCCGCCGCGCTACCGCCGGAGGCTTCGAAACCTTCGAATAAGAAGCCGCTTGAGTGGGTGCCGCGCCCTCTACCCCGTCACCACTGACAGGGCGGAGGGCGCGCACAACCAGAGCCTTCGGTAACCGGCCCGGGCTGGGAGATTGGTTCAATCGAGCGTCACGCTCCACAGCTCGCACGGATTCACCTCGACCGCAGGCCGCCCTCACGGTGGCCGCGGACAATTCGGCGTCCGTGTTCCCCAGGGGCGTTGTCGAAGAGCAGCAGTCCACCCAAAATTTCAGAGCGTTGACGCGATTTTGAGGAATTCGAGTTCGGTGAGGACGTCGATTCGTCGTCCGTCGGCCCGTGCGAGACGGGCAGCGTTGAGCCTCACGGTGTCGGCGGACGTGCCGGGGCGTCCGAGGATGAGCAGATCGGTCTGTGCGGTGACCTTGTTGGTGATGCTGGCACCGAGCTTGCCAGCGAGTGCGGCTGCGGTAGGCCGAGTCAGGGTGTTCATGCGGCCCACGAGGACGGCGCTGCGGCTGGCGAGGATCCCGGCCGTGGTCCCAGTCAGCGTCAGCGTGCCGATACGGCGTCCGGCGTCGAGGGTGGAGGGCCCGGTCACCGGAAGTCCGCGGTTGTTGAGGGTGTCCATAGGGTGGCCGGTGTGGACCGCGAATTCGGCCAGGCTGTGGGGGGTGCCGTTGGCGTTGTTCATCTCGATCAGGATTTGTGCGCACGCGTGGGCGTCTTCGCCGGCGTGGTGATGCTTGTGCAATTTGAATCGTCCCGGGTTTGATGCGCACCTTCTTTCTTGGGAAGGTAATCCTTATGCCGAATGTCTATCCAGCCGAGGTGCGAGAGAAGGCCGTGCG
>NZ_JBHWUE010000146.1:0-17448 GCF_042738615.1 Rhodococcus sp. NPDC059968
GCCATATATAGGTAATACACTCTCCGGTCGCGTTTGCCCAGCTCAACACGCACGACGCGACACGAAAACTCGGCTACCTAGGAAACTCACGCTAGGGTCCGGTGGTACCCACTCGCGGCACTGGTTCACCGCCGGCTTGGAGGGATCTCGGGACCTTCTTTCTACAATGATTGTTGCGCCGATGCTCGACTTCGTCGACGCTGCGATCGACAGCATCAACGGGTATGTCGGCTTACCCACCCGGGAATTTCACGTCCGTGGTAATCAGCGACGCGTAGCTCTTCTTTCCAGACGGAACGAAGAGATGTCACCAGGAGCCATCTCGGCTGGATACGACGAGTATGCCGCGGCCAGGGCACGGTTGCACACAGACTGACCACGGCAGCGAGCGGCAACAATCAGTACAAGGTCGGCACCCAGACCGTCACCTTTACGCCGGGTACCAAATCGAATTCCGCCGTCGATCAAGGTGTCCGACACCTTCGGCTCGACGAAGGTCATGATCCTGGCGTGACCTCACCCCACACCGCTGCAGCGATGGATGAGGCTGCCTGCCACTCGGTCAGTCCAGCCGATCCCCTGACCGCCACTCAATTCGCCCGCGGGTTGATCCGCTGGGCGATCCTCTTGACCTTCCGCCGCACCGATTCGCCCTTCGTGGCCGGGTATCCGCAGTCCTGCGCGGCCTTCGCCCACGTCATTCCGGTGTCGATGGTTGCGAACCGCGCGACCACGATTTCCTCCCCCGGTGATGCCGACCGTCGACAGGCTGGGCTTTCAGCCGCCGGTGACCCCCGACGTGCTCGAGGCGGTGGTTGCGGCGCTGTTGGACTGGTCCGTCGAACGTTCGGCCGTGCAGCTGGGTCTCACCGATGAGCCGGTGGCCGCGCCGGTGCCGTGTGACGAGCTTCTTCAGGCTCGTGATCACATCACGAGCGGTTCTCGACGCCCGCCGTCTCGCCGTTGATCGCAGCCTCTCGCGCATCCAGTGTCGCCACGAGCCCGAACCGGGCTGCATGCTCAGCTTCGGATCGAACGTCGTGATGCGCAGCTGTTCGAGCGGCCCGTAGATGGGTTCTTCCACCTACGAGCTGTGTCGATCGCGCAAAACGGCAACGCTGGAACGCAACTCACAATTGCGTGATCGGCCCGACCCGTGGATGGCCTGGAAAGTCGGCCCGCACTCGTCGAGGACGGTGGGCCGTCAGACGGTCGGCTCCCACGGGCTGAAGCAGCGGACGCCGAGCGGCTCGAAGTGCTTGGTGTGGCGTGTCGCCACCGTCATCTCGGCGGCCTGCGCGACGGCGGCGATGAGAGCGTCGTCGAACGGCGCACGCTCGGGCACCCGGTAGGTGGCCAGCACCCGTGCGGCCGGCAGATCGAACGGCAACACACGGTCGGCGAAGGCCGGCAGCACCCGCCCCTCGAACCACCGACGCAGAACCCCTCCCTGCGCCGGGTCGGATCGCTCCTTGGCGACCACACCCCGCTCGATCTCGGCAATGGTCATGGCCGTCACGAACTGGTCGGCCACCGGCACCGACGCCGACCAGGTCTCCACCGACCGGTTACGTCCCCGAACTCGCAGAGCGGACACCACGTTGGTGTCCAGGACGTACTTCACAACTCAGCAGTTCGGGCAGTCAGACCGAGGCGTTCGGGCTCGAACTCGATGTCGGCACCCTCATCGGTGCTCAACAGGTCGACGAGCGTGACCGGATCCCGCTCGAGGGCCTCACCGAGAATCTCGCGTACCTCCGCCTCGACCGACCGGTGATGCTGCTCGGCACGCGCCCGCAGGGCAGCCTTGGTACCCGCGGGAAGGTTACGGATCAGGATCTGCTCCACAGCGACCACCTTCGATATCACACCAACGATATCACATCGTCCGATCGCGAGACCTTCAGCAGTTCGTCCCACCTCTTGGCCGCACGCGAGAAGTTGCCATGGCGATCTCACTGGTCACGGCGTAGATATCGAGGTCGAACGATCGATGGCCACGAGCGATCCCAGCCCCGTTACGTTATTTACGGTCCTTCGCAGAAGAGCTACGGTCGCCAGACCCGGTATGACTCGTTGCCCCTGTCTCTCGCATGATCCGGGGGGTGGTGTCGCCGGGTGAGGTGGCGTCGACGGACCGCTGATAGGGACACGGCCAACCGAAGTAGGGTAGGTCTCTTTGCAGGCGTGGGCGCCGGGCGTCGACGGAAGGATCGGCGACCGGCCTGACCGAGACACAAGGGACGACCCCTGAATGGACTCGAACTATGCGGCGTACTGCGGCATCGACGTCGGCGAAGGTGAGCACCACACCGTCGGACTGACCGCCCGGAAAGAAGATCCACGACAAGGCGTTGCCGAACGACGAAGCAAAGCTGCGGGCGGTCCTCGACCGCCTGGCCAGCCACGGATCGGTGCTGGTGGTCGTCGACCCAATACGATCGGCGCCCTGCCGCACGCCGTGGCCGCGTAGGCGGCCACGAGGTCGGCTACCTGCCCGGACTGGCGATGCGCCGCATCGCCGACAGGACCCAGGTTGCGGCAGGCTCACCCATCTACCCGGCCGCAAGCTTCAACACCCGGTGGTTGTTGTCGGCGGCCGTGAAGTCGGTAACGTACACGTTTCCCGTGGTGTCCACCGCCACCCCCCGGGGATCTTCGAGGCCGGTGAAGGGGAGCTCGGTCTGGCTGCTCGACCCGGCCGCCAGCTTCAAAACCCTATCGTTGAACCTGTCGGCGACGTACACGTTTCCCGTGGTGTCCACCGCCACCCCCTCGGGGCGGTCGAGGCCGGTGAAGGGCAGCTCGGTCTGGGTGCTCGACCCGGCCGCCAACATCAGCACCCGGCCGTTCAGAAAGTCGGTGAGGTACACGTTTCCCGTGGTGTCCACCGCCACCCCCTCGGGGAAGTTGAGGCCGGTGAAGGGCAGGGTGGTCTGGGTGTTGGACCCGGCCGCCAGCTTCAGCACCCCATCGGGGGTGTGGGTGGTGGTGTACACGTCGCCGGAGGTGTCCACCGCCACCCCCCGGGGGGAGTTGAGGTCGGTGAAGGGAAGGGCGGTCTGGGTGTTGGACCCGGCCGCCAGCTTCAGCACCCCATCGGGGGCATGGGTGGTGTACACGTTTCCCGCGGTGTCCACCGCCACCCCCTCGGGGAACTCGAGGCCGGTGAAGGGCAGCTCGGTCTGGGTGCTCGACCCGGCCGCAAGCTTCAGCACCCGGCCGTTGCCCTGGGCGTCGGTGATGTACACATTTCCCGCGGTGTCCACCGCCACCCCGCCGGGTTGGTTGAGGCCGGTGAACGGCAACTGGGTCTGGGTCTGGGTCTGGGTCTGGGTCTCGGTCTGGGTCTGGGTCCGGCTTTGCCGGTACACGACCACGCCGACGGCGACCACGGCCAGGAGGGACAGGATCACGGCGATCGCCACGGTCGAAGTCCTGCGCCACCAGCGAATCCGCGCTCGGGGGTGTTCGAGCCCCTCGAGGTCGGGCGCGAGGTGTCCGAAGGGTTCGGCCGATGCGGCGGGATGTGCACGCGGGGGTTCTGGCTCCTGCCGTCGCGCGGTCGGTGCGGCGGGCTGGGGGCGGGGTGCGGGTCCGACCGGCCCCGGCGGGAGGTGCTGCACCCTGTCCGGTACGTCCCGCACCACGGTCGGGATGTCGGCCTCGGCCCGCCCGAGCGCGTGTTGCGCGGCCGAGGCGAGGGACTCGCCGCTGGGGTAGCGGTCCTCCCGGTCCTTGGCCATCGCCCGCGCGATGACCGCGTCGAACCCGGTCGGCAGGCCGGCCCGCAGGGCGGTGGGTCGGGGGATGGGCGAGTTCAGGTGGCCGGCCATCAGCTGGGCCAGGGTCGATCCGGGATACGGCTGCGCCCCGGTGAGCAGGCGGAACAGGGTGCATCCGAGCGAGTACACGTCGGCCCGGGCATCGAGGGGGATGCTCGCGAACTGTTCCGGAGCCGCGTACTGCAGGCTCGCCACCAACATCCCGGTCTTCGTCAGGTGCTGGGTGTGCTCGAGCGCCTTGGCGATCCCGAAGTCGGCGAGCAGCACCCGCCCGGGATCACCGGGGTGCCCGGGTCTGGGGTGTTCGAGGAGGATGTTGGCGGGTTTGACGTCCCGGTGCAGCACGCCAGCCTCGTGCGCGTAGTCCAGCGCCTTGGCGGTCTCGGTGATGATGCGCACGGCCTGGGCCGGATCGAGGGGAGCACCCTCGCGTGCCGTTTCGGCGTCGGTGCCCTCGACGTATTGCATCGCGATCCACAGCCGGTCGCCCTCCCTGCCACGGTCGTAGACGGCGACGATGTTCGGGTGTTCGAGACGGGCCGCGTGATCGGCCTCGAGCTCGAAACGGGTGCGGGCGTAGTCGTCCTCGGCCAGGGCCGGGTGCAGCACCTTCAGGGCGATCCGCCGCGGCAGCCGCGGATGCGCGGCCGCGTACACCGTGCCCATTCCCCCGACCCCGAGCACGCGTTCGATGGTGTACCCGGCGAACACCTCACCCGGCCGCAACGGACCGTGCTCACCCATGCCGTCACCGCCTCACCCGAACGCGTCGCCGACCTCAGTCAACACCGACCACCTTCACCCACTTCACCACGTCCGGGCATCGGTCACCATGGTCCGCGGGTCAGGGCGGACAGGCCTCGGTCGGCGCCGCGGAGGTCTGCGCCGGCGGCGGCCACCGGGGTAGGGTCATCGGTGTAGTGGACGGCACACAGCCCGGGACGGGACTGCACTTCGACGTGCTCGGCCCAGTGCAGATGACGATCGACGGGATCGCCCCACCGCTGGGTGGCCCCAAGCAGCGTGCCGTCCTCGCCGCCCTGATCATCAACCGCAACCGCCCGGTGTCCGCCGATGCCCTCGCCAACGGGGTGTGGAATCATCGGCCGCCGCCCGAGGCCCGGGCGAGCCTGCAGGTGTTCATCTCGAATCTGCGTCGAATTCTGCGCCATGCCGGGATCGATGCCCGGGCGGTGCTGGTCAGCGCGCCGCCGGGGTACCGGCTCATCGTGCCGGACCAGGGTTGTGATCTGGGACGATTCCTCGCCGGGAAGCGGGCCGGGATCCAGGCCGCCGCCGCGCGGCGATTCGAGGACGCGAGCGGGCACCTGGCCGCCGCGCTCGCCGAGTGGAAGGGTCCGGCGCTCGACGATCTCCGGGATCTGGAGTTCGCCGAGACGTTTGCCGCCGCAATCGAGGAGGAGAAGGTGTCGGCCCTTGCCGCCCGCGCGGAAGCCGAGATCGCGTGTGGGCGAGCCGAGGCGGTGATTCCCGAGTTGGTGTCCCTTGCGTCCGTCTACCCGCATCGTGAGCCGTTGTGGGGTCAGCTGATCACCGCACTGTACGTGTGTGGCCGACAGTCCGACGCCCTCGGCGCGTGTCGCCGGCTGCGCTCGAACCTGGCCGAGGAACTCGGCATCGACCCGGGCCGTCACCTGCTCGAACTTGAGGGCCGCATCCTGCGGCAGGAACCGTTGACGGTGGTCGAGACTGCGCGGGCGACCGCCGCCCACACGGTCACCGTCCTCGAGACGCTCGAACGCGCCCTGGCCGCGCAACTGCGTGATCGTCAGGGCCGTGCCTTTCGAATCGGATCGGCGGGGCTCGGGATCGGCCGGATGCCCGACATCATGCTCGCCCAGAGCAAGGTCAGTCGCCACCACGCGATCATCGTGGACACCGGGATGAACTTCGTGTTGCGGGACCTGCGTTCCTCGAACTGTGTGTATGTGGGCGGCAACCGCGTCGTCGACAGTGTCTGGCTCGTCGATGGTGACCTCATTCGGATCGGCGACCACGAGTTCGAATTCGAGATCGTGGTCGAATAGCGCAGCGCCCTCCTACCCCGACGCGTGCAGGTCATAGCCCCCGATCGGCGCCCCCGCGTCGTCGGTATCGCTGGTGGGGACGCTCCGGGTGCCGGTCGCGGAAGCCGCCATGGGGGACGGCACCGAGGAGACGGCACCGAGGAGACGGCACCGAGGGGCACACCCCGCCGACCGGTTCGTCTTCGGGTACGGCAAACCAACTCGGCGGGGCGTGCGGCGGGTGAATCAGGCCGGGAGCGCGTAGGTGTATTGCGGGCAGTACACCGTCACGGCGTCGGCGATGATGAAGCCCGCCTCGTACGGCGAGTAGGAGGAGGAGGACCCACTCAGGAAATCCAGTCCGATCTCGTAGAAGCCGTAGCCGCTCTCGAAGTCCCCGCAGACCGCGTAGGCGGTCGCCACCGCATAGTAGGCCGAGCTGTAGGGGATGCCCTCTGCGTCGAGGGCGGTGAGGTACACCTCCTCCGGCGCGAGATAGCTGGTGGCGTTGGCGTTGGCGTTGGCGACGCCGACTCCACCGACGGCGGCGACGGCGACGCCGAGCACAGCGGTGACGGCGGCGACGCGAGCGGCGGACTTGACGGTCTTGGGGAACATGGCGGGTCCTTTTCGGTGAGTTGCCATTGGCTGGTACGAAAAGGATCTGGGATGTCGCTTGTCGGATTCTGAACGAAAACTTGCGATGGTCTCCGCGAGCGAGCGCGGCAAACTTCGACCCCCACGGTCGCCTCACGTTTTGTCCTGTCTCGTTGATCGCAAGGCATGGTCAAGTCGCTGAGCTGCAGTGCCTCAGATGTACGAGACGGAAGACGGACGGCTTTTCTCGCTGATGTCGAGGCAAGTCATCGAATAGCGGCGTGGGTCGTGGCGCTTCTGATACCAGCGTAAGAGGGGTCGTAGGGACTGTTTTCGGGGTAGTACTCGATGCCGAGGTGGCGGTTCATGTCGCGCTGGAACCGTGAGAGGTCGTCGCCGGCATCCGAGGCGGCACCCGCGCCTCAACTACATGAGACGACACGCCGGATATCTCGAATCAGTGAGACTGCCCCCAGCTCCTGCAGGGCGGTGGGCAACGGGATGTGCGTGGCGCCGCAGTCGCGGCAGCGCACCCGTTGTGGGCACACGGTCAGGGTTGTCTCGCCCACCGAGCGGACGGTGCGGGCACGCCCGTGTCCCCACCTGGCCACCGCGCCCCGGCACTGCGGGCATCGCATGGTGCCTGGCGTCGAGAAGGGTGTCGGCCTCCTCGGGCCGGCGGATGACGATCACAGCCGATGACTCCGCTCATGGTGGGACCAGTGTCGACGACTACATCCAATCGCACCAGGGGCCGATTCGTGTTGGTAGCAGCGCTTCTCACGGCACGCCGTCACGCCCGATGCCGACGACGTCGGAGCCGTCACCGCGCGGTCGTGTCCGCCCGATCCGGCAGTGCTCTCACGGCTGTTCTCGTTCCTCGGCACGGTGACGATGCAGACGATCGGCCCTCTGCCCGGAACCCATCTGCATCACGGATGACGGTTGGTCGCCCCGTGGTCGTCATCCGCAGAGACGCTCAACAACCGGTCTCCGAGACCGAACCTGCCGGCCTTCTGGGCCTGCTCGACGAGCGCCCGCGCGTTCTCGATGTTCCGCGAGAGGGTTTCGATCTCCTCTCGCAGCCGGCCCAGGAACACGCGGGCCTGCGCCGGACCGACCATGACCGACTCGACCGTCGTCGACACCGAGGCCGCCGCCGAGGAACGCCGCACCGCTGGACCTACTACTGACCGACTCCGCGCTCGGGATCGCCCGCCGGATACTGCCCAACCGCTCCGCAATGGACGCTCGATGGAGATCGCAGCGTCGAGCGGCTTGGCGGACTCGAAGGCCAAACTCCAACGGCACCGGTCGTGGTGGCAGGCCTGAAAAGTATGGTCGACGGCTGATTCTGGATGCGATTCTCTCCGTGGTTCGTGCTGGGATCGCGTGGCGGCAGCTGCCGGTGGAGTTCCCGCTGGCATCGACGGTGTATGGGATCTTTGCCCGCTGGGTCCACGCCGGGGTGTGTCGACGCATCCACGACGCGCTGCGCGATCGGCTGCGTGTGCGAAGCGGTCGGGACCGCTGCCCGACCGCGACGATCATCGACTCGCAGACCGTGCCCGGCGCCGACACGGTGCCCGATCCCGTCGCGGATGGGTCGGCGGAAAACGAACGAACGGGTCAAGCGCCACGTCGCCGTGGACGTGACCGAGCTGCTGCTCGGTGTGGTGGTGACCGCCGCGTCGATCCAGGACCGCGACGCCGCCCACCGGCTGCTCGCCGCACTGCGGGGCGGCATCTCCACATCCGACTCGCCTGGGTCGACGGCGGCCACCCTGGGCGACTGCCCGGTTGGGCTAAAATCGTTCTTACCCTTCGGGTTAAGATCATCAAACGCCGCCCCGGCAGCACCGGATTCCAGTGAGTCCCCGGGTCTGGGTAGTCGAGCGCACGTTTGCCTGGATCAACAGGCACCGCCGTTGCGTCCGCGCCTACAGAATCGACCCGACCACCACCAGGCCGTCATTCACATCGCCATAATCGGTGTCATGATCCGACGCCTCGCGCGGACGTGACCAGTTTCCGAATGCGTTCTAAGTTCATTGACTCAATCAATGCAGTGGCGCGCCGACGCTATCTCGGCTTAGCTGGCGAAACGTGGCTGTGTAACAAGACTCTCGTGTACTCGACGATCCTCAAGGGACGCGCCGCAGCATCCCAACTGGTGTCCGGATATACCTTAGACTTCACCAACGCATCGGTCGCGTTCGGCGGTGAGAGGACGCTGAGCGGTATTGGACTCGAACTCAAGTCGAATCACATCTCCGACTCGGTTATCGATCGCTTGGCTGATTTCGACGAGGAGATTCACGCCCCATACAAGGTACGGTTGCCCGAACAAGACCCGGTACCGACGCGTAGTTGCGGGAGATGGTCACCTGCTTCCCTTTTCCCGCCTGGTTCGCAGTCGCGTCTCGCGAACGCGTAGTGAAGTAGGGCCGCCTTGTTTGCGGGCGGCCGCTCCGTTCCCCAGCTGGGCCGACCGGGTAGGCGTCAGGGATGCACGGTGGACGCCCACTCCTCGAAACCTTCCCACACGTTCGGCCCATGGGTGGGCAGACCGGCACCGGGGAAGGCCGGCGCTCGCTCAGAGTGCGAAACCCCACCGGTGTGTTCGGCTGTGTCCCCGGACACCTGACATCGAGCACACCCACGCTCGGGACACCGGCAACTGTCAACTCACACAGCTACGGAGGAACGGCCCTGGCATGAACTCCCCCACCGACCACCGAGCCGTTCCCGCAACCGTGCTCGTTGCTGCCCCCGACTTCGAATCACCGTTCATCGCGCGCCTACGAGCAGCCGACCTGAACGTGAAGACCGGACAGGCCGTGCCGATACAACTCAGTGCCGACTCGCCCGATGTGGTGGTCCTCGACGCCCGCTCACCCGCTGTCGACGGACTCCGCATAGTCCGGGCACTGAGAGCGGCCGAATCCGTCCCGGGGATCGTGGTGATGGGACAGTTCAGCCCCCGCGACGATAACCACACCTGCGCCTATTTCGAGGCCGGCGTCGACGATGTGATCGGCGACCCGGTGTGTGCGGAGGAGGCAGTCGCGAGGGTGCGCGCACTTCTCCGACGCATCCGAGCGTCCAGGGCTCCAACGCAGCCGACCACGTTTGGGGCAATCTCGCTGAGCATTGTGTGCACAACCGTGCAGATGCAAGACGTTCGAATTCCCCTGACACGAACGGAAACCAATCTTCTCGTCGTTCTCGCGAAGAACGCCGATCGGGTGGTCAGTCGCGGACAGCTGCTGCCGACCGTCTGGGGGCTTCCGACCGAAGCCAAGAACAATGTCCTCAACACCTGCATCTATACGTTGCGCCGCAAACTCGACTCCCACGGTGCCCCACACCTTATCCACACCGTGCGTGGACTCGGGTTCAGCCTACGAACACGGTGACCTGCGAAGACAGGGCCGGAATGCGGAGTCTCCGTGAGCTGGACGGGGTGGGCGCGAGGTCGCGCAGTGTCGGACCGTCGCCGCGGTCGACGATCCAGGCGCCGCCCTTCGCGGTAGACGCCGCCGGGGGCACCCATGCCGCGCGTCGAGGCCGTCCCCATGGGTACAGAAGACTGCCCCGTCGGCCTCCGGCGCCTCCAGCACGGCGACGAGCTGACCGGTCGGTGCGTCCACCGCCAGTAGCGGGTGATCGTCGATGCGCAGCCCACGCGCCGCGGCGCGGCAGCAGCGCCGGTTCCGTCTGTGTCTCAGGCGGATTGGAGGTCTGCTAAAGAAACGGAGTTGAGGGGCTCCAGTCTGCCGGAGCCCCTCAAATCGGTTATGAACCCGGGCGGAGTCGGTCCTCATGTCGACCCGGATGCTCGGACTCAGTCCAGGAACTCGATGATGCTCAACTCATCGGGATTCTCGAGGAGGAGTTTTCCGACCTCCGCCATGTGTTTCGCCCAGAACTGCTCGGCCTTATCGCCCTCGTGCCTCTCGATGAAGCCGACCATGCGGCGATGTGCTCGATAGGCACGGCCGCGTTGCTCTTCCTTGTCGTCCCATCTCATGAGGGCCGCTGAAGCGTGGCGCCCCGAAATCTTTTCGAGAGTCTCCACAAGCAGGGCCATGGTGATATTTCCTGACATCCGCACGAGTTCGCTATGGAATCGCCATGCAAGTTCCCCGAAGTTCTCTCCGTCGGAGACTGCGTCCTTTTCGGCGGCCAGCAGTGACTTCAAACTCTCGAGGTCGCTATCCGAGGCGGATTCGGCGGCCATCCGAGCGGCGACCGGCTCGAAGATCATTCGAAACCGATAGATGTCGGCGAGGTTTGCCTTCCGTAGTTGCAGAATCATCGTAAACGCGTTAACGACCAAATCGGAATCTGGTCGAGCAGCGACGGGGCCTTTGTGTGATCCGCGACGAATTGCAATGAGTCCCTGCTGTTCGAGGAGGCGTAGCGCTTCACGTAGGGACGGACGCGAGACGCCATATTCCTCGACCAGCATGGCTTCCGGGGAGAGAGATTCGCCCTCCGCTACCTCGCCGCGCAGAATCTTCTGCCGAAGTTCGGCAGCAACCAGCTCGGCAACCTTGGGGATGCGGCGGTTCCTGGCGGGACTATTGACTCCGTAGTCTTGGACCGTCATCTCTGGTTTCTCTCTCGTTCGGTCGGCCGCTCTTGGTTAGCGGGTCACATCCTAGGTTCAGTAGTAACCTAGTAATCATAGTAAGCGAACAACTAGGAGCCTTCGCGGACGGATGAGCCCCTCCTTGAATCCTCCGCTTACCCGCTGCGACATGGAGTCAGCATAGCGCCTCGTTTCGCTTCGGCGTTGACCATTGCTCATCATATCTAACCTAGCTATCGTAGCTCTATCGCGCGGGACTGACGAGGAGTGATGATGACAGGTCGTTTGACATACCAGCTCTACATCGATGGAGCTTGGGTTGAGGGCACGGGCAGTGGAGTGGTCACTGCCTACAATCCGTCCACTGAACAGCAGGTGGGGTCGGTCCCTCAAGCTAGTCTTAGCGACGTAAACCGGGCGGTCGAAGCAGCGCGTCGCGCGTTCGACGAAGGCCCATGGCCTCGCATGAGCCCGACGGAGCGTTCCGAGATCCTCATCCGATTCGCGGATGAGATGGAACGTCGGTATGAGGAACTGGTCTCCATCTGTATGGCCGAAACCGGAAGCACCAGAATGCTCGCCGACTTCTTGCAGGTCGGGACCCCACTTGAGCATTTTCGGGACATGGCTGAACGGGTACTTCCGCGGTTCGACTTCGACGAGCCGATGCTCCCCTACGACAAGCCCGGTATGGGAGTCGGTCAGGGGATCATCACGAAAGAGGCGATCGGAGTAGCGGCGTTGATCACGCCATTCAATTTCCCCCTCTTCCTCAACGTGTGCAAGATCGGCCCTGCCCTCGCCGCGGGTTGCACCACCGTTCTGAAGCCCTCCCCGTACACGCCATTGGAGGCGTTTGTGCTCGGCGAGATCGCTGACGCGGTCGGTCTCCCGCCTGGCGTGCTGAACGTTGTTACGGGCGATATCGACGCAAGCGAATTCCTCACCCGACACCCCATGGTCGACATGGTCAGCTTCACCGGATCAGACGTGGTTGGCCGAAAGGTTTACACGCAGGCGGCAGACAGCCTCAAAAAGGTAGTCCTCGAACTTGGCGGCAAATCAGCAAACCTGATCATGCCTGACGCCGATCTTGAGGCGGTAGCGCCACAGGTTGTGCGTAATATGACCGCGCATGCAGGACAGGGGTGTTCGCTCCTGACTCGTACAATCGTGCATCGCTCCATCCATGATGAGCTGATCGCGAAGGTAGTGGACATTCTCGGATCCGTGAAGGTGGGTGACCACGCTGATCCCGATGTGATGATGGGGCCGCTGATCAGCGATGCGCAACGAACCCGAGTCGAAAAGCTAATTCAGCAGGGCCAGGAGGAAGGCGGCAAGGTCGCCTTCGGTGGTGGTCGGCCCGACGGACTGGACACCGGGTTCTTCGTTGAACCGACTCTGTTCGTCAACGTGAACAACAGTATGACGATTGCGCGTGAGGAAATCTTCGGTCCGGTTGGCGTTGTCATCCCCTTTGACACCGAGGACGAGGCGATCAGCATCGCCAACGACAGCAATTACGGCCTTGGCGGATCGGTTTGGTCGGCCAACACGAACAATGCGCTGTCGATCGCCCGGCGGCTCCGGACCGGCTATGTCGACCTCAACGGCGGAGGTCCGTACCTGTCCCCGCAGGGGCCTTTCGGGGGCTACAAGTCCAGCGGACTGGGACGCGAGTGGGGCTCACATGGCCTGGCCGAGTTCCTGGAGTCCAAGACGATCCACTGGATGGTTCGTTAGTGACCGTGGCACCAAGACCGGCTTCGGGTGACTGGCTCGGCTCACCCTTCTGCGATTCGAGGTCTCCTGGGTACGCATAGAAAGATGATCGGTGGACAGCGACAATCTCGTGGGATTCATTGGAGTAGGCAAGATCGGCCGGCCGATGGTCGAGAGATTGGCCGGCCAGGAATGGCCCGTCCTCGCGTACGCCCGGCGCAGCGAGGTACGACAGGAACTGCAGCTAAACGGTATTCGTAGTACGAACTCAATTACTCAGCTTGCCGAGTCATGTGACCGGATCATCGTCTGTCTGTACGACGACACCCAACTTTCGGAACTTACGTTGGGTGACAGCGGCCTAGTCGATTCCGTGAAGCCAGGGACGGTTGTGGCTTCACACACGACGGGGAGTCCCGCCACGCTCGGCCGGATCGCGGCCGCGGCCTCTGCCCGGGACGTCTTCGTCGTCGAGGCGCCGTTCAGCGGAAGTGCGGACGTGGTCCGCGGAGGTGAGCTGACCGTATTCCTGAGCGGTGACGCTTCGGCAATCGAGCGAATCGAGCAACCACTGAGGTCTTACTGTCGTCACGTTATCAAGGCCGGCGAGCCGGGTGCCGCCCTGAAGGTCAAGCTGGTGAACAATGCTCTCTTCGCTGCCCACTCACATCTGGCAACTGACGCGGTGCGAATCTCGGACGAACTCGGCATCGAGCGATCGGTGCTGTTCGAGGCGCTCGCTGTCAGTAGTGGAGGCAGTACGGCAATGAAGTACCTATCGGAAACCCGCGGGGTCGATGACTTCGTCGCTCAGATCGGAAGCTACCTTCGGAAAGATCTGGCGATCTGTGAATCGCTGGCTAGGGAGCTGTCGGTGGAGCTCGGTGCGATTGGATCAACCAGCCACGGAGGTCCCCTGAGCTTGCGCCCTGAGCCCTAGCCGAAGCGACGAATCTCAATGTATCGGCGTACAGCAATGTCGACAACGGGTAGCACGTCCCTGAGGCGTTCAATCGAACATGCCAGTGGGGCAGGTGGTTAAGTCGGCAGTGAATCCGGGAAGCGCATTTGAGTGCGTCGACGATCGGTGCCTTTGGAGTATCGGCGCGATGGCCAACTGGCGCTCTCGTTCGGTCCACTGCACGGGGGTCCGGATTGTAGATCCGGACCCCGACCGACGGCGAAGTACGTATCGGCTCGTCTCCGCGATCTGAATCCCCGCGATCGAACGGTCACGCTGTGGTGGTTCACGCAACTTGCGCACGTCGTATCGTCTTCGTCGCGTTCGGATGCGGCGCCTGTCGGTGCAGATTTCGACGGCGAACGTGAAGAATCGCGCCGCGTGCGACAGAACTTAGGGCCGCTATACGAAAGGCGTGCGCCCTGATCAGCGCGGCTCTCCCTGCCTCTCGCCCTGATCTGCTCGGCTCGGCTCCTACATTAGGAGAGGCATACAGTCGAAACGCTGGTAGGGGTTTAGCTTCCGAAGCTGAACCCCTACCCGCCTCTAGGCTCTAACTTCTAGCGCTTGCTGATGGTGATACCTGCCGACTCACGATCCCAGGTCAGCTCCGTCTTGCCCTCATCACGCAGAACGTACTTCAACACCCGGCCGACCGGGTTCTTGGGGAGCTCGGTCCTGAACTCGATGTACCGAGGTACCGCGAAGTAGGGAAGCATCTCGATCGACCACTTGCACAGTTCTTCTTCCGTCAACGTTGAGCCCGGCGACAGAATCGCAGTTACCTTGACGTCGTCCTCGGTCACCTCTGAGTGCACGGCATGGACCGCGACCTCGGAGATATCAGGATGCGAGAGAAAGGCGGTCTCCATCTCGAACGACGAGATGTTCTCGCCGCGTCGGCGAAGGTAGTCCTTCTTTCGATCGACGAAATAGAAGAATCCATCCTCGTCGAACCGGCCGATGTCGCCGGTGTGGAACCACAGATTTCGAGTGAGCGACGCTGTCGCCTCCGGCCGATTCCAATAGCCTTCAAACATCACGTGAGGCCGCTTCGGCCGTACCACGATTTCCCCGGGCTGTCCCACCGCGACTTCGTTGTCCTCATCGTCAAAGATCCGGACGTCGTAGTCGTCGTTCTCCCTGCCGGACGACCCTGCGGGGGCGGGTTGATCCAATGGAAGATGGGTTGTGAGGCAGCATTCGGTCAGGCCGTATGCGTTGCTGCCGGCTAATTCGACCCCGAACCGTTCGTGCCAGATGGTCGTATAGTCACGGGGGAACGGGCTGCTCTGCACCACTCGCAACTGCCCACGGCATCGCGCCATCTCAGGAGAATCGCTCGCCTGCGCGAGCAGCGACACCATCGGCCCGAGAAGGGTCGCAACACGAGTTCCTGTGCGCTCGATATCAGGCCAGAAGCCGGACACCGAAAATCGGTGAGCAATGCTCGCGCTCGAACCCAGCATCGCGGTTGTGACGACCGTGCACGTCCAAGCGTTGAAATGAAACAGCGGAAGCGGAGTCCACGCCACTTCATCCGCCCGCCGCGTCGTCACTTCGAGGTACTGACGTGCCATGTTGAGCGTGTAAGCGTGCGTGATCATGCAGCCCTTGGACGGGCCGGTAGTGCCCGCGGTGTAGATCAAGGTCGACAGATCACTCGGTCGTACATCCGGAGCGGGCATGACAGCAGACTGCTGTGCCACAGCCTCGTCAAAGGACATCCACGTGGGCGGGGACACTGCTACGTCCACGGGATGGGTTACTGCGGGGATTCGAGCGCCACGGTATAGGACATTGGACAACGCAGGCAGGCCGCCAGCGACTTCCATGACACGGTCGGCGTAGTCCGGTTCGGCGATCACCACCGTCGCCGAAGCGTCAGCGACCTGATGACGCAAGAACTCGCCGCGGTACGCCGTATTCACGGGGACGCAGATAGCACCAATTCTATTGATACCGAAGAAGGTTGCGACCGCATCGACATTGTTGTCGAGCACGGTGACAACGGTCTCGCCATGCTTGACGCCGAGAGAGGTCAACAGGTTCGCTGTCTGAGCTACGCGCCGAGCGATGTCCGAGTACGTAAAGGTCTCACCCGAGAAGTCGAGGAAGACGTCATCTCCGTGCGCTGCAACAGCGCGATCGAGAACAGCATTGACGGTGTCAGGTTTGTTGCGGTGCCACACGACCACTGGTCAATCTCCTTTGGGACATGTCCGACTCATATCTAACTAAGGTATAGGAGAATGCGGCGTTTTGCGAGAGCTGGACCACACTCTGGCTCGGCCAGGCGCCGGTGAATGGCTAAGTTGTCGCATCGCGCTTGTCGTATTCCTCAATCATCACTACGCTTAATATGAGTACGGTCACACTAGCCCTGGAGACGTGAATGAGTTCACCTGTCACCGATGTCCCCATCCCTGCGCACGTTCCCGCAGAGTTGGTTTGCGACACCGATATTGTCAATGATCCTGATCTGCTCGCCGATCCCTATGCGGCTTTCGATCGGCTGCGTGAGAAGGGAAACATTCTGTGGTCGCCGAAGCTGGGCGGACATTGGATCGTCCTAGGGGCACATGAAGTCCGAGAGGCTTTTCAGAAGGCCGACACCTTCAGCAACTATCCGACCGGAATCCCACCCCTCAACGAGTTTTGGCCGCGGAAGCTGATCCCTCAAGAGTTGGACGGAGACGACCACAAGCGCTACCGCCGGCTCCTGACACCCTTCTTCAGTCCATCTGCAATCCGACCGATGGCCGACTCGATTCGAGCGCGGACGCACGAGCTGATCTCACAGTTCGCAGACCGTGACGAGGTCGAGTTCGTCGATGCGGTCGCTCGGCCCCTTCCCTCCACCGTCTTCCTCGACCTGTTCGGTCTGCCGTTGGAACAAGCGGACGTCTTTACCGACTGGACTTACCAGTTGCTTCACTCCGGCTCTCACGAGAAGTCTGCAGAGGCGGGGCAGAACGTCGTCACCTACCTCATCGAGCTGATCGCGCAACGACGCCAGGAGCCGAAAGACGACCTCCTGAGCACCCTGACGAATGCGGTGGTCGACGGTGAGCCGCTGACGCCGGACGAAGTGCTCGACACCGCGTTCCTGCTCTTCATCGCGGGCCTGGACACTGTCACGAGCCAGCTCGGGGTGGTGTTCCACCACCTGGCGCAGCATCCGGAACTGCAACAGCAGTTGCGAGAAGATCCGGAATCGATCCCGGCAGCGCTCGAAGAACTGCTCCGCGTGTATCCCATCGTGCCGCCGGCCAGGACGCTCACCGAGGACTACACCCTCGGGGGTGTCGAGTTCAAGACAGGCGACACCGTACTGCTGGCCGCCAGTGCCGCAAGTCGCGATCCGGAGGTGTACGACAACCCGGACGTGGTCGAGTTGCACCGCGGCGGGAGCTGGACCACTGCATTCGGAATGGGGCCACACCGGTGCCTGGGTTCTCACCTGGCCCGTCAGGAACTGACGATCGTCTTGGAACTGATGGTCGAGATGGTGCCCGAATTCGAGCTTGCACCCGGGCACGAATCCAAGTGGCACACTGCAGGCAACGTGTGGGGACTCGACAAGTTGCAACTTCGATTCAAGAAGTAGGAATGCCTCGTTCACGTTGAGTCTTCCCGCCTCGGATCCGGCTGCTCTAAACCGAAGTTACTGCTATGAGAACGAGCGAACCCCCGGTTGAGCTGGGGGTTCGTTGTTTTCGGTTGTGGTTGTTCTGGCTACCTGACCGTGTGGGG
>NZ_JBHWUE010000147.1:0-17172 GCF_042738615.1 Rhodococcus sp. NPDC059968
CCATGAACCAGGCCAGCTACGACCTGGCCCGCCTCCGGACAAACGGGCTCATCACCCGCATCCCGGGCCGAAACACCTACCGCCTCGACCCAGACCGCCTCCGATTCGCGATCTTCTACACCAAGGTGCACGACCGGGTGCTGCGCCCCCTGCTCGCCGCCGACCAACCGCCGGCTCCATTCGAAATCCGTAAAGCACTGCACACCATGGATATTCACACCGAACCGTGCATCGATAACGCCAGGCTGCTGCCCACAGCAGCTTGAAACTCGAGACAACTCTCGTACACCTAGCGACCAAGGTTCGCTAGCAGGAACCCATGACTACCCGGGACTCCCATTGACTACGGCCGGCCAACTCCTTCAGCCGACCGGCAGCGCGCCCCTACCGAGGGTGCAATGTGCTCCTCCGCTTTGGCGGCCGTATCGTCTGCACCACCAGATGCGGTAGGGGGAACTTGCGCCCGCCGTCGGACCGCCGCCACGCCATCTCCTGGAAGCGCCACTCGCGGGAGACCGGTACCGGCTCACTCTAGATTGTGGCTTGTCTCAGCCGCTTCAGCCGCGTGCAGCAGCGACCGCGTCGCGCGGGTCGTCCAGGTCGCGGTTGATCGGGTCGGGGGTGATGTAGGTGGTGCCGATGGTGATGAGGGTCAGGATGCACAGGTACCCGGCGATGAATACCCACGATCCGAGTCCGGCGCCGGGGACGTCCGGTCCGCCGTCGGAGGCGACGACCGCCGCGATGATCCAGGCGCCGATCAGCGGGGCGATACCGCCGGAGAGGACCGCGGAGATCTCACGGGCCACCGACACGCCGAGGTAGCGCTGGCGGGAGCCGAACAGCTCGCACATGAATGCGCTCTGTGAGCCGAACATTCCCCAGGTTCCGATTCCGAGCGCCAAGGAGATGACGGTGATGGTCAGCACCACGCTGCCCTGGCTCAGCGCCCACCAGATCGGGAACGCGGACACCAGCTGGAAGTAGGCGAAGGCGCGGTAGGTCTTGACCCGGCCAAACCGGTCGGAGAGCTTGCCGGCGATCGGGATCACGATGGAGCCGAGGGAGGCGGCGAAGACCAGGGAGAGGGCACCGATGGGGCCCTTGATGCCGACCGCGGCGCTCGTGACGTAGGCGACCGCGAGGGCCTGGTACATCGAGGACGAGCCGTTCTCGGCCAGGCGCAGGCCGATGCCGCGCAGCAGGGACGGGCGCGAATACTCGAGCAGGTTGTGCAGCGGCCGCTCGTCGATCTGGTCGCGGACCTCGAGCTTCTTGAAGGTCGGTGACTCTTTCAGGTTGACCCGCAGGTACATCGCGACGCCGAGGATGACGACGCTGGCCAGGAACGGCACCCGCCACAGCCAGGTGTCGGTGATCTCGCTGTGGCCGCGGTAGACGAGGAAGTAGACCAGGGCCGCGGTGACGGTGCCGACCTGCACACCGAGGAACGGCAGCGAGGCGTAGAAGCCGCGCTTCTTCGGCGGGGAGTACTCGGTCATCAAGATGGAGGCACCGGCCATCTCCGCGCCGGCGCCGAGGCCCTGGACGATACGCAGCAGGATCAACAGGGCCGGGGCGAGCATGCCGACCCCGCCGGAGTACCAGTCGCCTTCGTTGCCGTGGTAGGTCGGCAGCAGGCCGATGCAGGTGCTGGCCACGCCCATCATGATGATGGTGGCCATCAGCACGAACTTGCGGCCGAGGCGGTCACCGAGCCGGCCGAAGAACACCCCGCCCAGTGGGCGGACGGCGAAACCGATGAAGTACGTGGCGAAACTCAGGACCAGCCCGGTCGAGGCATTGCTGGAGGGAAAGAACAGCGGCCCGAATACCAGCGCGGACGCGAGGCTGTAGAGGGCGAAGTCGTAGTACTCGAGGGCGCTTCCCACGGATGCGCCCCACGCTGCTTTGCGGAGGTCTTTCGTGGTGACCACCGGGATGTCCGTGTGGGCTTCGGGGTCCGCCGTGGACGGTGAGTGTGGATTGAGGGTCATGGTGTGCCAATCCGGTCGAGGATCTGCTGGGGAGCGAGGAGGGGGAGGGCTACGAGTTGGTGAAGGCCGGTGTGGTCTTGTTCTGGAATGCGGTGACGCCGATCGCGAAGTCGTTGGTCGAGGCGGTGAATCCGCTGGCGAGGGCTTCGAGGATGGCCGACGGTGCACCGGCCGCGGCCGCGTCGACGAGTTGTTTGCTGACTTGTACTGCGGCGGGGGCGCCTTCGAGGATACGGTCGACGAGCTCGTCGGTGGCCGCGCCGATGTCGTCGCGGTCGGCGACCGCGGTGAGCAGGCCCCACGCCAGGGCCGTGTCGGTGTCGAGTTGGCGGCGGGTGAAGATGAGCTCCTTGGCCCGGGCGGCGCCGATCACGTTGGTCAGCCGCGCGGTGCCGCCCCAGCCGGGGATGGTGCCGAGACTGGTTTCGGGAAGTCCGAGGCGGGCACCGGTGGCACCGACCCGAAGGTCGCAGGCGAGGGCGAGTTCGAGTCCGCCGCCGACGGCGATCCCGTCGACGACTGCGATCGTCGGCTGATGCAGCTGGGCGAGGAAGTTGAACACCCGGTGGCCCTCGGCGATCCAGCGTTTCCACATCTGGGCCGGGGTGAATTGTGCGAACTGGGTGATGTCGGCGCCGACGCAGAATGCCTTGTCGCCCGCGGTTTTCAGCAAAACTACCTGGGCGTCGGAGTTCTCGATGGCCCGCAGTTCGGTGTAGAGGTCGTCGAGCAGCTCGAGGGTGAGGGCGTTGAGCTTGCGGGGTCGGTCGATCAGGATGGTCGCGACTCGGCCGGCACGGTCCCAGTTCACGTCGATGCGGCCGACGTTCTGGTGGATCTCAGTGGTGTTCATGAATAGTCCCTCTATCGGTCGGTGCGCGGTCAGCTCTGCAGTGCCTGCATGCGCGGGTGCGCGGGCAGCGGGGTGAGGGTCAGGCCCTGGACGTGCGGGGAGAACAACTCCGGCGCCATGGTCTTCATATCCGGGTCGACGAGCAGGTCGAATTCGGACTTGTCGAGGATGTCGCGCTGCAGGTCCACGCCGGGGGCGATCTCGATGACGGTCAGTCCCTCGGGGCGCAGTTCGAGGACTGCGCGTTCGGTGACGTACAGGACCTTCTGGCCGTTGGCGAGTGCTCGCTTGCCCGAGAACGTGGGCGAGTCGACTTCCTTGACGAACTTCGTATGCGGGCCGTCGGCACGGATCTGCAGCGCGCCGCCTTCGATACCGATGTCGCGGCGGCCGGCGGTGAAGGAGCCGACGAACACGATCGACGGTGCGGCGGAGGTGATGTCGGCGAACCCGCCGACACCGGCGGTGACGTGCCGGCGCTTGGGGAGGCTGTGCACGTTGACGTTGCCGTGCTGATCGATTTCGAGGAAGGACAGCAGGGTGTGCTCGAATCCACCACCTTGCAGCAGGGTGAACTGGTCCGAGCTCTGCATGATCGCATCCGGATTCTGGGCGACACCGAAAACGAAGTCCAGCAGCGGAACACCGCCGACCGGGCCCTGCTCGATCACCCAGGACACCGCGTTGGCGAGTCCCTCCTCGACGAGGACGTGGGGAACCAGCGCGGAGACACCGAAACCGACGTTGGCGATCTCGCCGGACTGCAGCTCGGCCGCGGCGCGGCGGGCCATGATCTTCTCGAGGGTGAACGGCACCGGGGCGAGGGTGCTCAGCGGGCGACGCAGCTCACCGGAAATGGCTGGGTCGTACTGGGTTTGGGTGGTCTGCAACTGATCCGGGGCCAGCACGAGGGCGTCGACGAGGATGCCCGGCACCTGCACCGCCTGTGGGCTCAGGCTGCCGCCGTCGGCCAGGTACTTGACCTGGGCGATGACGATGCCGCCGTTGTTGTGGGCCGCGTAGGCCAGGTCGAGGGCCCCGAGCGGGGACGCCTCTTCCTCGAAGGTGAGGTTGCCGTGGGTGTCGGCGGTGGTGGCGCGGATGATCGCCACATTCGGTATTAGGGCGTCGTAGAACAGCCATTCCTGACCGTCGAATTCGTGCACGCGGACGAAGGCGTCCGGGGTGACGGTGTTCATCCGGCCGGCGCTGATCCGTGGGTCGACGAAGGTGTCGAGTCCGACCTTGGTCAGCACGCCGGGTTGTTTCGCGGCGGCCGCGCGGTGCAGCTGATACAGCACACCGGAGGGGAGGTTGTAGGCTTCGATCTCGTTGTTCTCGATCATCTGCCAGATACGGGGCGGCTCCGCTGATGAGGGGCCGGATGGATACGAACCGGCGACCACCCGAGACAGCAGACCAGGCCGGGCGATGTGGTCGATGCCCTTGATGCCCCACATGTCGCCGGCCGCGATCGGGTGCACGCTGGTCAGGTTCTTCGGGGACTGGGTCTCTTCGTAGCGCTGTCCGAGGCCGCCGAGCACCGCGTCCGGGCAGCCCAGGCCCGACGACGAGCTGACGGTGACGATGTCGCCGTCCTGGACGAGGTCGGCGGCGTGGCGGGCGGAGAGTACGCGGGGGGTGTGCATCATCTGGCTCCTAGCTGTGAAAGCGCTTACTTGTCGGTTATGGGTATAGATGTGCGGTGGGGCGGCGTCCGGAGGCGCGGAGGTGTGCCTATTGGCGGCGAGGACGCCAGGCGGCGGTGGACGCGCGCACTCGTAGCGCGGGCTCGACGAGCTGGTGACTGAACGGAGTGGCGGCAGCTGCGGTGTCGCCAGTGGCGACGGACTGGCCGATGCGTTCGAGGATCAGTTCGCCGCACTTCTCCCCGATCTTGGTGGGGAAGGTGGCAACGGTGGTCAGTGGCGGTGTGCGGTGGGCGGATCCGGCGATGTCGTCGAAGCCGCCGACGGCGATGTCGCGGCCGGGCTCGAGGCCGCGGCGGGTCAGTTCGGCGTAGACGCCGACGGCGACGATGTCGCTGTAGGCCACGATCGCGTCCGGGATCTCACCGCGGTCGAGCAGTCGGCGGGTGGCGTCGGCGCCACCGTCCGGGGTGGCCTCCCCGTAGAGGCCGTCAGTGGCGTACATGGTCATGTCGGATCCGGCGATGGCGGCGAGGAAGCCCTGCTCACGCTCGCGGCGGGCGGAGGTGTGCTGGGGGCCTCCGACCATGGCCACCGTCCGCGCGCCCATCGAACGCAGGTGGTGGCCGAGCAGGCGTCCGGCTTCGACGTTGTCGGCACCGACGTAGTCGTGGCTGAGGTCGAAGTGTCGGGCCAGCAGTACCAGCGGGATGCCGCTCGACGCGAGCAGGTCGTCGATCTCCGTCGCCTGGGTGTCGCCCGCCGGCAGCAGGATCAACCCGTCGATGCTGCGTTCGACGAGCCGGTCGAGGAGCCGCCGCTGGCGGGCCGGGTCGTCGCGGCTGTAGCCGATGAAGACGGCGTAGTTGGCGCGGTCGGCGACGTCCTCGAGGGTCATGGCGAGTTCGGCGAAGTAGGGGTTCTGCACCTCAGTGACCACCAGGCCGAGGGTCATCGACCGCGGGTTGCGGAGCATGGCGGCGTGTCGGTTATAGACGTATCCGAGGGTCTTCATCGACTCACGCACGCGGCGTGTGGTCTCCGGTGCGACGCTCGGGCTGTCGTTGAGGACGAGGGACGCCGTCGACCGGGACACGCCGGCGTGGCGACTGACGTCGGAGAGGGTGACTCGCCCCATGGCCGCGGTCCTTTCTCTCATCCTGTGTGACCTGCGATACAGACCATACACCACGACCTGGATCGATCCAAGAGCGTGTTTCACCAGTTCGTAGGATATTTCAGGCGCCGGACCGGCATCTGGCCGGTCATCTGCGGAGATAGGAATGGATCGATCCAGATCCCACTGTCAGGTTTCTGGTTGGTCGGTGTGCCGCAACCCGCCGATGAAGGCGCGGATCCACGGACGTCGGTCTAGGAATGGCCACATACTGGGGTCGACCAACTCGGTAAGCGATTTCTTGAAGTTGCGCCCCGTGCCCTCTACGGTGAGCTGGGGCGCCCGCGAAAAGCGTGGCCCCAGGCCGCGAGATCTTCGTCCACCGCGGGGAGAGATTCGCCCCGCACGGCAGCGCGGCAGCGCGGCGCTCCGCTCAGCGTGGCGAACGTAGTCACCCCCGAAGGATTCATGGGAGCAAATATGCAAACGATGAGAAGTGTTCAGGTCCGCGCCCATTCCGACGTTCTCGTCATCACCAGGGCTGGCTGGGCGTCGTGACTGCAGAGATCGTCACGATTGCGTCATTAAAAGTGGGGGATACTGCGACTCGACGGTTCGTGGTCGATGCGGATGCGGTGGATGCCTACGCCGACCTGTCGGACGACCACAATCCGATCACGATCCACGTCGACGCAAAGTATGCGGCGTCGACGCCGTTCGGAAGACGGGTTGCGCACGGGATGCTGGTGGCCGGCTATGTCCAGTCGGCACTGACCGCCCTCGTCGCTCTCGGCGGGGTCTCGAAGAGCTACACCTTCGAACTCCATGCGCCGACATTCGTGGGCTCGGTCGTCGATGCCGCGGTCACCTGCGTGGAGGTCGATCCGCATACCGGCCGTGCCTATTTCGACCTGGCGATCACGGATGTCGGCACCGGCAAGGCCGTGATCTCCGGGCGGGCCGTCGTGGCGTTCAAGAAGGCGGCGTCCACCGGCTGACGGTTTCGCGGTTTCGGCCGCACTTCTCGCTGACGAGCCCGAGCGGATATGCCCGCTGGGGCTCGTCAGCGTCCTTTGTCTACCGCGGTGGCCACTTGTGATTTTGAAATAGATTGCAGCCGAGTCTATCCCGGAGTGTCTGGTCAACCACGTCCTGATTGCGTAAGGCGGCAACTTCGGCGCACTCCCTTGACCGCCATAGTGATGTGGATTACATTAAGCGCAATCCACACTATGGATAGAGGTCCACAATATGGAAACGCCCGGAGCGCAGAGCGCGTACCGCCTTCTCGACGTCCTGACCCGAGTGTCCCTCCACCCGGAGGGGATTACCGCTAGTGACATCGCGAAGGCAACAGACCTGACCGTCCCCACGGCGCACCGACTGCTGCGCGTCCTACGTGACCGCGGCTTCGCAGTGCAGGACGCGGCCTCGGGAAAATACTCTCCCGGACCGCAGATTCAGGTACTTGCGGGCGAGAGCGTCGATCGCTACGCGCTCGAGGACCTGGGCCGGCCGCTGCTGGCAGAACTGCGCGACGTCACCACCGAGACGGTATTCATGTCGGTGCGTCGCGGCCTACGGTTGACCTACCTGGTCTGCATGGCCTCGTCACATTCCGTCCAGATGTATGGCGAACCGGGACAACTTATTCCGCTGCACGCCACTAGTCAGGGCAAGGTGATTCTCGCGTTTCTCCCGTCCGGGGTCGGCGATCGGATCATCGACCAACTGGACCTGACGCGATACACCGACTCGACCATCACCGACGCCGCCGAGCTGCATCGAGTGATGGACGACGTCCGCCGCGACGGATACGCCCTCAGCCTCGAAGAACGTGAGCTCGGAGTGCGCTCCATCGCCGCACCCGTCTTCGACGCCACCGGCGCCGTGGTCGCAGCGATCTGCGTGGGTGGCCCGATCTTCCGTGTCACCGAATCCGACCTTCGCTCACGATTCGCCGATCTCGTGCTGGACACCGCCGCGAAACTCACCACCGAACTCTCTCGAATCAGACGGCCATCCATCGGCGCCGACACACTCCTCCCCATCGACTAGCACCGAGTAGCTCTACCGCACAACATATTTGCCACTCCCACCGCTGCAACCACAGCGGTCGGACTAACACGCCTCGAGTAGGCCCCTCCGCCAGAAGGAACCCCCCATGAAGAAAACCCGTGCTCTGATTCCCGCACTTGCCTGCGCGGCGACTCTGGTTGCTGGAACGGCGTGCAGCGCGAATGTCAACAACAACGCCACTACCGCCGACACCCAGGCCGCCGACGTGGTGGTCGACGACGGCGGATGCGCCAAGAACCACGATCAGATCGCCGAGATCCAAAAGAAGCTCGCAGGCAACATCTACGGAATCGCCGCCGCGAACTCGGACAAGGAAACCAACACCAACCCCGAACCACTCGGCGCCGACGACCCGATCAAGATCACGTTTTCGATCGAAGGACTCAGCCACCCGTTCCTCGTCAAGCAGAAGCAGCTCGCCGAAGAAGCCGCCCGCAAGCTCGGTGTCGACATCAACGTCATCAGCGCCAATGACGACGTCAACCAGCAGTTCAACGACATCCAGACCGCCGTCGCACAGGGCACGGATGCGCTGATGATGATGCCCGCAAACACCGAAGGACTCAGCGCCGTCCTGTCGCAGGCCTCCACGGCCGGGGTGCCGTACTTCTTCACCCAGAAAGGCATGCTGGGAGTGAAGCCGGCCTCGCAAGTCCTGGCGCCCTACGCCACCGAAGGCCAGCAACTCGGCGAATGGGTCGTCGACCACTACGCCGGACAACAGGACATCAAGGTCGCCGTGATTTCCGGCATTCCCGGAGACGCATCGAGCGATGCGCGGGTCGGTGCGTTCATGCTTCCCCTGCTGCGGGCCTGCATGTTCGACATCGTTGCCGAGCAGCCCGGCAACTACCGTCGCGCCGATTCGGAGAAGGCCGCCCAGAACATGCTCGCCGCGAACCCGGATGTCAACCTGGTGTTCGGCGCCAACGACGAGGCGGCACTCGGCGCAGTCGCCGCATTGCAGTCCAGCGGACGGACCGGAGTCGACGTCGTCGGCGCCGACGGCGAGACCGACATGTTCACCGCAATCGAGAGCGGACAGACGCTCGCCACCGTCATCCACAAGCCCACGGCCGGGATCCTGGTCGAGGAGGTCGTCAAGTACCTTCGCGGCGAGGAGGTTCCGCAGTTCAAGGTCTTGGACGAGGAGCTGGTGACCAGGGACGGCACCGCAACCACGCAACCCGCATTCTGAGCTCGGGAGCACTCATGACAACCACCACCCCGGTACCCGGCGCGTCGAAGCCGTCGACGGCTTCAACAGACACCGCACGGACACGCCTCCTCGACGGTCACGCCGTCAAGCAACTCGCCCAGCTCGGCCCCGTGGTCGCATTGGTCCTGCTCGTTGCGTTCTTCTCGGTCCAGGCCCCGAACTTCATTACGGCCAACAACCTCACCAATGTGCTCCAGCAGGTTTCGATAACCGCGATCGCGGCCGTCGGTGCCACCGTCGTGATTCTCGTTGCCGGGATAGACCTGTCGGTCGGATCGATCGTCGCCCTGACGGGCAGCGTCGCGGCGCTGTATCTCCAGCATGCAACACTGTCGACCGGAATGTCGGCCGTCGCGGCCATCGCCATCACGCTCGTTGCTGCTATCGGCTGCGGACTGCTCAACGGTGTGCTCGTCACGGTTGCGAAAGTGCCGGCCTTCATCGCTACGCTTGCCACCCTGACGGCTCTACGCGGTATCGCCCTGCTGATCACCGACAGCTACCCGATCTCGATCAACAACTCCGCCTTTACCCAAATCGGCATCGGCAAGGTCGGTCCGATTCCCGTGCCGGTGCTCATCATGGGCGTCACCTTCGCTGTCGGATACGTGGTCCTGCACCGGCTGAAGATCGGCCGGCGCATCTACGCCGTTGGTGGCAACAAGGAAGCCGCACGCCTGTCCGGTATCCGAGTGTCACGAGTTCTGTTGTTCGCTTTCGTGTTCGCCGGATTCTGCGCCGGGGTGGCATCGCTGATCCTCGCCGCCAAGCTTTCCTCCGGGCAACCGGCCGGAAGCATCGGCTTCGAACTCGATGTCATCGCCGCAGTCGTCGTCGGCGGAACCAGCCTCTTCGGGGGGCGGGGCAGACTGGCCGGCACGTTCCTCGGCGCACTGGTCATCGCAGTCCTCGGAAACGGGTTGACCCTGATGAATGTGCCGTTCTACTGGCAGCAGATCGTCACCGGCGCCGTCGTTGTCGCCGCAGTGGTGCTCGACCGGGTCACCCGTGGGGAGCCGGGCGAATGAACGTCGACACCGCCGTCCGAACCGGATTGCTCGAAGCCCGCGGAATCTCGAAGCGTTACGCCGGCGTTGCTGCTCTCGAGGGCGTATCGATCACCCTCGGGCCCGGCATGATCCATGCCTTGATCGGCGAGAACGGTGCAGGAAAGTCGACGCTGTCGAAGATCCTGTCAGGCTTCGCGGCCCCGGACGAGGGCGAGATCCTCTTCGGCGGCGACCCGGTGTCGATCAAGAGCCCGGCGCAGGCCGCCGAGCATGGAATCGCTATCGTGCACCAAGAACTGTCGGTGATCGGTTCGGTGTCGGTGGCCGAGAACGTCCTGGTCGGCGCCGAACCGTCGCGTTGGGGCTTCGTGGATCGAAAAGCCCTGTCAGCCGAGGCATCACGCTATCTCGGCCGAGTCGGATTGACTGTCGATCCCCGGCAGGCCGCCGGCCGATTGTCGATCGCCGAACAGCAGTTGGTCGAAATTGCCCGCACCCTCGCGCTCGACGCCCGGGTCATCTTCTTCGACGAACCGACCTCGTCCCTTCCCCACGACGACTCTCGACGGCTCCTCGGGCTGCTCCGTGAACTGCGCGATGCCGGCACCGCGGTGGTCCTGATCAGCCACGATCTACCGGAAGTACTCGAATACTCCGATACCATCACCGTGTTGCGCGACGGTCGCCACATCATTACCGCTCCGACCGCCGAGTTCACCGAAGACTCGTTGATCAAGCACATGATCGGCCGCGATCTCGGCGCGCTCTATCACGGGCACACCAGCGCACCGGCGTCGTCCGTCGATCCGATCCTGACCGTTACCGAGATCCAAGCACCTGGGGTGCGAGGGGCAACCCTGCACGTCGCGCCGGGTGAGATTCTCGGTATCGGTGGGCTGGTGGGTAGTGGACGCACCGAGGTGCTACAAGCGATCTTCGGAGCAACGCGGATCACTGCGGGCATGATGATGCTCGACGGCACCGAGTACACTGCCTCGCATCCGCACGAAGCGATCGAGTGTGGGATCGGCCTCGTCCCCGAAGACCGCAAGGACCAGGGACTTCATCTCGGACTTTCGATCAGCTCCAACATCGAGTTGACCAGTCTCGCGCAGATGAGTAGCGGACCGTGGTTGCGGCGCAGACGCGGGACCAAGATCGTCGACAAGTTCTTCGGCGAACTCCGCATCAAGGCGGCGAGCGCCGCGCTGCCGGTCGGTGCCCTGTCCGGCGGCAACCAGCAGAAGGTGGCGCTCGCCAAGGTGCTGGCCACCAACCCACGTGTCCTGCTGCTCGACGAACCGACCCGTGGCATCGATGTCGGTGCGAAAGCCGAAGTGCACAGACTCATTCGCGAACTGGCAGACAACGGCATCGCGATCATCATGGTGTCTTCCGTGCTACCCGAACTTCTCGGCGCCTCGGATCGAATCGTAGTCATGCGCGGCAGACGAACAGTAGGCGAGCTCTCTCGGGCGGATGCCACCGAGGAATCGGTGATGCGAATGGCATTTCAAGGTGCGATCACATGAGCGCACCGGTGGCCGTCGTGACCGGCGCGGAGGGCGGGTTGGGCGGTGCCGTGACACGCCGCCTGCGGAAGGACGGATTCCGTCTCGTACTCGGACATCGACCGGGGACCGAACCCCTGCCACTCGAGTCTCCCGACGCAGCGGTGACGGTATCCACCGATGTGACGAAGCAGCGTGACATCGAAGCGCTGATGCCTCGGTGAAAGGGCGTGTGCGCACGTATGTGTTGCACCAGCAGCTGCTGGAGAATTTGCCGCCGCCTCCGGCACCTGTGCTCGACGTCGGCGGCGGTGCGGGTCATCAATCGTTTCCGCTCGCCCTGGCCGGTTACGACGTGACATTGCTCGACCCGTCGTCGGCGACGCTGGACAAAGCCCACCAGCGACTCCAGCGGCTGCCTGGTGAGGCCCAGCGGCGGGTGACGCTCGTGGAGGCCGACGGCGAGAACGCCGACGAGGCGGTGAAGGGGCAACGCTTCGCCGCCGTGTTGTGTCATGGCGTGCTCGGGTACCTGGAGCAGCCGGAGCCGTTGGTCGACCAGCTGTGCCGATGCGCTGCTGCCGGTGGCGTCGTCTCGATCATGACGGGCAACGCCAAGGCGATGGCGGTGCGCCCGGCCCTGGAACAGCGGTGGGACGACGCTCTGGCATCGTTCGACGCCCGGGGCGAGATCGGGGTGCTGGGAGTGCCGACTCGCGCCGACACGGTGGAGGAACTCAGCGAACTCGTGCGGAGCCGCGGCGTGGAGCCAGTGCGCTGGTATGGAGTGTGGCTGTTCGTCGACTGGCTCGATTTCAGTGGAGCCCAGTTGGACCCGAACGATTCGAAGCGGGTGGAAGCGGCGGCCGCGGTCGAACTCGAAGCCGGCCGACGAGATCCCTACCGCCAACTCAGTCGCGTCTTTCATCTGGTGGGTCGCAAAGGTCGACCATGACCCGACGCCGTGGCCGCCCCGGCAGCGATCGACCTCATGGCGTCGGCTGCCCCGGATCATTCGGCGATGAAGTGCGTCATCGTCTTGGTGACCCTCTTCAAGGAATCGACGCCGCTCCTCTCTTGCTTTCCCGCATGTGCCGTGACGCACCCCTGGACGCCGATATCGAACTGCATGCCGAGTGTGCGTCGATACTGGAATCGATGATTCAGCTGATGCGGATGAGTTTCTTGTTCACGAATTCATCGATTCCGTACTTGCCGAGTTCGCGACCGAAACCGGAGCGCTTGACGCCGCCGAACGGCAGCTCAACTCCTTCGGCACCAACGGCATTGACGAACACCATGCCCGCCTCCAGTGAGTCGGCGACACGGTGGGCCTGATCGGGGTCGGTAGTGAACACATACGAGCCGAGACCGAACGGGGTGTCGTTGGCTAGCTCGACGGCCTCTTCCTCTGAACGCACCTTGTAGACAGTCGCAACCGGCCCGAACAGTTCCTCCCGGTAGGTACGTGAGTCCCGTGACACATTCGTCAGCACGGCGGGTGGGAAGAAGGCACCCTGCCGTTCCCCTTCCGACACCAGTGTGGCGCCCTCGGCGATCGCCTGCTGTACCTGCTCGGACAGCCGGTCGGCGGCGGCGACCGACGACAGCGGCGCGAGTCCTTGTGCCGTGGCGAGCACCTCGGTGGTGAATCTGCCGACGAAGTCGTCGTAGAGGTCGTCGGCGATGATGAATCGCTTCGCGGCGTTGCAGGCTTGTCCGGTGTTCTCGAAACGACCTTCCACTGCCGCTTTTACGGTGGCGTCGAGGTCATCGGAACTGAGCACGATGAACGGATCAGAACCGCCGAGTTCCAGTACCACCTTCTTGAGGTTGCGGCCGGCGATCTCGGCGACGGCTGCACCGGCACGCTCGGATCCGGTCAATGACACGCCCTGGACCCGCGGGTCGGCGATCGCGTCGGCGATTTGCTCGTTGGTGGCGTAGACGTTGACGTAGGCGCCCTCCGGATATCCGGCGTCGGTGAAGATTTGGTTTAGTGCCGCCGCCGATTCCGGACACTGCGGTGCGTGTTTGAGCACGATGGTGTTGCCCAGTGCCAGATTCGGACCCGCGAACCGGGCGACCTGGTAGTAGGGGTAGTTCCACGGCATGATCCCGATCAGCACGCCGATCGAGTTTCGGCGGATCAGCGCGGTACCCTCACCCTCGACCAGGTCGATCGGCTCGTCGGCCAGGAACTTCTCGGCGTTGTCGGCGTAGTACTGGTAGATCGCGGCGCTGAAGTCGACTTCCCCCAACGACTGGTCCAGCGGCTTACCCATCTCCCGCTGGATGATCTTGGCCAGTTCGTCGCGGCGTTCGGTGTGTAACGCGGCGACCTTCCTGAGCAGTCCGGCGCGCTCGACCACCGTGGAGGGCCGCGACCACTCACGGTGCGCCTTCTCCGCCGCGGACAACGCCGCCTGCATCTGCTCGTCGGTCGCGGTCGGATATTCGCGCACCGTCTTTCCGGTGGCGGGGTCCACAACTGCGTACAGGCTCATGTTCACGTCTCCTCGGAAGGGTGGGGCATTCCAGTATCGCTCGCGAAGTGCGCCGGGGGTGGTTTCTCACGAGTAGATCGCCCGGTTATGTCGCGTCGACGTCGCGACCGATGGAGATGCGCCGGCCCTCGGCATGGTGGGGGAGTCGATCCACGTGTCCGCTTCGGTGGCGGACGAAGCGTCATGGCTGTCGACCGTGTCCTGAGCCTTCCGTCGGCCTCACAGGCGCCCGAGTCGCGAGGTGGGGATGGCCTGCCTCTGCAGGTCGCTTATTCGCTGGGGCCACGTAGTGAGATCGTTCACTGTTGAGCAGGCAGATGGTGTGGGGGTATAGGCTTAGTACATCGGAATGGTTGTCGCGTCGAGCGTGTCGGCTCAGGCGTTCCCGATTCGAAAGTATGCCGGCCGGTTCGCGGTCGATGCAAGGAGCGTCCATTTGATGCCAATGGCTACAGGCACGCACGCCCAGGCGCCACGCAGATCCGCACCGCGCGAACATCTCCCAGGGTGGGCACGCCGTCTTCTCGGATCCGACGCTGACACCTTCATGCCGATCGCGCCTACGGCACCATGCGGACCGCGACACATTTCGACACCGATTTCCTCGGTCGCCATCGCCCCACCCGACCGCACCCAAATACATCTGAATCAAGGAACAAATATGGCCATCGATCACGACAAGTCCGAACTCCCACTCTTTTCTGCGCAGCGAACGCTGACCCACAGCACCCCGCATCAGCCCGTCTCCGAGGCGCCGCGTACCGGTGATTCACCCACGCCGACATCCGGCGAGATCCACCGGTCACTCTTCAGCGACGGGTAGGTAGACGCTGCAACCTCGAAATCGGGACGCGAACGGGGTAACTCCGCCGCGAGTACTGCGTCAATCGGGCGGGCTGGTGGCCGAGAGTGGAGGACGCGTGGGGTGTTGTGCCGGTGTCTATTTCGCTGAACCGAACAGCTCTGCGAGTGTGTCGACGCGTGCCCGCCGGTTGTCGGGGGCGAGTCGTTGCCCGTGGGTGAGGACGGACATGCCGTGTAATGCGCTCCAGAAGAGCTCTGCTTTGGTCTCCGCGTTCCGGGTTTGGTCCCCACCGACGGCCGACACGAGGACGGTGAATGCGTCACGAAGTTCCGGCGGTGTGGATTCGTGGGCGAAGCGCACTCCCAGTTGCATCGAGAACATCGCTTCGTAGGTGGCGGGGTTCTCGGTCGCGAAGTCGAGGTAGGCGCTGATGAACTTCGTCAGACGATCGGCGTCGCCGGCCTCGTCCAGCACCTGCCGCATTATGTGTGTGAAGTCTCGGAAGCCGAGGAGCGCGACCGCGCTGACGATGCCGTCCCTGCCGTCCGGAAAGTGGCTGTAGAGCACGGGAGGGCTGTATTCGATCTCGTTGGCGAGACGGCGAGTCGTTACGGCCGGCCAGCCGTCGTTTTCGGCGATGGCGCGGGCGCAGTCGACGATCCTGCGCTCGCGATCTTGCTTTTCCCTTGCTTTGCGTTCTCGAACTCCCACGACCAAAGTCTATCACTGGTAGAGTTCCGTCCATCATTAATCTATCGATGATAGAGATACTTCAGACGGAAGGAACGGCAATGCTCGCCTGGATCGGACTCGTCATCAGCTGGATAGGGGCCCTCGGAATCATGGGGATCGGTGCGGCCTACCTTGCAAAGAACGAGAAGAATGCCGCGGGATTCGGGCTTCCCACCAACCCCGCAGCCGACGCCCGCGGCTGGTGGCAAGTGAAGGGGATCCGCGACGTCACCAGTGGTCTTCTGGTGATCGTCTTCACCTTCGCGGCCCGCGACCAACTCGCCTTGCTGGTGCTTCTACTTGCCGTGACTCCGCTCGGCGATATGTGGATCGTGCTGTCGAACGGTGGTGACCGGAAAGCCGCGTTCGCGATCCACGGTGCTACGGCAGTGGCTCTGATCGTGGCCGCTGTACTGCTGGCCGTCTGACCGAAAACGAAACCAGGAGAATGCGATGACCGACAACTGCACCGAACGAGCAGTATCCGTGTCCACTGAGCGTTGCGAGGTGGTCGGGAACGACTCGGCTTCGATGCGTTTGCTCTTCGATTCCTCGGCTACGGGCGGTTCACTCAGCTCACTGAAGGTCCGACTCCGAGCCGGAGCCGATGGCGCAGTCCCACACTTCCACAAGCGATCGTCGGGGTTGCTCTACGTCATCGACGGTGAACTACAAGTGATGGCCGGTGACCGAATCATGACCGTCGAGGCCGGGGGGATCCCTGGTGGTGCCCGAACTGATGCCACACGCATTCGGCGCGTTACCGGATTCCGCGGCTAGGGTGCCGATCGTGCTCACTCCCGGAATCGAACGGTTCGAGTACTTCCGATTGCTCGGCAGGATCCAGGCCGGGGACGCCACGCTCGACGAACTTGCGGCAGCGCAGAACGAGTTCGACAACCACTTCGTCGATGCGCCGTGGTGGTGGCGGGAACGCAACGGTGCCCGCCGTCAGGGCTAGCGGGAGTTTCCTAGATAGCTGTGGCTTCGGTGCGATTAGCGCTGGTGGGAGCTGGTTTTGGTGTGGTCGGGGTGTATTACCTAAGTTGGTGGCGGCCAGTCATCGGGTGGGTGCGTAGCGGTCGATGCCGAACAGCCGGGCCAGTTGTTCGGCGGTGTCGCTGTGGTCGGTGAGCATTCGTTGGGCGCGGGGGCGACCTTTGGTGCCGTCGTGGTAGAGCAGCACCGTTTCCTCGATGCCGGCCAGCTCGGCGAGCAACTCACGCACCGACAGATGCAGTCCGGCATCGGCGGCCTCGCGGCGCATCAGGTGCGCGACGGTCAGGGCAAGGACGCTGTAGAAGACATGGACGCGGATCTTCTGGTCGGTCCAGTGGTGCATCGGGGAGAACGAAATTACCTGGGGGTCTTTGAGTTGCCGGAACCCGGACTCGATGTCGGACTGGGATCGGTAGGCGGCGATCACGCGGGCGACCGGCCAGTCGGTGCGGTTGGTGAACAGGATCCGCTTGCCGAAGATCCGGTCCTCGAGTTGTCGGCGGGCGTGGCGGTCGGTGCGGTACCGCAACCGCAGCTCCGCCGCGGTGGTGCCGGTGAGGGTGACGGTGAGCACCTCGGCGACCCACCGCGGCGCGCAGATCTGCTCGATCTCGCGCTCCACGGCCGCCCGGTCGCGGCGGGTGCGCCCGCGGGCCAGGCGCACCTGCAGGGCGCCGAGCCGGTCGCGGGCCTT
>NZ_JBHWUE010000148.1:0-17020 GCF_042738615.1 Rhodococcus sp. NPDC059968
CCGCTCACGGGTCTCGGTGTCGTACTTCCTCGGTGCTGGCATGACTTCATTCTCCTGGTTCAATCAGGAGTCTCCACCCGACCCAGGACAGTTCAGTGCACACCATGAAGAAGCCGACCCTCGGCCGTAAGACTGCGCGGCATCCCGCCGTGATCGACCTTCCAGGCGGCTCACCCACCGTCGGCAACCCGCCGGGGGCCCGCACGGCGGCGCCCGGCGGCCCGGCCACACCACCACCGCCCGGGGGGCCCACATCGTTCTCGACCCGGCGCCGCGGCCCGGGAAAGAAGGCGGCGGCCGTCATGGGGGCGGCGGCCGTCGTCGTGGCCGGCGCGATGGCAATCAGCCACCTGCGCGGCGGCGACAGTGAATCCCCGTCGACCGCAGCCACACTCACTGCCACCGCTGCGGCCGACGAGAACGGGCTGCCCATCCTGGACCTGCCCGGCCCCGAACCGACCGAGGAGCCAGTCGCGTCGGACGGGGAATGCCGGGCCGACCGCGGCGACCAGAAGAGCGGCGGCGGCGTGATCGCCGCGTTCAATCACGCCTATTACAGCCAGCGCAACGGCGACGCCGCCCGCGCCCTCGCGACCCCCACCTCGTCGGTGCTGCCCGGCCCCGAGCTGCAGAAGGTCATCGACGCGGTCCCGGTGGGAACCAACTATTGCCTGCGCACCGTCGAGCTGTCCGTCGGGGTCTACCTCGCCGACCTGTCCGTGATGCAACCGGCGCAGCCGGTCAAACGCGGCACCCAGACCATCACCACCGTCAAGATCGACGGCCGCTGGTACGTCGACATCTTCACATAAGCCCCCGAACTGATGAGGACTGAACGATGCCCCTGTCCCACAGGCGGACCTCCGGGACCGCTGCCCTGGCCCGTCGGCGCTTTCGCCGCACCGACGCGCCTGCAGCGACGACGGCCGCGCGGCCGCCTCGACCAGCGGCTCGGCCGTCACCGATACCAGCACCGACCTGGGCAGCATCCTCATCGGCTAGGCCGAAGTTGCGGTGGGGTTTGTCCTGGTTTTGGTGACTGAGCTGCGACGGAGGCGTTGGACGCTCGACTGATGTAGTCACTAAAGTGATGGACACCGTGGTAGGGGTGGCGTAAAATCAGTTCATGGCCAAGGGAACCGGTGCAGTCCACATCGCCACTCAACGCCGTAAGTACACCGGGAAAGATGGTGTCGAACGGGTCTACGAATCCCAGTTGCTGCGCCGCTCGTTCCGAGACAACGGCAAGGTGCGCAACGAGACCCTCGCGAACCTGTCCGCGCTGCCACCCGAGGCGGTCGCCGCCGTCAAGGCGGTCCTGGCCGGTCGGAGCCTCGTCGACCCGGCGTCGGTGGTCACCGTCGCCCGGTCCCTGCCGCACGGGCACCTCGCCGCGGCGGCGGTGATGGCCAAGAAACTGGGCCTGCCGGCGCTGCTCGGTCCGGCGGGACGTCACCGTGAGATCGCGATGGCGTTGGTCCTGGCCCGCACCGTGGCCCCGGCATCGAAATTGGCGACCATATCCTGGTGGTCCGACACCACCCTCGCCGCCGACCTGGGCGTGACCGACGCCGGCACCGACGAGGTGTACGCGGCGATGGACTGGCTCGTCGGCCGCCAGAGCGGCATCGAAAAGAAGCTGGCCACCCGGCATTTGGACCCGACGGTCAACCCCTCTCGGATGGCGATGTTCGACCTGTCCTCGTCCTGGGTGACCGGGCGGCACTGCGAACTCGCCGCCCGCGGGTACTCGAGAGACGGCAAGAAGGGTTGCGAACAAATCGAATACGGCCTCCTCACCGACCCCGACGGCCGACCGGTCGCGATCCGGGTGCTCCCCGGCAACACCGCCGACCCCACCGCCTTCACCCACGCGGTGACCGCGGTGAAAGACACCTTCGGCCTCGAGAACATGCTGATGGTCGGCGACCGCGGGATGATCACCTCCGCCCGCATCACCGCCCTGAAAGAACTCGGCGGCATCGGCTGGCTCACCGCGCTGCGGGCACCGCAGATCGCGGCCCTGGCCGCCGACGACGGACCCTTGCAGATGTCGCTGTTCGATGAGCAGAACTTCGCCGAGATCTCCCACCCCGACTACCCCGGGGAACGACTGGTGGCGTGCCGCAACCCGCTGCTCGCCGCCGAACGCGCCCGCAAACGTGAGGAACTACTCACCGCGACCGAGGCGAAACTCGCCCCCATCATCGCCGCCGCGGCGGCAGGTCGCCTGCGCGGCGCGGACAAGATCGGCCTGAAAGTCGGGAAGGTCCTCGGCACATTCAAGATGGCCAAACACTTCGACCTGACCATCACCGACACCAGCCTCACCGTCGCCCGCAACACCGGGCGGATCGACGCCGAAGCCGCCCTCGACGGCCTGTACGTGATCCGGACCACCGCCACCCCCGGCGAACTCGACACCCCCGCGGTGATCGGGGCATACAAGAACCTCGCCCGGGTGGAACGAGACTTCCGCAGCCTCAAGGCCATCGACCTGGACCTGCGGCCGATCCACCACCGCCGCGAAAACCGAGTCAAAGCGCACGTGTTGATCTGCTTCCTCGCCGCCTACCTGACCTGGCATCTGCGTAGCGCGTTGGCGCCGTTGACCTTTACCGACGAGAATCCACCACAACGACGTGAAGACCCCGTCGCCCCGGCCACCATCTCCGCGGCCGCGAAAGCGAAAACAGCCCGCCGCACCACTGACGAGGATCTGCCCGTGCGCTCGTATCAGGGGCTGCTCACGCACCTGTCGACACTGACCAGAAACGACCTCCGATACGGCGACGTCGGACCGCTTATCGCAACCCTGGCCGAACCCACCCCGACGCAACGACGAGCATTCGACCTCCTCGGCGCCCCGATCCCACTGACCCTGACCTGAGGACACCGTCGACAGAACAAAACCCTCCACCCGACCACAAAACACCAGGTAAACCTGTCAAAATGCTTACCAAACCACCGCAACTTCGGGCTAGGGGAGAGCAACACTCGGTCACCGAGATCACCACACCGCGGCCCAGCGAGGTCACTGCCCGCTGCCATGGCAGCGCGGACACTCTGGCCGTCGACATCGCCGCCCCGCACGGCTGGAACATCCACGCCCGCCACGGTTCCCAAACGCTCACCCTCACCAACCCCGATCAGGTCCTGGCCACCGTCGACGTCGACACCACCAACCAGAACCTCGACACCTGCACTCGGTGGACTGGTCCCCACCGACCAGGTTGACATCAGCACCGTCGCCGACGCACCCGACAACTGGCCTTCCGTCGACGGATCCCGCCGCATCTACCTGTCCCTGCACATCGACTGCACCCCATAATGAATGAACCCTATAAGTGGGCACGACATATCGAGCGTGCTCCCGGTACGCCTCAACAACTGGGTGAAGCCCGCCGCGCTTGTTGCCCCGACACCGAGAACTCGAGGAGTCGAGTCCGATGGTGGCACCCAGTGAGGTCGGGGCCCACGCACGCGCGGCGCATGGGGGACCGAAGATCGCAAGGGTGCGTCCGCGTGGGTTCTGAGCTTGCCTTACGGTTGTGCGGCGGGAGGGGGCGCCCATCGGTGGCCGCTGTCGACTGAACGCGGCGATGACGAGGGTGGGGGCCTTGCGAACGATGACCATCACGGCGGCCTGGCAGGGGCCGCCGCAACCGACCTGCATCCATGGTGTGCCTTGCCATTCGCCTGATCCACATCTCAACTGTCAGAGGAGCGCACACGCATGAACGACCCGCATCTGATCGAACTCGAGTTCACCGTCCGCGTCCGCGTGAGGCTGCCGAAGGACGTGTACGTCGACGCGGTCGCCGAGAACCCCGACGCGTGGGAGAACGCCGTGGTCAACGAACTTCAGCGGGAGATAGTCGGTGGGGAGGCGAAGGCCAACTTCGAGAAGGTCACCGCGACCGTCTCGGACATCGCGATCGAGCCCGAAGACTTCCAGTTGACGGTGGACTGACGCTGTCGGCGCGTCCGGCGCAGCACGGGATGACGAAGGCCCTGCACCCGTAAGGCGGGTGCAGGGCATTTTTCTGTGCTGACCTGCGCACATGGCACGTCCCGGTCTGGGTGGCGCATGGCGGCCGCCGCCTGAGTCACTCCTTCGACGCCACCCCGAGGCGCCCACCCCGAGGCGCCCACCGGTGTCTCGGGGTGGCCTCGCTTAGATGCTGCCGGGAATGTCCAGGACCTCGACCCCGGCCGTCTCGTACAGCGCATCCCAGAGGTCGGGGCGATCCGGCAATGCGTCGGTGCCCGCCACGGTGAAGTCTGCAGGGATCGCCACCGTGCTGGTCTGGTCCCCACTGGCCGCGAACAAGGCGACGCAGGCGTGTGCGTGCGTCATTTCGTGCCGCGCCCAGTAGCGGATGCCGTCGAACCCGGCTGCGCGGAGTGCCCGTGCCCACTGCTGGGTGAGCGCGTAATCGGTGGTTGTCGAGATCTCGGATGTCATGCCGAATCCGATCGCGGCGTTCGAGGTTGCGTCGGCGAGGTGCAGTTCGCGGGTGACTGCTACCGCGGAGATGACTCGTTGTGCGATCTCCGGGCTCGGGATGAGCCCGATCCCGCACCAGGTCTCGAGGAGGGTGATCAGCTCGGACTCGGCGGTGTAGCAGGTGCCGTCGGGGCCGGGGAGGTCGAAGCGGCCCCCGAGGCTGGTGCCGAACCACCACGGGCCGAACTTGGCCCCGTGGGTGCGGTACGTCGTTGTGCCGGCGGGCACAGTGGACACAGGGAACCGTCCCCGGAGTGTGTCCGGGGACGGTGGGGCGGCGAGGTGTTGTGTCGCTCGGGAAGCGCTCACGAAGCCAGCCGTTCGGCTGCCTGCCGGGCGAGCGTCACGACATCGGCGGTGTCGCCGTCGAGGAGGGCCTGCCTCGGGGTGCGGTCGTCGAGTTCCGGTTGTCGGCTCGACATCCACGAGGCGATGGTCCAGGACTGGACGTCGGCGTGCGCCCAGGCCTTCAGGACGTCTTTGATTCCCCGGATCGGGACGTGGGGTGCGGTGTCGGTCAATCCGCCCGACCAGTAGCCGATAGTTCCGTCGGTGGCCTCGAGGCGCAGGACCCGGGAGTCTCTGACGGCTTGGCTGAGGGCCTGCTTCGTCCAGCCGGTGGCGTCGACGGCCTGCTTGTGGGTCAAGATCGCGCCGATGTGGTTCTCCCATGCGCGACGGGCCTTGAGGTTCGAGAGCACGTTCTTGACGCCGGCGGCGACGTACTTGGCGTCGACGTCGTCGAGCTGCTCGGCGGCCATCCCGCTCGCGTTGAGCTGGTCGTCGACGACCTTCTTCAGTGGTGTGCTCATGCCACCATCGTCCTCGGTCAAGTAGGTCAAGTCAAGAGGTCAAGCAAATCGCTGTGCGACAGTTCTCCAGCTGCCTGAACAGGGAGTTTCTTCACGAATAGCAGGGTGCGGATCACCGTTGTCCGCTCGGCCCTGTGGTCACTCGCGTACAACCTCCTTTCCGGCTCAGCCCGAGGCTTAAGTTTCGAACCCCCGAAGATCCTTCCTGGTGCCGACATGCGCTCGCCCGTGGGCAGTCCCGTGTCCGACACCCGCGATTTCCACCTCGGGAAACGACTGACACATCTGCCCGCCCTGCGGGAGATCGGCTTTCACGCCAACCGACGCCTGCTGCGCGTCCAACGACTCAGTCACGACCCGATCACCGGTGCCGACGCCCTCACCACGATCACCGGGCCCGTCACCACCGCCACCGGCACCCGAGTGCCGGGACTGCGGTTCGCCGACGGGCGCAGCCACGCCCTGCTCTCCGCGCTGCTGGACTTCCGGCTGCACCCGAACGGTTTCACCAACAAGGACCTGCGCACTCTCACCGGCGAGCTGCGCGGACTCGACCCGGACACGGTGTCCGCCGGGCAGATGACCTACGACCTGCGCCGGCTGAAAACCCGCAACCTCATCGTCCGGATCGAGGGCACCCACCGCTACCAGGTCACCGACCTCGGACTCGACACCGCGAAGTTCCTCACCTGTGTCCACGATCGGGTCCTACGCACGGGTCTGTCCGAACTCGCCGCCCCGACAACCACTCCCGGCCGCCTGCGATCAGCTGCCACCGCCTACCGCATCGCCGTCGACACCCTTACCTACACAGCGCAACTCGCGGCCTGAAATATCAAGCAGTCGAACATGACCCGAACACCACAAAACTTGACTCCAAAACCCGGCTACGCCGCTCTTAGCTACCTAGATGAGGTTGGCAACGCAACGCCGACAGTACGAGGTTGGCAACGCGGGCGCCCGATTCGGATGCAACAGACAATCGGACGTGTGGACCGCAATGCAGATGCAACACCATCACAACGTCGGCGATCATCTGCGCATTGCAGGTGGGCGGGCGCCGCGTTGCATGCTGGACGCTGATGACTCATACAGTTCACTCAAGAAAAGTGGATGAGGGAGCGGTTGTCGAGTGGTTCGTGTCGTTTTGGGATCTGGAGATTCAGCGGACATCGGTGCGTGCAGGGGAAGCGTCCGATCGCGTTGACGCCATTGTAGGATCTCGCGAACCGTGGCGGAATCTCCCGGGCGAGTGGCGGGCCGGTGGCGGATCCGCCAACGTTATGAGACACGCCCATTTCGAATGTCGGGTCAACGGGTCACCAGGGTTGATGATCGATGGTGAGGGCTGATGATGAGGGGCTGCGGTGGTGCGGCCCGCTTCGGTATCGAGGTTGTCTGATGGCCGTTGATCTTGATCCACGTCCGACATCTGTTGTGGCGAGCGTCCGTCGCAGGCGGATGGTCTTGAATCAGCGGTCAATTGGGGCGATGTCTTTCCGGAGGCACTGTTCGACACAGCAGCGCCATGGCGAATGTTCCGCTGGTATCACGGTCACAAGCACTATTCCGGGCGCGTACTGGGCCAGTACGGAGCGGACGCTGGTGATCTACGAGTCGCGGCTGGAGTTGGCTCGTCTGCTGTTGGCCGACTTCGATCGCGTGCGGCGCATTCTCGCTCAGCCGTTCCTGCTCGAAGCCGACGTGGCGGGCGCGAGACGACGGCACGTGCCGGATTACCTACTGTTGAGCGATGATGGTCCGGTTGTTGTTGACGTGAAACCGGCTCGGCTGCTGGCGAAGCCGGAGGTTGCGCTGACCTTTGCGTGGACGCGGCTGGTGGTGGAGTCACGTGGATGGCGTTTCCAGATTGCCAGCGAACCGGCGGAGCCGGGGTTGAGCAATGTCCGATTTCTGACCGTTTCGGGGTTCGTCGGCTGGCCTGCTTGTCTTCCGGGAACAGCCAGCGTTGGTGCCGGTGTTCATTCAACTGGAGGGCAGGTCCATCTCGTCGGTGACCTTGAGGAATTGTCGTAGCGCGATGTTGGGATTGTCGGGACGGTAGGCCGCACCCACCTGCAGATACGGTGCTCCGGTGACCTCACGCAGATCGACCCCGGGAACGCGGAAGGCCGCTGCGCGGCCGGCCGGTATCGGTGCGATGCCCACACCGGCTGCGACGGCGTAAAGGACCTGCTCGTCGTCGGCCTCGTTGCGGACGACGTTCGGCGGCCGATGTGGCCACAGTTGCCTCACGATGGCGTCGTGCATGCCCGGGCCGTTGTTCCGCGGCCAGAAGACCACCGGCTCGTCCGCGAGTTCTGCCGGATCGATCCGGCTGTACGAGGTGAACCGGTGATCTGCCGGTACGGCAACGAGCAACGCTTCCTGATCCAGCACTCGTACCGCCAAACCCGATTCGTAGATCGGCGGCCGCACGATGGCTACGTCGATCGTGCCGGCGGTTGCCAGTTCGATGTTCCTCGCCGTGAAGCCGCGGTGCTCGGTGATCGTGGTACCCGGATACAGCACCCGGAACTGCTCGACAGCACGGGTGATGTTGCCTCCCGCCCAGGAACGAGTGTGCGCGATCTGGAGTTCTCCGCCCAGACCCCGGCTGGCAGCGCGGATTCTGCTGACCGACCGATCCACGGAGGTGAGCACCGCCTCGGCCTCACGAAGGGCGACGCGACCGGCGTCTGTGAGGGCGAATCGGGGCCCTGTTCGATCGAGCAGCTCCACCCCGAGTTCGTGCTCGAAGAGCTTGACCTGCCGGCTCAACGCCGATTGCGCAACGTGGAGTTCCTCGGCCGCCCGCGTGAAGCTCATTTGTTTCGCCACGGCAACAAAGTAGCGAGCGCGTTGCAGGTTCATCCTGCGATTATATCGAAATGAGATTGAAGAATCGACTATTGGACTTGGACAGGGCGGCATGTCAGGGGTGAGTGTTGACCCCAGTGATTGCCAGTGACTCCAGTCACTGCCCGCCCATCCCCGGGCGGCGCCATCAGCCCCATTGACCGATTCCGAGGGTTCGAAGTGACCAAACCGCTCAGCGCTCCCGAGACCAGGGATGAGCAGCTCCCCCCAGCCTCCTCGTCAGGATCTACAGGTATGTGTACGAGGCAACGAATACTGAACATCATCTCCATCGCGTGTCTTGTCCTGTCACTCGCGGTGGGCATCGTCGTCGACGGCGCGACCCTGTGGGGACTGCTCCCGATCGGCATCTACGGCGCTCTGGCGATCTTCGGCATGGACGTCATGGTCGCCACGGTCGTGTCCATCGCGTCGGCGATGCTGATCCTGCTGCCCTCGCCCACCGGAGCCGCCGACATTCTCGGCGAATCGATCGGCGACCAGGTGACGATGATTGGACTGATCATCATGCTCGGAGCTGGCCTCGCCGAGGTCATGCGTGTGACCGGGGTGGCCGGTCAGATCGTGCGCTCGGTCATGCGGGTCGCAGGTGACAAGAGCCAGCTCGCGTTCATCCTGGGGACGATGATGTCGTGCCTGATCCTCGTGGCCGCGCTCGGCACCCTCGCCGGTGCTCTCGCAGTCGCGGCCCCGCTCCTGCTGCCGATGGCCGCGAAGAAGGGCTTCACTCGGTCAGCGACGGCGTCGATGATCTTCGTCGGTGGCTGCGCCGGATTGGCGATCGCCCCGTTCGCCGGGTCCAACGTCGCGATCATGAACGCCGCGGAGGTCGGTTACCTGCAGTACCTGCTCGTTGGTGGCGGTCCGCTGGCCATTCTGTCGCTCGTGATGGGTCTTCTCGTCGTGCCGTGGATGCAGCGCCGCACCCGCCACGGCGACGACTTCTACAACGAACACGACCTGGGCATCGACGAGGAGGACACACCGCACCAGCGTCGCGCCACCGCGGTGTTTCTGGTGGCCCTGCTCGCCTCGATTGTCTACGCGGCCGTCACCTCCGCCGGCATCACCTTCCCGCTGCTCGCCCTTCCCCTCATCGCCATCCTCACCGGCCTCACCGGTGGGCTCACCGCTGAGGAAACCGGCAAGGCCATCTACCGGGGCGCCGGCGCACTCATCCACATCTTCCTGCTGTTCTGGTTGCTCGCCGTGATGTTCGTGACGATCGACCTCATCGATCCGTTTACCGTGGTCCTCGAGTCCTACGGCGAATCGTTCCAGACCCTGGGGCCGTTCCCGTTCGCCATCGCCATCGCACTGTTCGGCTGGGTCGGTGTCCCCGGCGCCGCCGCGGCGGAGGTGGTCCTGCTCAACCAGATCTTCGGCGACATGGCCGCAAACCTCGGTGTCGGGGTGAGCACCTGGGTCATCGTGCTGCTGTGGGCCTCGAAGGCGGACACCTACGGTCCGTTCCCGAACGCGAACATGATGAGCGCGATGGGCCTGTCCCGATCGTTCAGCCTCAAGAACATGATGATCACCGGTTGGGCACTACTGATCCCGGCGAGCATTATGTACACGATCATCATGTTCATCCAAACGCGTTAGGAGACAACGCAAATGGCATATGACATCGTCATCAGCGGCGGCCTGGTCATCGACGGCACCGGGTCGCCGGCACGCCGAGCCGACCTTGCCGTGGACTCCGGCCGGATCGTCGAGATCGGCGAGGGCACCTACCCGGCTAGCACCGTCATCGACGCCACCGGATGCGTCGTGACGCCGGGATTCATCGATCTCCACACCCACGCCGACTTCTCACTTCCCCTCGATCCGGCGGCACCGACCCAGCTCGCTCAAGGTGTCACCACGATCGTGACCGGCAACTGCGGTCACTCACCGTTCCCGATTCGAAACGAGGCACAGGCAAGACGGTCGATCGGGTTCAGAGGTGAGCTCCCCTTGAGTTGGGACTGGTCGGACGCGTCAGGATTCGGTGCTGCAGTGATGTCCGCGAACCCGGCCGTCAACGTGGGCCTGCAGCTCGGCCACAACCCCCTCCGCGTCGCGGTGATCGGCGAGGATGACCGCCCGCCCACCCCGGCCGAACTCGACGAGATGTGTGCGATCATCGCCGAATCCGCCCAGCAGCCGGGGGTGGTCGGCTTCTCCACCGGACTGATCTACATGCCGGGACTGTTCGCCGAGGAGAACGAACTCGTCACCCTGGTCCGGGCAGCCGCCGATGCGGGCCTGCTCTACTCCACCCACGTGCGCAACGAGACATCGCAGCTCGTTACAGCGGTGGTAGAAGCGATCACCGTAGCGGAGCTGGCCGGTGCCCGGCTGGAGATCTCCCACCTGAAGGCGATGGGGCCGCAGAACTGGGGATCGGTTCGCCGCGCGCTCGACGTGATCGACACGGCACGCGGCCGCGGCGTCGACGTCACCGCCGACGTCTATCCCTACACCGCCTCCAGTACCGACGTGGCCACACGACTCCCGAAATGGGCCCTCGACGGAGGCCGTCCAGCCCTGCTCGAACGCCTTGCCGACACCGAGCAACGCACCCGCATCGCCGACGCCCTGCGAGCCCGCTTCGGCCGCGACGTCGACCCGGACGGCCTCGTCATCGCCGACCTGCTTCCCGGCGAGTTTGACCGCTACATCGGCTGGTCGATCTCCAAGATCGGGCAGGACCGCGGCACCGACGCCGCGGACGCCGCGCTCGACCTCCTGGCCGCGAACAAGGGCGCGGTCCCCATGATCAACCACGCGATGAGCGACGACGACGTGCGTACGGTGCTCGCCCACCCCTGGGTGTCGGTCGCCAGCGACGGCTGGATTCTCGCCGCCTCGGGTGAAGGCCGCCCCCATCCACGCAGTTTCGGCACCTTCGCCCGGGTATTGCGGCGCTACGTCCTAGACGAAGGGATCCTGACCATAGAGGAGGCGATCCGGAAGATGACCTCACTACCCGCCTCACGGATCGGAGTAGAGGACCGCGGCGTCCTACGACCCGGAGCTGTCGCCGATGTGACGGTGCTCGATACCGATGCCGTCACCGACACCGCAACCTTCACCGACCCATGGCAGTTGGCGCGTGGCGTCCGATCCGTCCTCGTCAACGGAACCCCCGCCATTCTCGACGGCGAATTCACTGGCCGGCGCGCCGGCCAGCTCATAGAAAAAGGGAAACCCGCATGACCTCCCCGACCCTGTCTATCGTCAGCGAGCTGGCCGACATCGTGGGCCCGGCCAACGTTCTCACCGATCTGGACGTGACAGCCGGCTATGTCACCGACTGGACCGGGCACTGGCGTGGTCACACGGAGGCCGTGGTCCGCCCGGGCTCCACAGCGGAAGTGTCCGCTGTCCTCGCCACGTGCCATCGGCTCGGCATCCGGATCGTCCCCCAGGGCGGGAACACCGGTCTCGTCGGCGGCTCCATTCCGATGGAGGGCGAGATCGTCCTGAGTACCCAACGGCTCACCAGGATCGAGCGCGTGGACGTGGTCGATCGCACCCTCGCCGCCGGCGCTGGAGTGACCGTGGCACAGGCGCAGGACGCAGCCCGCCAGCACGGCCTCGACCTGGGCATCGATCTCGCATCCCGGGATTCGGCCACCCTCGGTGGAATCGTATCCACCAACGCCGGTGGTATCCGGATGATCAAGAACGGCAACACCAGAAAGCAGCTCCTCGGCATCGAGGCGGTTCTGTCCGACGGCCGTGTCGTGACCCGCTGGAAGGAACTCGTCAAGGACAACGTCGGATACGACCTCCCCGGGCTCCTGGCCGGTGCTGAGGGAACGCTCGCCGTAATCACCCGAGTTCTGTTGCGGCTCGTCGTCCCCGCCCCGCGAACCCAGGTCGCCCTCGTGGCCGTATCCACCGTCGGAGACGCACTGTGCCTCGTGGACCGACTTGAACGGGCGGGGCTGACCCTCGAAGCCGCCGAGCTGATGACCAGGACCGGCGTCGACCTGGTCCGTCGCCACCACGACCTGCGTGCTCCCTTGGCCGTCGACTCACCGCTTCTTCTTCTCGTCGAGGTCTCCGGTCAGCGTGACACTCAGGCACTGCTCCTCGACATCCTCGAACAGGCCGGCGAAGCGGTGCTCGACGCCGCTGTCGAGGAGGGACCCGCACCCAAACTGTGGCGCTACCGCGAGAGCCACACCGAATCCATCAGCGCCGAATCCTCCACTCCACCGGTCAAGCTCGACATCTCCACCCCCCTGCGCGAGATCGAGCAGTTCCTCACCACCCTGACCCCGGGCCTGACGGAGAAGTTCCCGAATGTCCGGGCCGTGTGCTTCGGTCATATCGCGGACGGGAATCTCCACGTCAACCTGCTCGACGTCCAGGAGAACGAGCGCGAGTGCGTGACCGACTTCGTCCTCCGACACGTGACGCGGCACGACGGCAGCATCAGCGCCGAACACGGCGTCGGCCGGGCAAAAGCACCCTGGCTCGAACTGGGACGATCACCCGAGGACATCGACCTGATGAAGTCGATCCGCGCCGCGATCGATCCCGCCGGCCTGCTGAACCCTCACATCCTGCCCAGCCGCTGAACACAACACCCGCTACATGCTGCGATGCAATCCCCTTCGCAGCGACCATCACTGCAACGAGGTGAATCTCATCATGTCGAACGCCACTGTCCACTCCCGCCGATGGAGCGAGAAGCTTCCGTCTCTGGGCATCGAGCTTCCGCCCGTGGCGACACCCGCCGCGGCCTACCTCCCCGCTACCCAAAGTGGACGGTACGTCTACACCTCCGGCCAACTGCCGCTAGTGGACGGCCACGCGACGGTCACTGGCAAGGTCGGCAAGGACGTCGCGGTCGAGGAGGCCGCCGTGGCCGCGCGGCTCTGCGCGGTCAACGGGCTTGCGGCCGTCGATGCTCTCGTCGGGCTGGACCGGATCCTGAAGGTGGTCAAGGTTGTGGGATTCGTGGCCTCCGCCGACGGATTCTCGCAGCAACCGCAGGTCATCAACGGCGCCTCCGATTTGTTGATCGAGGTCTTCGGCGATGCCGGCCGACACGCACGCTCTGCGATCGGTGTCGCCGAGCTCCCGCGCGGGTCTGCGGTCGAGGTCGAGTTCGTCTTCGAACTCGACCTCGAGTCCTGAGGCTTCCGCCTTACAAGACTGGCTCGCTCGCACGCAATCAACATGGCGTCAGGCGATCCCCGACGTCCCTTCCGCAGGCAGCACCCCCATCTCGGGTCTGCCGACTCGGTGCTCCCACCCGAACGGCAGCATGCGGCCGACTGCACTGTCCACGGCGGCAGTCGGCCGACGGAGCTCCGCAGCCTTGTGAGCGCGCCAGAACAACGTCACGACACCCTGACCGAACGTGATGCCCTCGCTCGCCAGCCGTGAACACTCATTGGCCAGTAACAGCTCCAAAATGCGACGCGCGCGGTAGCCCGGTTACTCTGCGTCGCAACGATTGCCGTGCCTGACCGGCTCCCTCGCGCGGATAGGGTGGTCCATCTGGCCTATGTCCTGTTGCCGCCGGTACATCCGCTATCGGCACAGCCCACGGCCAGCCGCGGGCTCGGGTCGGGCGCCGCCGCTACGACCACAGGGTCATGTGCCCGCAGGGAGCGGCTGTCGCGTTCCTGTTGTGCCTAACCACTCCTGACCTGAGGGTGTCAGGGAGTCCTGATCGCCCGTCGTGGCAGCATCGGCATGGCCTCCCTCGCTTCGTGATAGCTGAAGAAATGCCAGGGGATTGAGACAGATGGCGGTGGCCACGTCGTGAGACCAGTGGCAAGTCCGCAGGTCGCAGCTTCTCAAACCGCCACTGGCAGCGGGGCCCTACAGCCATGGCTCAGGTCATCGCCGCTGGGCGCGACCTGGCGTGCCGTGACGACGGATCGGTGGTCAATGAGACTGCCCACATCCGCATCGGAACCGAGCTGGCGGTGGTGACCGGGTTCGACAATTCACACCTGGACGACGAAACCCTGCGCTGCCGTATCGAGGCGGCCATCACCGCGAAGCAACAACACGCCCGCACGATGCAGCAACGTATATCCGTCGGGCTCTAGTGGTCTCCTCGGGGGTATCTGGTGACGCTGACGCCCGCCGCAGGCACACACCCACCCCGCCATTCGATCTCGAAGTGGGCGAGTAGATCCGGTTCCACTCGCCCCTCGGGCCCAATGTCGTTTCGTACGTCAGCGCAGTCGGCACGGCACACTCAGGTCACCTGGTCGAGAGCCTGGACGGCATGAGGAGTACAGGCAAGCCGGACCAGCCTTTCCGGCCTTTCCGGCCGTGCCGGTCGCCGGGATCGCCCACTACGTCCCGACGCTACGTCCGGACAATTTCATCACTGTGACGTAAGTGTCTGAGCGGCCGGTTGTCGATTTTCCTCGCCGGCAACCGGATTGCTTGCCGCGAAAATGGCATCGTCATGAATCGTGCGCCGAAAAGCTCCGGGATCGTGACCGCGAGCGAGGATAGCTAACTCCGCTACGCTAGCTAGCGTCGCAATTGTGGATTGCGTGTTGTGCAACGCATGGCTTCTGTGTGGGCACCGATTCGATACGCGGTCGCCGGACACACCGCGGCGGTGGCCTTCGCCCGGATCAACGGGTGGGTCGTCGCGAGACCACCCGATGCCCGATGTGCGCGACTGCCCGAATCGGCTGAGCGTCAGACCTGAGTGTGCGGTGCGGTGCACCGGTAAGTTCCGATAGCCAGGAATCGTCGACAGTGGCTCGACATTCAGCTCGTCGAGCGCAGTCGGACACCGTCACCGACATGCATCGGACCCGAAGGTGGTGGGGAAGGGGCTGGGACCGAGCGTGAGGGTGACCGAGGTGGGGTGGAGTCCGACCTGCGGCCAGCTGGTGGTGACGGTCAGTGATCCGGTGGTCGGGTAGGTGCCGATCCAGTACTGCGGTGAGGTTCGGTACGGCCCGGATCCCTCCGGATCGGGCTCGAGGATCGGGTGGAACGGGTCAGCGAGGCCGCCCAGGTCGTCGGCGAGGATGCGCACGGCCAGATAGGACCACTGCGCCGACCAGTCGTGGGGGTCGGTCAGGGGGCGGGTTTCGTAGCGCACGAAGTCGGCGCGGACACCGGTGACGCACAGCGTGAACCGCAACAGCAGCCCGGACACGAACGCGGTCGCCGCGGACAGTTCGAGGGTGAGATCTTTCTCGGCCACGATCGGCATCGCCTCGTGCACGGCGATCCCCCCGATGGTGGGCGGCGCGAGGGCCGGCCAACGATGGCGGCGCATGCTTCATCGTCGCATCACTCGGCCCCACGGTGTCTGTGAAGTTCCTGAGAGTCCCACCCCACGAGAACGATTCGAGCACGAGACCTACCTCGAGGTAGCTGAGATCAGGGTGCCGACCCCCTCGGATGCGTGGTGTCGCCGAGGAGCGCACGTGTCTGCGCCGGGTCCACCGCGGCACGACGAACGTAGGACGCGGGGCCACACCGCGGCACCGCCGGAACGAACACGCCCGCGGACGGGGGATGCGGGCAGTGTCAGAGGGCGGCGGTGATCAGGCCGGCAATGCCGGCGACCGCGACGAGCGCGAGAAGGGCCAGCGCGAAGGATCCGAGGACGGTGCACACGAGGGTTGTCAGCACCGCCAGGCCGACGGTCACGGCGATGCCCGCTTTCCAGGACTCGAGGAGCGCCGCGCCGTTCGCCGCGGGGTCGTCGCACCCGGTGTCGAGGGTGGTCTGTTCGGTGGGCAGATGCGGGCCGGGGGCGACGGTCACGGGTGGCGCGGATCCTTCCAAAAGGTCGAGGACGGGAGGTGTATGGGCTGGTGTGCAGGTCACAGGTACTCCAGCACGGGGAAAAGAGCGATCGCGGATACCGTGATCCCTGCGACTCCGGCGAGGACTCCGAGCAACGCCCGCAGCGAGGCGGACTCATTGTCCGCTACGCCGGACCGGGATGTGGCGAGAGCGCCGCACACCACGGCGCTCACGCCCAGGATGAACCCGAGTCCGACCACCCAGAACGACGCGATGGACAACGCCCCCAGGGTGATCGACACGGAGGGTAACCGTGATCCCCCGCGCGGCGGTCGCGGTCGTGCACGCGCGGAGGAACTCTTGTCGCTGGTGACGCCTGGTTGGCGCGGGTTAGCGGCGGTCATGATCCTCCTCCAGTGCCTCGGGTGGTCCGGTCGTTGGTGTGGCGAAGCCGGGTGTGCCCAATCGTTCGAAGGGGCAATCAACCTTCCAGCCACTGCCGCGACTCGGGGCGGTGGCACTTGCGCTGCACCTAGACCGGGTGACTGTGTTTGGGCCCAGCGGTTCTCGCGGGTCCGTGTCTTCGGTTACACGGAATTTAGCACTCTCGATGGTGGAGTGCTAATGGTCGCGGGCCCGCATGCTGGAAGTCGGGGATATCATCGCGCGGCCAGGTTCACGAAGGGCCCGTTGTACTCTCGAGCCGGAAGGCTGGCAGCACCGCATTGGCATTTTTCGAGTCGCGCGCACTAATGTCGCGCGGTATCTGGCGCGGTCTAGCGTTTCGACCGTCGGGTTCGTCGGTTCTGCGCCAGCTGACTCCCACGCTGACACAGACTCGCTGAGGTCAGAGGTCCCGCAGTCCCAGCAGCGCGGTCCGGAGGCTGGGGGAGCGGACGTAGTGGTCGGTCCGCAACCGGGAGCCGGGGTGCCCGAGGTCGGTGAGCACCTTCTCCGCGTCGGTGAGGGGCAGGGGTGGCAGGTCGGTGCGGATACGGAGGAAGTACAACACCGCCCCGCCGGACCGCGGGATCTTCATGGCGTCGGACACCACGACGGCGGGTGGGTAAAT